>DATFPH010000526.1:0-17978 GCA_035264905.1 Thermoanaerobaculia bacterium
GGAACTTCCAGAGTATATGTGAAGCGCAGGGGTTTCACGGACATTCGCGGACGGCGCAGCGCCAGAAGGCCGCCCGCGGCCTCCCAGCGCCAGCCGCCGCCGCCGTCGCACGCGAGCCGCTCGGTGCCCGCAGGCCCCAGCTGGCGCAGGAGCTCCGCCCGCGCCGCGCTTCCCGCCGGGTACGGAGCGCCGGCCCGCCGGTGCAGGGCGGCGAGGGCGAACGGAAGGAGCTCCTCCGGCAATTCCAGGAGAGCCCGGCGGTCGGCCACCGCGCCGTCGTCGAGCGAGCGCATGCCCAGCAGATCGCCGAGGCGCCGGTCGAGAGCGGAGCTGGCGCGGCGGGCGCGGTCGGAGAGGCGGGCGAGGGAGGCCGGGGGTGAGGATTCTTCCGCCGTCAGCGCCGGCAGCAACCGATGCCGCACCAGATTCCGCGGCACGCTCAGATCCAGATTCGCCGGATCGTCCACCCAGGCGATCTCCGCGGCCTCCACCTCCTCCCGGAGCACGGCGCGGGGCACCTCCAGGAGCGGCCGGATGATCCGGCCGTGGACCGGGCGGATTCCGGACAGCCCTTCGAGCCCGCTGCCGAACAGCAGGCGGAGAAGGACGGTCTCGGCCTGGTCGTCCTGGTGATGGGCGGTCGCCACATAGCGGGCGCCGAGGCGGTCGCGGATCTCTTCGAGGAAGCCGTAGCGGATCCGGCGCGCCGCGGCCTCGGGGCTCTCACCCGGCCGCCGCAGGTCCGGGACCGGTCGCCGCTCGCTCACGAACGGCACGCCGAGCCGCGCCGCGATCCGGGCCGCGGCGGCGGCGCGGCCGGCCGAGCCGTCGTCCAGCCCGTGATCGAGATGCGCCGCGGTGATCTGAATCTGAAGGCGCTGAATCTGAAGCCGGCTCAGCCCCAGGAGCAGCGCCGTCGAATCCGGCCCGCCGGAGAACGCGACGACGACCGGGTCGCCGGGAGCGAGCGGAGCCGTCTCCCGGAAGAAGGAGCGCAGAGAGGCGAGGAGGGACACGACGGCCATGAAGGGATGATGGCGGTGACGGGACTTGAACCCATGACCTAGCGATTATGAGTCGCTCGCTCTAACCAACTGAGCTACACCGCCGAGAATGGGAAGTGAACGGAGGCTACCCGCCGGACGGGCAGGCGACCCGGGGGCGGAATCTTATACCGCCCCCGCCTCGAATTGCAAAGGGAAAAAAGACAAGTCAGGAGAGCCGGAGAGGTCCGTCTCTCAGGTCAGCGCATTACTTCCTGGCAGCTCCGGAACTGTCCGAAGAACTCCTGCATGGAGGTGGAGAGGGCGTTATCATTGAGACGGTAGATCACATTCTGCCCTTGCCTCTGGTCGACGACCAGATCCGCCTCCTTGAGGACTGAAAGATGACGAGAGATGGTCGGCTGCGACAGATTGAAGTTCCCGACGATCTCGCCGACCGTGCGCTGCCGTCCCTCCAGCAGGCGCAGGATCTCCTGGCGCGTCCCGTCCGACAGCGCCTTGAAGACTTTCGTCAGATGCCGCTCATCCTGCCGAAAGCTGTGGATTGCGCGGTCAAAGTTAGCCATGATGCTCTTCCCTCCTTGGAGCGATTAAGTAGCCTGAGGTGCCCATCCCCTCAGCCTCATTTGAACCTATTCTAGAGGGACGATACTTGAGGTTCGCTTGATTCTGCGCTATCCAGATGGCAGGTTGGTGCTCACGGCGTGAGCTGACACGTGCAAACTTCTCTATAACCGCAAGTTGGGGCTGTGCGTGCGGCAGCGGTGTGACAGAGGCAGGACTCCCGTCTCAGGAGCCCTGCCAATTCCGTGAGCACGGAATGTCGGGGAAACCCCCAGACAGAGGGATGAGGAGATCAACCGCGGGCGCGCTGGAAGCGCTGCTCGACATCCTTCCAGTTGATCGTGTTCCACCAGGCCGACAGGTAGTCGGGGCGCCGGTTCTGGTACTTCAGGTAGTAGGCGTGCTCCCAGACGTCGACGCCCAGGAGAGGCGTCGCGCCATCCATCAGCGGGCTGTCCTGATTGGGCTTGCCGATGACGTCGAGCTTGCCGTCCTTGGCGACCAGCCAGCCCCAGCCGGAGCCGAACAGGTTGGTGGCCGTGTTGGTGAGCTTTTCCTTGAACGCCCGGAAGTCGCCGAACGCCTGGAAGATGGCGTCGCTGAGCGGGCCGGAGGGCGTGCCGCCGCCGTTCGGGCCCATGACCTGCCAGAAGAGGCTGTGGTTGTGGTGGCCCCCGCCATGATTCTTCACGGCCGTCCGGATCGTTTCGGGAACCTCGTTGATGCCGCGCAGGAGGTCCTCGAGGCTCTTCTTCTGGAGGTCCGGCTGGTCCTTGAGCGCGTCGTTCAGCTTGGTGACGTACGTCGCATGATGCTTGTCGTGGTGGATCTGCATCGTCTGGGCGTCGATGTGGGGCTCCAGAGCGTCGAAAGCGTAAGGCAGTTGGGGCAACTCGTGCATCGCATCTCCTCCTTTGAGGCATTTTGTCACGAGGGGCTGAAACACGAAAGGCCCCCGAGCTGGGGGGCCTCGCGGCGGGGGTGGAGCAGGGGGAGCCCGCTCAGCGCATCTTTTCTTCGACGAACTCGACGTGCTTGCGCACCTTGGGGTCGTACTTCTTCAGGCGGAGCTTCTCGGTGGAGAGCTTCTTGTTCTTGTCCGTCGTATAGAAGTAGCCGGTGCCGGCTGTCGAAACCAACTTGATCTTGTCGCGCATTGCAGTCTCTCCAGCGAATCCAGGCTCATGATTGGCGGGGCCGACGGGGCTCGAACCCGCGACCTCCGGCGTGACAGGCCGGCGTTCTAACCAACTGAACTACAGCCCCGCGAATTTCTGAAACCTTTGATCTCAAGCTTCTCCGCGGCGTCTCACCTCTTTGGTGGGAGGTGAGGGATTTGAACCCGCGACCCCCTGCGTGTAAGGCAGGTGCTCTAACCGCTGAGCTAACCTCCCGCCGCGCGGAAGGATGCATATACTACGGGCGCAGTCTGGGTCTGTCAACACCCGCGGCAGGCCGCGGTGCCCTCTCTGGATTCTTCGCGCGGAATCGCCTAAGATGAGGCACCCCTAGGCTAGCGGCAATGGCGCCGACAGACCCGAGGACGGAGGTGTCTCCATGCCCAACGAGTATGAGTCCACCCAGTCTTTGCGCGGAGCGGAGCAGATCACCATCAATGATCTCATCGAAGCCACGTCGACGTCGGTCCGCCGCGCCGTCAAGGACCGTGAGAACAGGCCCCAGGGCCCACTCGAATCCATCTCGATCTTTATCGGGCTCATCCTCGACTGACCCGGGGCCGGCGATGGCTCCGCAACCTCATCCCGCGACGGCGGACCGCACCGAGGCGTCCGCCCGGATCCAGTGCCCGAGCTCGCGGCCGGAGATGCCTGGCAGCGCCGTCTTCGGCGTGGTCCTGGGTAGCGTCGAGCAGCCGCGAGTGGCTTATCTCGACCAGACCCGGCCGGTCACCGAGGAGCTCCTCGCTCTCGCGGGGCCGGTTGCCCCCACCGAGGTCTTCCGGTTCGCCGCGCCCTGTGCCGGCGGCGCCTGCCAGCACTTCGACGGGACGGATTGCCGCCTCGCCACCCGCATCGTCGAGGGGCTGCCCACGGCGGTCGACCACCTCCCGCAGTGCGCCATCCGGGACTCCTGCCGCTGGTGGCTCCAGGAGGGAGCGGAAGCCTGCTTCCGCTGTCCCCTGATTGCCTCCGAGAGTTACGGAGCGGCGGAGCTCGCCGAGCCCTTCCGGACCGTGGCTGACCCCGAGACCCCGGTCCGCGCCCTCCTCCCCATCGTACGCTGAACGACAAAAGGGAGCGCTCCTTCTGGAGTGCTCCCTTTTAGCTGCGCAGGGCCGTCGTCGGATCGAGGCGGCTCGCCCGTCGGGCGGGGAAATAGCTTGCCGCCATGGCGATGGCGACGAGCACGACCGACACCGCGGCGAAGATCGCGGGATCGAACGCGCTCACGCCGAGGAGGAGGCTCGCGAGGGAACGAGTGAGCCCGGCAGCCAGGAGGAGCCCGATGGCGACACCGACAAGCGCGACGACGAGGCCCTGGCGGACCACCAACCGGAGCACGTCGTAGCGGCGTGCGCCCATGGCAATGCGGATGCCGATCTCCCGCGTCTGCCGGCTTACGCCATAGGAGACCAGGCCGTAGATCCCCATCGCCGCCAGGAGCAGGGCGATGGCCGCGAGGATCGCCATGAGCAGGGCGCTCACGCGGGTGTTCGAGTAGGCGCTGTCCCGCTGCTCTTCCAAGGTGCTGACGTTGTAGACCGGCACGTCGGGAACGATCTTTTGGACCGCTCCGCGGACGCTCGGCACCGCGGCCTCGGCCGCGCGGGTGGTCGTCACGACCAGCGCGAACGTCTTCGCGGGACTCTGGAGGAAGGGGAGGTAGAGGTCCCCGTCCTGGTTCGGATCGGAGAGCAGGTTCCGATAGTGGACGTCGTCCACGACTCCGACGACGGTCCGCCACGGCTCCTTGGTGTCCATCCGCAGCCGCTTGCCGACCGGGTCCGCGCCCGGCCAATAGCGGTTGGCGAAAGAGCGGCTGACCATGGCGACCGGTGCCGACCGCGCGTCGTCTTCCGCGGCAAAGGCGCGCCCGCGGACGAGCAGCATGCTCATCTCGGCGAAGAAGCCCGGTCCCACTGCGTGCCGAAACGCCTTGATGTTCTCGCCAGGCTGTGTGGCCCTGCCCTCGATCACCAGGTTGCCGACGCTCGTCTGCCGATTGTCGAACGGCACGTCCGAGCTGTAGGTCGCGCCGCGGACCCCGGGGAGCGCGCCGACGTCCGTGGCGAGCCGTTGGGCGAGGTTGAGGATCTGGGCGTCGGAGTCGCGGCCGAGCGGGAGGTCGAGCCGCATGACGAGGCGGTTCGCCGTCTCGAATCCCAGAGGAAGGCTCGCCGCCCGGTAGCTCGCCTTCACCAGCAGCCCGGCGCTGACGAGCAGAGCAAGGGCCAGCGCCGTCTCGAACACCACCAGAAATTTCCTGCTCCGGTCGTGCCCCTTGCTGTCGGTCGAGCGGCTCGTGCTGAGGGAACGGCCGGGATCGACCCGGGAGACCCGCAGCGCAGGCACGATGCCGAAGATGAGGCCCGTGGCCAGCGAGACGGCCACTCCGAAGGCGAGGACGGCCCAGTCGAACTGGATGCTGAGAAAGCTCGGCAACTGTGCCGAGAGGGCCGAGGTCAGCACCTGGACGACCAGGAAGGCGAGGAGGATGCCGCAGGAGCCGCCGAGGATGGAGACGAGCAGGCTCTCGGTGAGCAGTTGGCGCACGAGGCGCCTCTGGCTCGCTCCGATCGCCGTCCGCACGGCCATCTCGTGCTCGCGCGCCAGCGCCCGCACGAGCTGGAGGCCCGCCAGGTTGGCACAGGAGATCAGGAGGACGAAAAGGACGCCGGCGAGCAGGATCGTCACCGCGATCGCGATGCCGCCCAGGAGCAGATCGCGCAGCGGCACGATCAGGGCCGTCCGTGGCTCGGGCGCCTGCGGATCGGCGGGCGGCAGACGCGCCGTCAGCGCCGCCATCTCCGCCTGGGCCTGTTCCTGGCTCACGCCCGGCTTGAGGCGGCCCAACGCCGCGATCCAGTTGACGTCCCGATGGTGGACGGGGTCGAGCCCGGCGATCTCGGGGATCGCGTCGGTGTGCCGGCTGGCCGGGAGCCACACCGCGGTTTTGCCCGTGATGCCGCTGAATCCGGGCGGGAGGATCCCCACCACCGTATATGGGTACCCATTGATCCGCAGCGTGCTGCCGACGAGCGCCGGCTTGGCGCCGAAGCGCTCATGCCATAGCCGGTCGCCCACCAGCGCCACGGCCGGGCCCGGAGGCTGGTCCTCTTCCGGCAGGAAGGTCCGGCCCCGCTGGGCCTGGATCCCGAGCATCGAAAAATATCCGTGCGAGACGAGCTCCCCGTTGACCCGGTCCGTCGTGTCCCCCACGGTGAGGGCATAGGTGGGGTTGGAGAAAATGGTGAGGTGCGAGAAGGAGTGGCTCTGCGCTTGCCAGTCCATGAAATCGGGATAGGAGACCGGGTTGCGCTCCCCCGGGCTCTTGGCCGGAGCCTGCCAGACGAACACCAGGCGGTCGGGGTCCGGATAGGGCAGGGAGCGCAGGACGACCGCGTCGAGGAGGCTGAAGATCGCGGTCGAGGCGCCGATCCCCAGTGCGAGCACCAGGAGCGCGAGGAGGGTGAAGCGCGGGTCCCGGCGCAACGTCCGCCAGGCATAGCGGAAATCGGTCATACAAGCTCCTTGGCAAACTGAGGCAGCACCTCCTTCCGTGACTCGATGGAGAGCGGGATCACGATGTTGGCGCCGGCTTTGGCGCCAAGCTTTTGGGCAACCTCCTGGAAGCGCTCCAGGATCTTGGGGGACAGGGAATACTCCCCGAGCGGAATGGCGAGCGCGAGGTAATACGAGCCATCGCGCATCAGGAGGTCGCGGTCGACGAGGGGCTGGAGAATCTCCTCGACCGCGGCCTCCGTGAACGTCTCGCCGGTTTCCCGCGCGAGGAGCTCGCACAAGCGCCCGAGGTGACACATCGAGTCGCAGGCCGCGTAGACGCGGGCGAGCGCACCCTTGAGTGTGGTGAGAGGCTCCCGGGCGATCGGCCGGAGGTCCCAGATCAGGAGGTTCTCGCCTTTGGCGACCGAGAAGAGGTCGCTGGTCGGGTAGTCCTCCCTCCACGCCATGAGCCGCTCCTTGACCGGGCCGATGTAGTCGTTGACGTTGCGCGGCTCGCGATAGTGATAGGTGAAGAAGTAGGCCAGGTTGGTGACCACCTCGGGGGCGAAGGGGTAGATGTGGAAATAGGCCGGATACGGCGCAATGTCCCGGAAGCCGAGCGCCTCCGAGTCCTCGAAGTTCGGGCTGAAGCGGTCGAGGCGCAGGAGCCCGCCGCCCCCGGCGGCAGGCAGGTGGGCGAGCCGCGGCAGGAGATCGGCGATCCACGCGTAATCCTCGGGGCGCTCGCCGGGAAAGCCCCAGATCAGGTTCCAGTGCGGCGTAACCCCATACTCCTTGCACCACTTCAGGAGCTGGACGTTCTGCAGGCTCCGCACCCCTTTGCGCATGATGTTCAGGACGTCGTCGATGAAGCTCTCGATCCCAGGCTGGATGTCTCGGATCCCGGCGTCGCGCAGCATGCGGATCTGCTCTTTCTTCAAGTTGGCCTTGACCTCGTAGAAGAGGTCGAGGTCGATCTTGCGCGCCGCCAGCTCGGGGATGAGGTTCTTGAAGTACCGCATGTCGAGGATGTTGTCCGTCACCGAGATCGGGTAGTCCGGATACCGCTCGTGCAGAGCGATCAGCTCCTCGAGAGCGCGGCGCTCGGACTTGGCGCGGAAGGCCATCGTCCCGCCGTTCAGGCCGCAGAACGTGCAGTGCGCGCGCTCCCCCCACCAGCAGCCGCGCGAGGTTTCGAACATCAGCCGGGGACGCCGGCCGGCAGCCTCCTCGCCGAAGTCGAAACCGGCGAGCTGCTCGAAGAAGTCCTCGTAGTCGGCGTAGGGCAGGGAGTCCATGTCGCGGACTATGGGGGCGCTCGTGAATTGCGGCTGGGCGGCCGTGGCCGGGCCGACGGTGCTGCGGGTGTTGACTCCCTGGAGATCGTCGCAGGACGCTCCGTCGAGGACGCGGCGGACGAGCTCGGGGAAGACCAGGTCGCCCTCTCCCGAGACCGCGGCGTCAACGAACCCGAACTGGCGGACCACCTCGGCCCCCATGATGCCCTCGCAGTTGGCGCCGCCGAAGACGACGAAGACCTCGGGCGCCTCCTCCTTGATCCGCCGGGCGAGGGCGAGCGAGGCCACCTGCTGCTGGAAGGTGCTGGTGAAACCCACGATCCGCGGCTTCAAGCGGAGGACTCTCTCCAGGCACTCCTCGATGAACGGCCGGGTCTCGGCGCGCAGGGCCAGGAGCTTCGCGATCAGCTCGTCGTCCATGGCGGGCAGGTTGCCGAGCGCGGCGCGCAGCCCGGGCGACTTGGCCTTGAGCACGTCGTGCACGTAGGCGTCGACGCCGGCATCGTTGTCGAAGAGCGCGGACGTGAAGACCCATTCGCCGACGAGCCCTTGGACGGTCGGCTCGTTGCCGGAGATCGTGTTGTACACCTTGAAGCCGACCCTCTTCGCGAAGTCGAGAGTCAGGTAGAGCACCCGGGTCGACACTCCGAGCGGCTGGAGCTCGGCTTTGAGCAAAGAGAGCGACATCGCGGGCTGGAAGACGGCGCCGAAGGGCATGGAGATGAACACTACGTCGGCCGGCATGGTCTGCGCTCCTGGCGATTTTTTGCATGCAAAGATAGGCTAAGA
Source organism: Thermoanaerobaculia bacterium (assembly GCA_035264905.1). GTDB lineage: Bacteria > Acidobacteriota > Thermoanaerobaculia > Multivoradales > UBA5704 > UBA5704. The sequence goes on from DATFPH010000526.1 coordinate 8,341, forward strand.
AGGTTACGGTAGACGAACGATGCCCTCTCGTCAACTGGTCCGACAGCTCCAGCCTTTACTTTCAAATCTGCTGCACAGGCTTCACTTCGCCACATACCCCAGAGCCTCCAGCTCCTTGCGCAGCTCCTCCGGCACCGCCTGGTGGCCGCCGCGGCGGCGCAGGCCGGAGAAGCGCTGGTCGAGGAGGCGCACCAGCTCCGTGACCCGGGTCTTCTCGCGGGTGGCCAGGTTGGTGGTCTCCCGCGGATCATGCGCCAGGTCGTACAGCTCGACACGGCCGATCGGGTAGTGCCCCGGGGGCGCCTTGGGGATGCAGACCGGCTCCACCGCGTCCGGGTTGAAGACCAGCTTCCAGTCCTGGTCGAGCACGGTGTGCAGCCGCGTGTCCCCGTACTCGGAGAAGGCCGGCACGCCGCGCCCGCCTTCGCCGGGCCGCTCGAGATAGGGCACCAGCGACTTGCCGTGGACCTCCGGGAGCGCGGGCAGGCCGAGCAGGGCGAGGAGGGTGGGCGTCACGTCGATCAGCTCCACGGTCTGCGGTACCCGCGCCCCCGGAGCGATCAGGCCCGGCGCCGAGATGCCGAGCGGTACGTGCAGGGTCGACTGGTAGACCGAGCAGGAGTGGTAGAGGTAGCGGTTGTGCTCGTAGAGCTCCTCGCCGTGGTCTGCGGTGACGATCACCAGGGTCTTGTCGAGCCGGCCGGCGGCGCGCAGGCTGTCGAGGAGCGTGCCCGCGAGGCCGTCGGCCCCCATCACCGCCGCGTCGTACAGGGCGTTCAGGTGCTGAAGGTCGCGCGGCCCCAGAGGGATCTTCTGGGACATGATCTCGTCGAGCTGCCGCTTCTTCGTGCCCACCGGACCCTGATAGCCCGGATCGAGCTCGCGGTCCGCCAGATCGCCGCCGTTGTAGTAGGGACCGTGGGCGCCGAACAGGTGGACCCAGAGGAAGAACGGCTTGCCGTCGGCCGGCAGGGACCGGGCCCAGCCGAGAGCATTCTGGACGGTCTTGCCGTCTTGGCCGCCGGTGCAGCCGAAGCCGTCCCACCCCTGGTGGTTCGCTTTGCACATGTTGCTCAGGAAGGCGCCGGTCCGGTAGCCGGCCCCGTGCAGGAGCTTGGGCAGGGTCGGCAGGTCGTCCGGGAACCCATAGCCGTTCTCCTGGACCGCGTGGCCGCTGGGGTAGAGGCCGGTCAAGAGCGAGGCGAGCGAAGGCCAGGTGGCGGCGCGCGGCGCCATGGCCGCGTCGAAGGTGAGGCCGGAGGCGAGCTGGGTATCCAGATGCGGGCTCGTGGGCCTGACCTTATATCCATAGGCGCCGAGCCGGTCGGCCCGCAGGGTGTCGATCGACAGCACGACCACGTTCCACCCCTTGGCGGCGCCGCCCAGGCGCGGGCGCGGGGCCGCCTCGTCCGCCGGTTTGCCCGGGCAGCCGGCCAGGGCGCAAGAGAGGCCGAGGAGGAGCGAGAAGAGGAGGAGTGATCGGCGGCGGCTCATGGGAGGCAGGATTCTACCGGAGCCTGAGGCGTGGGCCCCATGGTACGATTTCCTCGCAATGCTGCCTGAAACCCGCGACGAGACGTGCCCGCTCTGCGGTGGACGAGGGTGGGTCATCGAGTCGGATGGAGGCGCCGGCGCCGCCCGGCCCTGCTCCTGTCGCGAGCAGGACCGCGTCCGTCGCCTGGTGGAGGCCGCCGGCATCCCGCCGCGCTACCGCCACTGCCGCCTCTCCAACTTCCAGACGTCGAGCCCGTCGCCGGCCGAGCGGACGCAGCTCCAGGGAGCGCGCACCCTCTCCGAGCACTATGTCGAGGGGTTCCTGCAGGAGGGAGGATTCCGCCAGTCGGGGCTCCTCTTCCTCGGCCCTCCCGGCGCCGGCAAGACCCATCTCGCGGTCGGCGTCCTCGTCGAGCTGATGGAGCGCTACCGCGTGCGTGGCCGCTTCGCCGAGTTCACCTCCCTGATCCACCAGATCCAGGCCACCTTCGATCCGGGCTCGCCGGAGTCCAAGCGGGAGATCCTCGATCCGCTCATGGGCGCCGAGCTGCTGGTCCTCGACGAGCTCGGGGCGCAGCAGATGACCCCGTGGGTCCGCGACATCCTCTATCTGATCATCAACCACCGCTACACGCGCCAGCTGCCGACCCTCTTCACCACCAATTACCTCCTCGAAGAGACGGCGAAAAACAGGAAGGCCTTGAAGCCGGCGTTCCCGAGCCTGGCCACTCTCGACCGGGGGGCCGACAGCCCGGAAGCCGCTCCGGCCGGCGAGCTCCTGACCTCCCGTCTCCCCGCGATGCTCGTCAGCCGCCTGTACGAGATGGCCCAGCCGGTCCTCATGACCTCGCTCGAGGACTTCCGGCGGGAGAACAAGGTGCACGGCGCCCGCCTGCGTTGAAGATCAGATCCGAGATGCGCTCCGGAGGTTTGCCCGCGTGAAGAAGACGTTGTACCCCGTTCCGGCCCTGCTGCTCCTCCTGCTGGTGACCCTGGCCTCCTGCCGCACCGCACCCGCGCCCCGGCCGGTTCCGCCCGCGCCGCAACCCGCGTCGCCCGCCGAGGAGCCGCCGAAGCAGCCCGCGCCCCGGCCCGAGCCGGCGCCGGTCGAGCCGATTCCGCTGGGCCCTTCCGTCCCGCTTCTCCTCAAGGTCGGCCTCGGCACCGACTTGACCGAGATCGCTTTCCCCTGTTGCGAGGAGGCCCTGATCGCGAGGGCCGGAGAGCAGCCGTTGGAGACGGTCGCCAGCTTCAAGGTGGAGCCGGCCGCGGCCGGGGCCGAGCAGGGGTACTACAGCATCCAGGCCGCCGCCCTGCGCGACGAGAAGCAGGCGGACGAGCTGGCGCAACGCCTCGCGCGCGAGACCCGCCAGCCGAGCGAGTCCCACTTCGACGCGGGCATCGACCTCTACCGGGTGCGCGTCGGCCGCTATGCCACGCGCGAGGCGGCGGAGGCCGACCGCCGGCGCCTCGGCGCGATCGGCGTGACCGATGCGTTCGTGATCAGCGAGGGGGGCTCGGTGACCGCTCCGGCCCTGCGCGTCTCGCAGGGAGCCCACTCGGCGGTCTATCCCGGCCGCTGGCTGTCCGTGGCCCCGGCGAACGGCGGCAGCGTCCGCGTGCAGGGGAAGCGCTGGCGCGGGCGAATGCTCGTCTACGTCAACGACCGCGGCCTGCTGAACCTGATCAACGAGCTGCCCGTGGAAGAGTACCTGCGCGGAGTGGTGCCCAGCGAGATGGGGCCGATCCAGTACAACCAGGTCGAGGCGCTCAAAGCGCAGGCGGTCGCCGCCCGCACCTACACGCTGCGCAACCTGGGCGAGTTCGCCCGCGAAGGGTACGACATCTGCGCCACGCCGCGCTGCCAGGTCTACAAGGGGATGGAGGCGGAGCATCCGCTCTCCGACCGCGCGGTGTCCGAGACCACCGGCCAGGTCGTCCTGTTCCAGGGGCGCCTCGCCGACGCGCTCTACAGCTCGACCTGCGGCGGCCATACCGAGGACGCGCCGGTCATCTTCCCGCTCAAGCAGGAGCCTTATCTGCGCGGCGTCCCCTGCATGGAAGCCGGGTTCGCACGGATCGAGGGGAGCCTGCCGCCGGGCGTGGCGTTCCCCGCCGGGCTGACCCGCTCGCTCCTGCCGCCGGCCTCCGGAGTCGCCCCGGCGGCGATGCTGTCCGCGCGCCTGGAGCACCTGGCCCTGCTCTCCGGGCTGCCGGTACCGCGCGAGCGGCTCGGCTCGCTGGACCGGCGGGAGGTGCAGCGCTTCGTGGCCTACGCGTTCGACCTGGTGCTCGACGCGCGTCTCTTCATGGCCCCCGAGGACGTCCAGTACCTGCTCCACGATCCGCCCAAGGACTGGAGCGAGGAGGACCTGCGGCGCGCCGCGTATCTGATGAAGAGCGGCCTGATGACCGGTCCGCTCGACCGGCCGCTCTCCGAGGAGGAGGTCGAGAGCATGCTCCTGGCCCTCGCCGAGATGCTCCAGGTCGTCCGCCGCGAGGACGCCGCGTTCCTCTCGCTCGACCAGCGGCGGCTGATCGTCCGTTCCAATAAGGAAGAGAAGGTTTACGAGCTCCCGGGCGAGCTCGCCACCTTCCGCCGGCGCGGGGTGAGCCTGACCAGCGCGAGCCTCGCCCTCCTGCCGGGGGACAACGTCGCCCTTCTCTGGCAGGGCGACCGCCTGCTCGCCGCGGTCCAGGAGGTGGACCTGGACGGCGTGGCCTTCGACCGCAGCAGCCCCTACAGCTCGTGGACGCGCTTCCGCTCGGACACGCAGCTCGCCCGCCAGGTGAGCCAGCGCTTCCCGGGCATGGGCTTCCGCGACCTGGAGGTCCTCTCCCGCGGCGGCTCGGGCCGCGTCGGCAAGATCCGCATCCACGGCGAGGGGGACCAGGTGGTCGAGGTGGAGGGGCTGGCGATCCGCTGGACGCTCGACGTGCCCGACACGCTGTTCACGGCCAAGCGCCTGGCGCCCAAAAACCAGGAGGCAGGCTGGCTGTTCACCGGCCGCGGGTTCGGCCACGGCGTCGGCATGTGCCAGGTCGGGGCCTACGGCATGGCGCAGCGCGGGCACTCTTATAAGGACATCCTGACCCACTACTACACCGGCGTGGAGCTGGGGCGCGTGCGCAATCCGGCGCCGACGGTGGCGGCGCAGTAAGGCCCGGGCGGTGGTAAGCTCCCGCCATGGCCGTTCAGGACCTTCGCGAGCACACCGTCCGCGCCGCGCGCCGGTCTGATCCGCACCCGGAGCGCAACCCGGGCATCCCGCTCGACCTGGAATGGGTGCGGGACGTGCGAATCAACACCAGCGCGGTCGAGCGCCGGGCCGCCACCCTGCCCAAGCGGCGGACGGTCAAGAAAGACTGGCAGGCCGCCTGGTACCTGCGGGCGATCACCTGCATGGACCTGACGACCCTTCAGGGAGACGACACCCCGGGCCGCGTGCGCCGGCTCTGCGCCAAGGCGCGCCGGCCGGTCCGCCAGGACATCCTGGAAGCGCTCGGCGTCGCGCACCTGGACATCCGCGTCGCCTCGGTCTGCGTCTATCACGCCCTGGTCGCCACCGCCCGTGAGGCCCTGGAGGGCTCGGGCATCCCGGTCTGCGCCGTCTCGGCCGGCTTCCCGGCCGGCTTGAACCCGCTCCCCCTGCGCATCGCCGAGATCCGCGAGTCGGTCGCCGCGGGCGCCGGCGAGATCGACATCGTGATCAGCCGCGCGCACGTGCTGACCGGCGACTGGCAGGCGCTCTACGACGAGGTCCGCGCCTTCCGCGAGGCCTGCGGGCCGGCGCACCTCAAAGCGATCCTCGCCACCGGCGAGCTCGGCACCCTGCGCAACGTGGCGCGGGCGAGCCGGGTCGCGATGATGGCCGGCGCGGACTTCATCAAGACCTCGACCGGCAAGGAGAAGGCGAACGCCACGCTGCCGGTCTCGCTCGTCATGGTGCGCGCCATCCGCGACTACCGCGAGCGCACCGGCTTCCGGATCGGCTTCAAGCCGGCGGGCGGGATCTCGACCGCGAAGGTCGCGGCCGACTGGCTGGCGCTGATGAAAGAGGAGCTGGGGGTCGACTGGATGAAGCGCGATCTGTTCCGGATCGGTGCGTCGAGCCTGCTGGGCGACATCGAGCGCCAGCTCGAGCACCACGTCACGGGCCGCTACTCGGCCTCCTTCCGCCACCCCCTCGCCTGAGGAGGCTCAAGATGAGCGTTGCGGAGATCTTCGAGACCATGGAGTATGGCCCGGCGCCGGAGAGCGCCGATCCCGCCCAGACCTGGCTGGAGGCCCGCGACCGCGAGATCCTGCCGTTCATCGACGGCGCGTTCCGCCGGCCTGCGACGGACGAATTCTTCGACACTCTGAACCCAGGAAACGGCAAGACCCTGGCCCGCGTGGCCCAAGGCGGCGCCGCCGAGGTGGACGCCGCGGTCGCCGCGGCGCGCGCCGCACAGCCGCTCTGGTGGGAGCTGGGAGGCCACGGCCGCGCGCGCCACCTCTACGCTCTCGCGCGGCACATTCAGAAGAACGCGCGCCTGCTCGCCGTGCTGGAGACGATGGATAACGGCAAGCCGATCCGCGAGACGCGCGACCTCGACGTGCCGCTGGTGGCGCGCCACTTCTATCACCATGCCGGCTGGGCCCAGCTCATGGAGCGCGAGCTGCCGGGATACGTGCCGGTCGGCGTGGCCGGGCAGATCATCCCCTGGAACTTCCCGCTTCTGATGCTCGCCTGGAAGATCGCCCCGGCGCTCGCCATGGGCAACACGGTGGTCCTGAAGCCGGCGGAATTCACGCCGCTCACCGCCACCGCCTTCGCCGAGATCTGCCGCGACGCGGGGCTGCCGCCGGGCGTGGTCAACATCGTCCACGGCGACGGCCGCACCGGCGAGCTGATGGTCCGCCATCCCGGGATCGACAAGATCGCCTTCACCGGCTCGACCGAGGTCGGCCGCCTGATCCGCGAAGCCACGGCAGGCACCGGCAAGCGCCTCTCCCTGGAGCTCGGCGGCAAGTCCCCCTTCGTGGTGTTCGACGACGCGGACCTGGACGGCGCCGTCGAGGGCGTGGTGGACGCCATCTGGTTCAACCAGGGCGAGGTCTGCTGCGCCGGCTCGCGCCTGCTGGTCCACGAGGGGGTCGCCGAAGCTCTCTATACGAAGCTGCGGGCGCGGATGGAGACCCTGCGCGTCGGCGATCCGCGCGACAAGGCGATCGACATCGGCGCGATCATCGCGCCGGTGCAGCTCGACCGCATCGACCGGCTCGTGCGCCAGGGAGTGGACGAAGGGGCCGAGGTCTGGCAGCCGTCGTGGAGCTGCCCGCAGGAGGGGTGGTTCTATCCGCCGACCCTGTTCACCGGAGTGGCGCCGTCGGCGACCATCGCCCAGGTGGAGATCTTCGGGCCGGTCCTGGTGGCGATGACCTTCCGCACGCCGGAAGAGGCCATCGAGCTGGCCAACAACACCCGCTTCGGCCTGGCCGCGAGCGTCTGGACCGAGAACATCAACCTCGCCCTGGAGATCGCCGCGAAGATCAAGGCCGGCACCGTCTGGATCAACAGCACCAACCTCTTCGACGCCGCCGCGGGGTTCGGCGGCTACCGCGAGAGCGGGTTCGGCCGCGAAGGGGGGAAGGAAGGGCTGTGGGAGTATGTGCGGCCGGGGTGGGAAGCTGAAGTAAAGGCAGTCAAGGACAGCAAAGGCACCAAGGACGTCAAGGAGAAGAAGGACGAGAAGGACGGGCGCGGCCTGCCGCCGGTGGACCGCACGGCCAAGCTGTACATCGGCGGGAAGCAGGCCCGGCCGGACGGCGAGCTCTCGCGGAAGATTGTCTCTCCCGCGGGCCGGCTGGTCGGCGAGGTGGGAGAGGGGAACCGCAAGGACATTCGCAATGCTGTCGAGGCCGCCCGCAAGGCCGCTCCCGGCTGGGCGAAGGCCACGGCGCACAACCGCGCGCAGATCCTCTACTACACCGCCGAGAACCTGGCGGCGCGGCGCGACGAATTCTCCCGGCGGATCGCCGAGATGACCGGCGGGGGAGAGGACGCCGCTGGCCGCGAGGTCGATCTCTCCGTCGAGCGCCTCTTCACCTACGCCGCCTGGGCCGACAAGTACGCCGGCACCGTGCAGGCGACCCCGCTGCGCAACTTCACCTTCGCCGTCCACGAGCCGATCGGCACGGTCGGCGTCGTCTGTCCGGACGAGTCGCCGCTCCTCGCCTTCATTTCAACGGTGGCCCCGGCGATCGCCATGGGCAACACCGCGGTCGCTATTCCCTCGGAGCGCTGGCCGCTCGCGGCGACCGACCTCTACCAGGTGCTGGATACGTCGGACGTGCCCGCCGGCGTGGTCAACATCGTCACCGGCGGCCGCGACACCCTGGCGCCGGTCCTCGCCGCGCACGACGACGTCGACTGCCTCTGGTACTTCGGCAGCCACGAAGGCAGCGCCGCCGTCGAGCGCGCCTCGATCGGCAACCTGAAGCGCACCTGGGTGAGCAACGGCCACGCTCGGGACTGGGCCGATCCCGAGCAGGGAGCAGGGGAGGAATTCCTCCGCGAGGGGCTTCAGGTCAAGAACATCTGGGTCCCGTTCGGGGAGTGAGCTCTCCGCGATCCCGGAACGGGCGGTTCGCTCCGGGATGTGGATGACCCGTTCCGAGGTTTGAGCGGTTCGCACCGCGAGCGGAATGGCTCACCCCCCGGAACGAATCACTCACCTCACGGCGTGAACCGCCCACAATCTGGAACGAACCGCCCATTCCTCGGGGGGAATTGCTGCCCTCCAGGAACGAGCCGCTCGTTCCCCGGTACGAACCGCCCACTTCCTGGAGCGAACCGCCCGCTCCGGGAAGCGGGCCGCCCGTTTTCACCGGCTGTGCTTATAAATAAGGTCGACCAGCTCGTCGTACATCCCCTCGGCCTCAGTCCCACCGGTGCGGATCGCCTGCGTCGCGCAGTGCTTCAGGTGGTTGCGCATCAGCTCGCGGCCAACCGCCCGCAGCGCCTCCTGCACGGAAGAGATTTGCGTCAGGATGTCGGCGCAATAGCGATCCTCCTCGACCATCTTCTGGAGGCCGCGTACCTGCCCCTCGATGCGGCGCAGGCGCCGAAGGTTCCTCTGCTTGATCTCGGGATCGACCCCGGCGGCTTTACGGCCGGAGTCCTCCTGGACGCCGCAGCCAGCGTGGATCTCCTCCTCGAGGACCGGTTGGCCAGGCTCGCTCATTTGAAGCTCCTTCCTTACTCCTTCGGAGATTCCGCCGCCTTGGGCGACTCTCCCACCTTCCCGATTCTCTTGGCCTTCTGGAGAGACATCCCAAGCTCATAGAGTTGACCGAGCTCCCGCAGCCGCCGATCGATGGCCGCGGGAGACATGTCGACTCGGGGTGGGCGCTCACTGTTCACTTTCATCGTCTCCCCCCTCCAGCTTCCTGACGTCCAGAAGATCCTGATCGCGGCCTGCGATCCTCTTCATCTGCGCCAGAGCGGCGGCCGAGACCGTCTTGACGACCCTGCCCTGCCATTCGAACTCCTCCCGATCCCCCCAAGCCTCTTGCAGAACTCCTTTGGCGAGGAGGAGGTCGAGCGTCATCACATCCTCCCCGTCGATCTTGGAAATCCGGCGCACCTCACGCTCCTTGGGAGTTCCAATGTCGAAGCGCAGAGGGTTCGCTGCGACGATGAATCCTCGCGCGGCGGCCACGGAGATGACTCGATCGAGGTCCTGGGGACGGACCAGGACGTCGATGTCTTTCGTGAAGCGTGGAAAACCGTGGATCGCCAGGGCGATCCCGCCGCAGACGCCGTACTCGGCTCCGTCCCGGTTCAGCGCGTCGATCAAAGCCAGGAACTCCTCCTGAAGATTCATGCCGCTGGATCGTACCTTACGCCACTCGCGCCCGCCGCAGGCGCAGGCTGTTGGTGACCACGGAGACCGAGCTGAACGCCATGGCGGCGCTCGCCAGGATCGGCGACAGCAGGATTCCGAAGGCCGGGTAGAGCGCTCCCGCCGCGACCGGGATGCCGATCACGTTGTAGACGAACGCCCAGAACAGATTCTGCTTCATCGTCCGCATCGTGCGCCGCGACAGCGCGATGGCCGAGGCGACCCCCGCGAGATCGCTGCGCATCAGGGTCACG
>DATFPH010000527.1:0-13574 GCA_035264905.1 Thermoanaerobaculia bacterium
CCCCCAGGCCCCTCACCTTCACCCCAAAATCCGCCCGATCCACCCCGCCAGCCGGTCGAGCGGCACCCTCCCTCTCTGGGTCACCGGCACCACCAGGGTGCCGACCACCGGCGCGTCGAACTCGAAGTCGGCCTTGAGCTCGTAGGAGGGATGGTCCTCCCGGCGCAGGTTGCGGAGCACGCGGGAGAGGTCTTCGTAACGGACGGTCACGGGCAGCGTCACCCGATTGTCCCTTTGGGAAAGGATCTCCATGCGCTCGCCGCGCCGGCCGTCGAGGAGGCGCGCGCCTTCCACGTTCAGCCGGTAGGCGATACCGCCGAGCACCAGGTCCCGCGCGTTGGGGTTGTCGACGTTGAAGTCGAAGAGCAGCTCGGCCGAGTCCAGCCCGACGCTGCCCACGTCGACCCCCATGAGCCGGACCTGCGGCTTCTCGATCCCGGCGAGACCGAGCGTGGAGCAGCCCGCGAGGGCGAGGAGGAGGACCGCGGCCAACGCCGCGAACATCTGGTGACGATGGAGACGGTTGAGAGCACGCATCAGACTCGAGCCTCCCGCATGCGGGCGGGCATCCGCGCGGTCGCCTCGGAGGCCACCGCCAGCCGCGCCAGCGAAAGAGCGCCCAGCGAGAGACCGAAATCCCGCAGCGCAATGTCGTAGTATCCAGGGATGAGAAGCAGGTTCAGGATGATGCCCCAGAGCCAGAGCATGACCAGGTAACCGCCGAGCCGCGGCTTGAAAAAGACCACCAGACCGGCGACGATCTCAATGACTCCGACGATCGACATGAACGTCGCGGAGCTGACGCCGAGCACCTCGGGAAACAGGGGCGCCAGATAGCGGTCCCAATCGGCCAGGACCTCGAAGAACTTGTCCAGGCCTGCCAGGAGCGGCAAGACGGTAAAACCCAGATGGAGGATCTGGTAGGCCTGACGGGATGGATGCGAATGTGTCATTTCAGCCTCCATCCCCCTTCATCATTCAAAGAGCGTGCCGCGGTCCCGAGGTGACACACGAGCTACAATGACAAGCGCACCGAACACGTTCAGGTTGGATTGCGAGCTTTGCCGTACGCGTTTGAAGGATTCGTTCTCGACCCTGTCCGCCGGGTCCTGATGCGCGAGGGGGAGACGATCCCCCTTCCGCCCAAGGCGCTGGCGACGCTCCTCGTGCTGGTCGAGCGGCACGGCGAGGTCGTGGAGAAGGAAGAGCTTCTCCAGACGATCTGGCCCGACACCTTCATCACGGAGGCGACGCTCACCCAAAACGTCTTCCGGCTGCGCAAGGCCCTGGGCGAGGAGGCGGGCGAGCACCGGTTCATCGTGACGGTGCCGGGGCGGGGCTACAGCTTCGTGGCCGACCTCCACCGGACCGAGCGGACCGAGCCGGTCACCCCGTCGCCGGTCGAGGAGCCTCCCCCCGCCGCTCCGCCCTCTCCTCCCGAGGCGCCTCCGGTGTCCCAGGAAGAGGACACCGGAGATCTCACCGCGAGCACCACGACCGCTCCGGCCGCCCCGGCTCCCGCCCGGTGGACCGCCCGCCGCTGGGCCGTGCTCGGCGCGGCGGCGCTCGTCCTGATCGGGCTGGCGGCCGCTCTGTTGTCCGTGCTGCCGCCCTTGCGGCCCGCGGGCGTTTCCGGGGCCGCGGTGCCGGTGCCGCGCCGCTCGATCGCGGTGCTCGGCTTCCGGAATCTCTCCGGCCGCGGCGAGACGGCCTGGCTCGCCACGGCCCTGGCGGAGATGTTCACGGTCGAGCTCGGCGTCGGCGAGAAGCTGCACACGATCACCGGGGAGAGCGTGACCCGGACGAAGCGCGACCTGGGCCTGGCCGATCCCGAGAACCTGTCGGCGGAGACCCTGACCCGCCTCCGCAGCCTCCTGGGGTGCGACACGGTCCTGCTCGGCTCCTATCTCTCCCTCGGCAAGGAAGGCGGGGGCCGCATCCGGGTCGACCTGCGGCTGCAGGATACGGCGACCGGCGAGACGCTGTCGGTCCTCACCGGGACCCGGTCCGAGGAGGAGCTGTTCGAGCTCGTCTCCGGGCTCGGGCGCGATCTGCGGGACAAGCTGGGAACCGGCCCGGCCACCCGCACCGAAGTGGCCGCGACCCGCGCCTCCTTCCCAGCCAGCCCGGAGGCGGCCCGCCTCTACTCCAAGGGGCTGGAGCGCGCGCGCGCGCTGGACACCTTCGCCGCGCTCCGCCTGCTGCAACAGGCCACCCGGGCGGAGCCCAACTACCCTCTCGCCCACGCCGCCCTCGCCGGCGCCTGGTCCACTCTCGGATACGACGCGAACGCGGTGCAGGAGGCTGGCAAGGCGCTCGCGCTCTCGGCCAATCTCCAGCGCGAGGACCGCCTCCTCATCGAGGCGCTGGACGCCGAGACCCGCCGGGATTGGAGCAAGGCGGTCAACATCTACGACAGCCTCTGGCGGTTCTTCCCCGACAACCTGGAGCACGGTCTCCGCCTCGCCCGCGCCCAGGTCGCGGCGGGCAGCCCGAAGCAGGCGCTCCTCACCATCGCCAACCTGCGCCGGCTGCCCGCCCCCCTGGCGGACGATCCGCGCATCGACCTGGCTGAAGCCGAGGCCACGGCCGCCCTGTCGGACTATGCCGGCCAGGAGAGGGCCGCCACGCAGGCCGCGAACAAAGGGCGCAAGCTGGGAGCCCGCCTCCTGACCGCCCAGGCGGTGCACCTCCAGGGACATGCCCTGCGCAGCCTCGGCCGCCAGGAGGAGGCGCTCGCCCGCATCCAGGAGGCGGAGCAGATCTTCTTCGCGGCGGGCGACCGGGTCGGCATCGCCCGGGCGGTCCATGACATCGCCAACCTGCTCCGCGACCGCGGAGACTTCGAGGGGGCCCGCCGGCAGTACGAGCGGGCCCTGGAGACCCACCGCGCGGCCGGCAACCGGCGCGGCATCGTCAAAGCCCTCACCAATCTCGGGGGAATGGAGCTCCAGACCGGCAATTACGAGCAGGCGCGGGAGCTCCTGCAGGAAGTCGTCGAGATCTCCCGGGAGGTCCACGATCCCCTGGCCGAGGGGCGGGGGCTCGCCAACCTCGGGAGCGTGCTCCAGGAGCAGGGCGACCTGCAGGCGGCCCAGCAGGCCCTCCAGAGCGCCCTGGAGCGCTTCCGCTCCATCGGCAACCTCCTGGGAGAGGCGGGGGTCCGCACGAGCCTCTCCTCGGTCTATCTGGACCTCGGCAAGGTGCGCGAGGCGCGGGCCGAAGCCACCAACGCGGTCCGCCTCTCCCGGCAGATCAACCACCCGCGCAGCCTCGGGCTCGCACTGCGCAAGCTGGGGACCGTCCTGGTCGAAGAGGGGCGGCTCGACGAGGCGCAAGCCGCTTTTCGGGAGATGGAGGAGCTGGCCGGCCGGACCGGGCACAAGCAGATTCTCGCCGACGCCAAGGCCGGAATGGCCCAGGTTCAGCGCTTTCAAGGCAAGCTGGCCGAGGCCCGGCAGAACGCGAGCACGGCGCTCGATCTCTGGACGGAGACCGTCGAGCGGCAGCAGATCACGGCCGGCCGGCTCGTCCTGGCGCGCCTGGCGCTGGACGAGGGGAAGGTCGAGGAGGCGGACCGGGAGGCGCGGGAAGCCGTGGAGGGGTACCGCCTCCTGCGCCTGCCCGACGGCGAAGCCCTCGCGCGCGAGATGCTCGCCCAGATCTTCCTCTCCCGGGGGCAGGCCGGAACCGCGGACCAGGAGATCCGCCGGGCCTTCGACCTGATCGCCCCCAGCCAGAGCCGGCGGGCGCGCGTCACGATCGAGATCACCGCCGGCCGGACCGCGAGCGCCCAGGGACGGACCGTCGAGGCCCGGCGGACGCTCGCCGCCGCCCGCGACGAGAGCGCAGTCCTGGGCCTGCGGCTCTCCGAGCTCGACGCCGAGCTCGCGCTCGCCGAGCTCGATCTGCAACAGAGCAATCCGGCGGGCCGGCGGGCTCTCCAGATCCTGTCCCAGGAAGCCGCCCGCCAGGGCGTCCATCTGGTGGCGAACCGCGCCCGGAGCCTGCTTCAGGGGATCGAGGTGGTGGCGAAGCGGTAGAGCGCGGCCCCTACCAGTCCACGCAGATCTTCAGCCGGACGTCACGCCGGCGGTCGCGGTAGAAGAGGCACCCTTCGCGCCGGCCGTAGAGATACAGGTCGCGGAGGATCTCCACGTCTTTCCGGCAGTATGCCTCCACCAGATCGAGCCGCCCCTGGCGGACCCATTCGAGGCTCTTGAGCCCGTCGGCCGACTTGTCCGTGCCCAGCGTCTCCCGGGCGAGGTGGCCCATGCCGATGCGCCGGCCGGCGCGCGCGTAAACGTCTTCCAGGAGATCGAGCGTGGGGAGCACCCGGGCGTAGTCGACCCCCGTGTAGCCGGAAAGGACCTGGTAGTCGAAGCGCCGGATGTTGAAACCGATGACCAGCGTCGCGGCGCGCAGCTCATCGCTCAACGCCCGCACCTCGCTCTCGGGATAGACCGCGAACCGCCCCTCCTCCAGGTAGCAGACGACCCCCATCGCCACTCCCATGCGGTGCGCCTTGCGCCACCCGCCGACGTCGGCCGCGGAGCGCAGGGTCTCGAGATCGAAGAGGACGGTCCGCGGCAGCCCCGTGGAGATAAACGGCGCCCGCTCGTAGCGAACCGGCGCGGGGCCCGGCTCGGACCAGGGGCCGGCGTCGCGGTCGGGGAAGTCGAGGTCGTCCTCGGCGGTGGGGAGCTCGGGGGAAACCAAGGACTGCAAGGGCTCCAAGGACTGCAAGGGCGAAGAAACTTCGGGCTCGGTGGCGTCCTTGAAGTCCTTGGTGTCCTTGATGTCCTTTTCTTCCCGCGACGGCACGTTCTCCAGCGCCAGCTCCGGAGCCACGATCGGCGCCACCGGCTCCTCCATCCCCAGCAGCAGCCGGAGCGACCGCGCCGCGCCGGCCTTGTGCAGCGGGCGGTTGCCGTTGCCGCACTTCGGCGACTGGATGCAGGAGGGGCAGCCGTCCTCGCACGTGCAGCTCTCCACCAGGATCTCCACCCGCCGCAGCAGCTCCGGCAGCTCCTCGAAGCCGCGGGCCGCGATCCCGACTCCGCCGGGGTGGCCGTCGTAGATGAACACCGCGCCGCAGCCGATCTGCGGATGGAACGAGTAGGAGATGCCGCCGATGTCCATGCGGTCGCAGAGGGCGAGCAGCGGAAAGAGCGAGATCGCCGCGTGCTCGGAGGCGTGGAGCGAGCCCATGTAGTGCTCGCCGCGCCGGCGCAGCGTCTCCTCCACCGCCTTGGGAGCCACCCACCAGAGACCCACGGTCTCGAAATGGACCGGCGGCAGGTCGAGCGGATGCTGATCGATCGTCTCCTGGCTGTAGATCCGCTTGCGCTCGTAGCCGAGCACCCGCTCGGTCACCTTGAGGCGGCCGAGCCCGGCGTGGAGCGGACCGTCCGTGCGCTCCTTCAGCACCTCCAGGATCTCCGTCTCCTTCTCGGTCAGCGGGCTCGTGAAGTAGTCCACGTCCGCCACCACGGCCCGCACCTGCCGCTCCTCGCGGTCCAGCTCCTCCACCCGGTACTGCCGGCCGCCATGGAGATAGATCGCCCCGGGGTGGCACTCGTGGAGGACCCGCACGCCGTCGATCGTGCCGATCATCCGGCTCCCATCGAGAATCGCGTGCTGGGCACCGGTGCCCCGCAATGTGACGTGCCGCTGCGGCCGGCGGCGCAGGGAGCAGAGCTCCGTCCCATCCTCCGCCTCCAGCAGATGCCCGTCCCGCACCAGCTCGATCAGCCGCGGCTCGTGCTTCTCCAAATACGGCTGCTCGCCTTTCGGGATCAACGGGAGCTCCGCCGCGGCGCAGATCAGGTGGGCGCGCGAGACGGGATCGTTCACCGGGTCGACGATCAGCCGCTCGCAAGGGCGCTCCAGGAACTGCTCGGGATGGTCCAGGAAGAACTGGTCGAGGGCGTCCGGCAGGGCGACCAGCGCGGTGATCGACTCGCGGCCGGAGCGCCCCACCCGCCCCGAGCGCTGCCAGGTGGCCATCATGCTCCCCGGATAGCCCACCAGGATGCAGGCGTCGAGGCCGCCCACGTCGATCCCCATCTCCAGGGCCGAGGTGGAGATCACTCCGTCCAGCTGCCCGTCGAACAGGGACTTTTCGATCCGCCGCCGCTCCTCGGGAAGGAACCCGGCGCGGTAGCTCGCCACGCGGGGCGCCAGATCCGGCTCCTCCCGGCGCAGCCAGGAGTACAGCAGCTCCGTGATGCGCCGCGCCTTGGTGAAAACGATCGTCTTGAGCCCAGCTTTCAGAAAGCGGACAAAGAGCTGGAGCGTCGCCGTGTAGGGGCTCGCCACCGGCCGGAAGAGCAGGAAGTGCCGCCCCTCGCGCGGCGCGCCGGACTCTCCGATCCAGTGGAAGCTCTTGCCGGTCAGCGTCTCGGCGAACTCGGCCGCGTTCGCCGCCGTGGCCGACGAGGCCACGACGACCGGATCGCCGCCCACGGCGCGGCTGAGCCGGAGCAGCCGCTGCAGCACGTGGTGGAAGTGGCTGCCGAAGATCCCCCGGTACGTGTGCAGCTCGTCGAGCACGATCCATCGCAGGTCGGCGAGGAACGGCCCCCAGGTGGTCCAGCTCCCGAGGATGCTCAGATGGAGCATGTCCGGATTGGTGACGATGACCCGCGGGAACTGCTTGCGGATCAGTGCCCGCTTCGCCGCCGGAGTGTCGCCGTCGTAGATCTCGCAGATCTCGGAGGAGAGGCCCGCCTCCTCGGCGAGATGGACGAGCTTGCCGCGCTGGTCCTGCCCGAGCGCCTTCAGGGGGAAGAGAAAGAGTCCGTGTCCCGAGCCGCCGCGCGCCGCCTCCTCCAGGACCGGGACCTGGAAGACCAGCGACTTGCCCGAGGCCGTGGGCGTGGTGATCAGCACGTTCTCGCCGCGCCGCACTGCCGCGATTCCCTCGGCCTGGTGCGACCAGAGGCGCGGGACGCCGCCGCGCGAGATGGCTTGGGCGAGCGGACCGGGCAGCGGCGGATCGAGCTCGGCGTAGACCGGCTCGCTCCCCGGCAGATAGGCGGCATAGGAGAGCTGCCGCCCGAGCTTCGCGTCCGCGCGGATGTCGTCGATCAGATCCGGGAACGAAGGGAGTGCGGCGGCCGGGGCGTTACGGGGCATTACCGCCACATCGTACCAGAAGCCCGCGGGCGGAGAAGATCACATCTCCGCCAGCAGCTCCTGGCGTTTGGCTTCGAACTCCTGGGGCGAGATGAGCCCTTCGTCGAGCAACCCCTTGAGCTGGCGGATCTTCTCGGCCGGCGAGAGCGCGGTTGGAGGTGAAGCGCTGCCCGTATACCGGTAGCCCTCGACGGCGCCGAGGATCGCGCGCTTGAATTCGAGCGGCCGGCTGATCCCGTTGAAGCGGGTCGCTCCCGTCTCGCTCGCCGTGTCGATCTCCACCTCGCCGTAGCCGAGAAGCCGTCCCCAGAGGGTCTGCCGGTGCTCGACGTTGTTGATCTTGCCGAGGGAGGCGTCCGTGGAGCGCCGGCTGAAGATCCCCTCTTCCAGGACGACCCGGCGGTTGGTCAGCACGTAGTCGTGCGAGCGGATGACGACCAGCTTGATCAGGACCGCTCCCAGGAAGACGAGCGCCACGACGCCGGCCGCCAAGGTGAGCGGCGGGTTGCCCCACAGGTTCCAGGCCAGCCCCGCCGCCACCAGGGACAGGGCGACGCCCCCGACCCAAGGGACCAGCGGCAGGCGGGTCGGATAGGCCCGGTAGAGGATCTCCTCCCCGGTCTGCAATTGGTCTTCGATGGCCATGGACGTCCTCCGATGGTCGAGGATTCTATCCTGGCCCGTCGCTTGCACCAACGATGACCGTGAGCCCAAAGCAGCGCCGCCTTCTCGTCGTCTCCAACCGCCTCCCGATCGTCCTCGAAAAGAAGGAATCCGAGTGGGCTCTCAAACCCGGCTCCGGCGGCCTCGTCAGCGCGCTGGCGCCGGTCCTCTCGCATCGTGGCGGCGTCTGGATCGGCTGGCCCGGTCTCGCCGTGGAGAAGGGAGGGACCTGGGAAGACGTTCTCGCCGGCGGCTACCGCGAGCGCGGCTACGATCTCGTCCCCGTCCTGCTCTCGGCCGACGAGGTCCATGGTTTCTACGAAGGGTTCGCCAATGGCATCCTCTGGCCCCTGTTCCATGATTTCCTCGGCCGCTGCGACTTCCAGCCGTCCTTCTGGTACACCTACCTGCACGTGACCCGGAAGTTCGCCGAGAGCACGGTCGAGCACAGCCAGGAGGACGACTTCATCTGGGTGCAGGACTATCAGCTCATCCACGTCGCCCAGTTCATGCGCGAGCGGACCACCGAAACGCGGCGCGTCGGCTTCTTCCTCCACATCCCCTTCCCGCCGCTCGACATCTTCCTCAAGCTGCCGTGGCGGGGCCAGATCCTGAACGCTCTGCTCGCCTATGACCTGCTCGGCTTCCAAACCGCCCGCGACAGCCGCAACTTCCTCACCTGCCTCCAATATCTGATGCCGGACATCGAAGTCTGCGACAGCGGTCCCCTGGCCGCGGTCCGGGTGGGACACCGGACCGTCCACGTCGGAGCCTTCCCGATCGGTATCGATTACACGTCGTATGAAGAGACCGCCCTCTCCGAGGACGTGGCGCGGCGAACGGAGGATCTGCGCAAGCGGATGGGCCCCTGCCCGCTGATCATCGGGGTCGACCGGCTCGACTACACGAAGGGGCTGCCCGAGCGCATGGAGGCCTTCCGGAGCCTGCTGCGGCGCTACCCCGAGATGCGCGAGAAGGCGATCTTCCTGCAGGTCGTGGTGCCGAGCCGTGAGGGGGTGCCTGAGTACCAGGCGCTCAAGGCGCGCATCGAGCAGCTGGTCGGCGAGATCAACGGCGAGTTCTCGATCGCCGGCTGGGTGCCGCTCCACTATCACTACAAGAGCCTGAGCCGCCGCGACCTGGTCGCGCTCTACCGGCTGGCGCGCATTGCCTTCGTCACGTCGATCAAGGACGGCATGAACCTGGTGGCGAAGGAGTTCTGCGCCTGCCAGGTGGACAAGTGCGGCGTCCTCGTCCTCTCGGAGTTCGCCGGCGCCGCGGCGCAGCTCCAGCGCGGCGCTCTGCTGGTCAACCCGCACGACATCGAGGGGATGGCCGACGCGCTGAAGCAGGGGCTCGAGATGGAGGGCGACGAGCGCCGGATGCGGATGGAGATCATGCAGGAGGTCCTCCGCGAGCAGGACATCTTCTGGTGGGTCGACAACTATCTGCGCGCCGCCCTGGGCGAGGTGCCGGAGGATTTCCGGCAGCCCAAGGAGTACTTCCCGCCGGTCGCCCTGTACGAGGCTCTGCTGGAGGATTGAGGGGGATGAAGGAAGGTCTCCGTCCCTCGGCCCTGGAGCGCTGGGACGAGATCGAGCGGCGCCTCGCCGGCCGGCGTCCCGCCATCTTTCTCGACTATGACGGCACGCTCGCGCCGATCGCGCCCCGGCCGGAGCTCGCGCATCTGCCGGAGCGGACCCGCGCCGTGCTGCGCCGCCTGGCCGTGCGCGGCCCCGTGGCCCTCCTCTCCGGCCGCGGCAGGGAAGACGTGGCCGCCCTCGTCGGCCTCGACGAGCTGACCTACGCCGGAAGCCACGGTTTCGACATCGCCGGGCCCACCCTCCGCCGCGAGATGGGCGAGGGGATTCCAGAACGGATCGAGGAGGCCGCCGAGCGGCTGCGCCGGAGAGTGGAAGGGATCGCCGGAGTGCTCGTGGAGCCCAAGCGCTTCTCCGTGGCCGTCCATTTCCGGCTGGTCGACGCAGCGGACCTGCCGCGTATCGAAGAGGCGGTCGACGCCGTCCAGGCCGAGCTCCAGGACCTGCGCAAGGTCTCCGGAAAGAAGATCTTCGAGCTCCGTCCCGCTTTGGATTGGGACAAGGGGCACGCCCTCCTCTGGCTGCTCGACGCGCTGCATGGAGAGGATGGGGCCGCGGTCGTCCCTCTCTACCTGGGCGACGACGTGACTGACGAGGACGCCTTCCGGGCGATCCGGGACCGCGGGATCGGCATCCTCGTGGCCGAGGAGCCCCGGGAGACGGCGGCGGGGTACTCGCTGCGGGACCCGGACGAGGTGCGGGTCTTCCTGGAGCGGTTGGCCGGCAGCCGGTGAGCCTGACCGTTGAAACGGGAAGCCTCTCTCGTAGAACGGGAAGGCTCTCCCGCTCAGCGGGAAGCCTGTCTCGTTCAACACGAAGGCTCTCCCATTCAACGGGAAACCTCTCTCGTTCAGCGGGAAGCCTCTCCGGCTCAACGGGAAGGCTCTCCCGCTCAACGGGAAGCCTGTCTCGTTCAACGGGAAGGCTCTCCCGCTCAGCAGGAAACCTCTCTCGTGCAGCGGGAAGCCTCTCCGGCTCAACGGGAAGGCTCTCTCGCTCAGCGGGAAGCCTGTCTCGTAGAACGCGAAGGCTCTCCTGTTCAACGGGAAACCTCTCTCGTTCAGCGGGAAGCCTCTCCCGTTCAACGAGAGGGCTCATCCGTTCAACGGGAAAGCCAGGATCAGTCGCCGGGGGGCCTCCGCAGACCCGCGGCGAGATGCCCCAGCCCCGCGGCGACGTCCTCCGTCCGCACGGCGAAGCCGAGCCGGAAGAAGCCGGGGTTGTCGAAGAACCGCCCCGGCACGATGGAGGTCTCGCGCCCGCGCAGCCAGTCGTGGAGCGCCTGGGCGTCCTCCTCCTGGCGGAGGCGCGGGAAGGCCATGAGCGAGCGCTCGGGGAGGACGCAGTCCAGCCGGTCGGCGTGCTCGGCCAGAAACGCGCGGACCAGGAAAAGGTTGGGCTCGAGGATGGAGCGGGCGCGCGCCGCCAGGCGGTCGAGCTGCCGGAAGGCCGCGAGCGCCAGGCCGGCGCTCGGCAGGGAGCCGGCCGCTTCCATGAAGTCGACGGCCCGGCGCAGGCGGTCCGCCAGCTCCCGCGTGCCGCAGAGCACCCAGCCGCAGCGCAGCCCGCTCAGGCCATAGCTCTTGGTGAGGCTGTTGGTGACCAGGACGTGCGGCCCCAGATGAACGTGGCTCGGCGGCGCATCCTCGAACCAGATGTCGCGGTAGACCTCGTCGACCAGCAGAAGAGCTCCGGCGCTCTCCGCAAGCCCCGCGATCTCCGCCATCTCGGCGGCTCCCAGGAGCACCCCGGTCGGGTTATGGGGATTGGTGAGAACCACGAGGCGCACCCGGCCCCCCGCAAGAGAGGCGTGGAGGCTGTCCAAATCGACGCGCCAGCCCTCCTCGAAGCGGCGCTCGAAACGCCGGACCTGGACGCCGAGGGCCTGGAGTGCCGCCAGGAGAGGCTCATACGTCGGCCGCTCGACGAGCGCCACGTCCCCCGGCTCCAGGAGAGCCGTGAAGGCCAGGAAGTTGGCCCCCGATGTGCCCGCCGCCGGAACCACCCGCTCCGCCTCCACCCCATACCGCGCCCCGATCGCCGCGAGAAGCGGCGGATAACCATCCGGCGCCACGCCGTTGATCAGCACATCCTCCAGCCCGAACGCCAGCTCCCCGGCCCCGCAGGCGAGCAGTCCGCTGTTCGCCAGGTTGTACCGGGCCGCGGCGTGCTCCTTGGCCCAGCGCATGTAGAGGCTGGTTTTCATGGCTTCCGCCCCCGCCACAGGAAATACACCGGCACGCCCGCCGCGATGATCGCGGTGCCGATCAGGGCGTTGCGGGTGTCCGCGAAGTAGGTGTTCAGCACGATCCCGGCCGAAGCCAGAACGAAGAGGAGAGGCACCCAGGGGTAGCCGGGGGTGGGAAAGGGTCGCGCGGCGTCCGGCAGCGTGCGGCGGAAGACGAGCAGGGCGGCTCCCGAGAGCGCGAAGAAGACCCAGTCCGCGAAGACCGCGTAGCCGAGCAGCCGGTCGTAGGAGCTGGACAGGGCGAGGGCTGCGGCCAGCGCACCCTGGAGCAGGATCGCCGCCGTGGGCGCCCGGAAACGGGGCGAGAGACGGGCGAGCGAACGGAAAAAAAGCCCGTCCGCGGCCATCGCGTAGTAGACCCGCGGCGCTGTCAGGAGCGACAGATTCAGAAAACCGAACGTGGAGACCACGATCAGCAGGCTCACCAGGCGCGCTCCGGTCTCCCCCACCAGCCGCGCCGCCAGATCGGCCGCCGGCGTTTGCGTGGCCGCCAGCCCCGGCGCGGACAGCACGTGCACGTACGCCACGTTGGCGCTCACGTAGACCGCGATCACGCAGAACACTGCGATCAGGATCGCCCGCGGCAGATTGCGCAACGGGTCGCGCACCTCCTCGGCGATGTAGTTGAGGTTCTGCCACCCGCCATACGCGAACATCGCCGGGACCAGCCCATGGAAGAAGACCGACACCAGGGGAAGGCCGCCGAGCCCCTCCGGCACCGCGGGCACGAGCGTGATGCCCGACTCGCGGGTCAGCACGAACGTCCCGATGATCAGCAGCACCAGGGCGAGCGTCTTCGTGAAGGTGATGACGTCGATCAGCACCGCGCCGGGCTTGATGCCCAGCGCATGGAAGCCGGCGACGCCGAGGAGGACGGCGACGGCGAGCGGCGAGACCGTTTCGGGGCCGAGCCCGGCCAGGCGCGAGACGTACTGCGCGAACGCCACCGCCACCGCCGCCGTGGCCCCGGACTGGACGATCAGGAGAAGCGCCCAGCCATGGAGAAAGGCCACCAGGGGGTGGAATGCCTCGCGGAAGAAGGCGTATTGGCCGCCGACCCGCGGCATGACCGTGCTGAGCTCGGCGAAGACGAAGGCGCCGAGCAGGGCGATCACCCCGCCGGCGATCCAGACGGCCAGGATCAGGACCGGCGTCTGGACCGTCCGCGCCACCACCGCGGGGTTGATGAAGATGCCTGAGCCGATGATCCCGCTGATCGCGATCATCGTCGCGTCGAAGAGGGTCAGGGTCCGGGCGAAACCGGGTCCGGGCGAGGTGTCAGCCATGGGCGTTCGGAGAACGATACAATGAGCCGCCGCATTTTCGAGGAGGCTGCGCCATGAGACTGGCCCTGGTCAACGTCAAAGGAGGCGTGGGCAAGACCACGACAGCCGTAAATCTGGCCGCCGCGTTCGCACGGAGCGGCCTCAAAGTGCTGGTGGTCGACCTCGATCCGCAGGGATCGGCGACGACCTCGTTCGGCGTGCCGCGCGAAGAGGCCTCGCCGTCCGTCGCTGAGGTGCTCTTCGGGGAGACGGAGGCGGCCGAGGCGATCCGCGAGACCGCGACCGAGGGTATCGCCCTGCTGCCCGCCTCTCTGCGGCTGGCCGGAGCCGACCTGGCGCTCGCCCGCAAGCACGGGCCGGACAAGCTCCTCAAGAAGGCCCTTTCCGCCGTCCGCCGCCGCTATGACGTGATCGTCCTCGACTGCCCGCCCGGGTTGTCGATCCTGAGCGTCAACGCCCTGGCCGCGGCGGACGCGTACATCGTCCCGGTCCTGCCGCACCATCTGGACATGGAGGCTCTGGCCGGCTTTTTCGAGGCGCTCTCCACTCTCAAGGACCGGCTGGGCAAGCCCGCCGAGCTCCTCGGCATCCTGCTGACCCAGGTGGACCACCGGACGCAGGTGACCGATCAGGTGG
>DATFPH010000528.1:0-6746 GCA_035264905.1 Thermoanaerobaculia bacterium
CACCCGCTGCCGGCGGGGTTCGCCGGGCGGTTCACCGTCGAGGTGCTGGTGGAGTCCGGCGAGGTGCTGACCGCGGCGCAGCTGACGAGCACCAAGCCGGCGGCCGTCGTCTACGTCGCCGGCGAGACCCGCTAGCCGCGAGCCACGGCAGGACCCGCGCGGCACAGCCGTCGAACAAAATTTGCGGAACGATGTCGATTTCCGGCAAGCTCGTTCGACGCTCCAATGAGCCGCCAAAAAGGGCGGCTCAAACAAGGAGGCAGACAATGCGGGTCATGGTATTCGCCAAAGCCACTGAGGACATGGAAAAGGGCATGGCCGCCCCGACGCCCGAGATGCTCGAGGCGTTCGCGGCGATGGACTTGTTCACCGAGGAGCTGGTCAAAGCCGGCGTCTTCATTGCCGCCGCCGGCCTCAAGAACAGCGCCCAGGCCAAGCGCATCGTTTGCGAAGGTCAAAGTCGCACGGTCATCGACGGGCCGTTCACCGAATCCCGCGAGCTGGTCGCCGGCTTTTCGATCTGGGAAGTCAAGGACATGGACGAGGCCGTGGCCTGGGCGAAGCGCGCCCCCAATTGCATGCCGGGCAAGAGCGAGATGGAGATCCGGCCCTTCTACGAGGCGGAGGATCTGGCCGAGTTCGTGACGCCCGAGGAGCTCTCGACGCCCCGAGAAGGGGAGCGCGGGAAGCTCGGCGTCGCCTGACACCGCCGCCTGATACCGCCGGCTGGAGCCGGCTTGCCTCCGGCTTGCCTCCCTTGGGGCCTTGGCCGAAAATGAGGTGTGACCGCAGGCGAGACGCACCAGGCGATCGAAGCGACTTTTCGCATTGAACGGGCCAGGCTCATCGCGGGCCTAGTCCGAGTGGTGCGGAATGTCGACCTTGCCGAGGAGCTGGCGCAGGACGCGCTGGTGATCTCGACGACGAGCTGCTGGGCCTCATCTTCACGGCCTGCCACCCCATCCTGTCGCCCGACGCCCGCGCGGCGCTCACCTTGCGGGTCGTCGGCGGCCTGACGACCGACGAGATCGCTCGCGCCTTCCTGTCGAGCGAGGCGACGATCGCCCAGCGCATTGTCCGCGCCAAGAAGACCATCGCCAAGGCCGGGCTCGGTTTCGAGACGCCGCGCGGCGCCGAGCGGGCGGCACGCCTCCCCTCCGTGCTCGAGGTCATCTACCTCATTTTCAACGAAGGCTATGCGGCCACGGCGGGCGACGACCTTGTCCGGCCGGCCCTGTGCCTGGAGGCGCAACGGCTCGGCCGCATGCTGGCCGGGCTGATGCCCGAGGATGCTGAGGTGCTCGGCCTCCTGGCCCTGATGGAGATCCAGGCGTCGCGCCTCAGGGCGCGCACCGGGCCGGACGGCGCCCTCATCCCCGTCACCGAGCAGGATCGCGCGCGCTGGGACCATTTGCTGATTCACCGGGGCCTCGATGCGTTGGCCCGCGCCGAAGCGCTGGGCGGCGACGGCCCCTATGTGCTGCAAGCCGCGCTCGCCGCCTGCCACGCCCGCGCGCGCCGGGCCGCCGAGACCGACTGGCCGCGCATCGCCGCGCTCTATGACCGGCTGCGCGTCGTGGCGCCCTCGCCCGTGGTCGATCTCAATCGCGCGATCGCCCACAGCATGGCCTTCGGGCCCGAAGCGGGCCTCCGACTGGTGGACGAGATCGGCGCCGCCGCCGCCCTCCGCCACTATGCGCCCTTGCCGGCGGCGCGGGGCGACTTTCTGTTCCGGGCCGGCCGGCTGGCCGAGGCGCGTTCAGAATTCCAGGCTGCGGCCACGCTGACCCGCAACGTGCGGGAAAGGGCCTTTCTTCTCGCCCGGGCGGACGCCTGCGACGGCCAGCGCTGAATGCTGTTTCTGAGGCGCTGCCAAGATGGTGCCAGGAGATTCTTGAAACATCATCCCGATTTCGCTGATTCGCTGGCAGCCCACCGGGAAAGACGAGGAGATTCGCGCGATCGTCGCCAAAGAGTGACGGACATGGCTGATCACGAGATAGACGAGCTTCGTGGCTTCGAGTGGATGCGGAGCCACATTCCCGCGCAGGACACTCTTGTCCATTTCATTCCCGACGGACCGCGCGACGCCCGAGCAGGATTCAACCGGCAGAACCCTCATCTGCTGTTGGAAGCCCTCCGCAAGCTTGCGGCAGACGCAGAAGCCGTGGAAGATAGAGCCAGCGAGTACGGAGAGATCCTCCGTGCTGAGGGCGAGTTGGCAGGGCCCTGAGGGGCAAGTCGTGTCCGTGGTCACCGTTTAAATTCGAGAACGGCAGGGCGGTAAGATTCGGTTCGTCACCCTCAAGCCCCGGAAGGAGAAGAAGCGATGAGCCAGTCTCTCTATGAGCGAGTCGCTCTCAAGCGACATTCCAGAGCATGGGCTCAAAGGAGGGGATGTAGCGACCCTAGTCAACTATATGCCTCATCCCGAGGGAGGCGAACGGGGATGCGTTCTGGAGGCCTTCAACGCCCTGGGGGAGTCTATCGCCGTGATTGGCGTCCGGGAGTCTGAGATCGAAGAGCTTCGTGACGACGAGGGCCTTGCCATCCGTCTGCTACCGAAGGCCAGTTGAAGCCCCCTTCGCCCGCCGGAGCGATCTCAGAGGTAACTGCCCCATGCCCACCTCTGTCTTCCTCTCCAGCACCTCCCTCGACCTCCGCGAGCATCGCGCGGAGGTCCACAAGGCGCTCCTCGACGCGGGCTACCACCCGGTCGGCATGGAGAATTTTGCCGCGCAGCCGGTGGAGCCCACATCCGCCTCTCTCGGAGAGGTCCGCACCGCCGACGTCTTCGTGGGGATCTACGCCTGGCGCTATGGCTTCGTCCCCGAGGGTAGCTCCGTCTCCATTACCGAGCTGGAGTACGACGAAGCGCGGCGCCTGGACAGGCCCTGCCTCTGCTTCGTGGTGGATGAAACAGCGCCGTGGCCGGAGGATTTTCGAGAAAAAGGCTCCGGCGCGGACCGTCTGCGGGCTCTCAAGGTCCGTCTCGACCGCGAGCTGACACGCACAACTTTCATCACGCCGGAGAACCTGGCGATCCGGGTGTTGGCCAGCCTTCAGCGCTGGGAAAAGCAACATCGGCACGGACCTCGGACGAAGGAGGATCTCCGCGGACGTCGAATCCTTCTGGGCCGGGTCCGGAGCTTCTGGATCGAGGGCCTGCTCGAACGGGCGGAGGAGGAGATGCCTCTCCAGGCTCTCCCTAAAGAGACCGACGCAGACATGGTGGCTCAGCCCTGGCAGAACGTCCTAGAGACATCGAGAGGGTCCCGGAATCCCTTGCCGGCAAACCGGGCCGCCTTCGAGCTGTTTGAAGATTCGGGCCGCGCCCTCCTGATCCTCGGCGCTCCCGGCTCGGGCAAGACGATCACGCTCCTGGAGCTTGCCCGCGACGCCGCCAGGCAAGCGGATCGGGACCCAGGCCAGCCGATCCCAGTCATCTTCAACCTCTCAAGTTGGAGTGGACATCACGATCGGCTGTTCGACTGGTTGATCGAGGAACTCGGGACCAAATACCAGATTCCTAATAAAATCGGTCGGCGCTGGCTCAAAGCCGACGATCTGCTGCTCCTGCTCGACGGCCTCGACGATGTCCCGGAGAAGCGACGCGCCGCATGCGCAGAGGCGATCAACCAGCTCCGCGAGGAGCATGGGCTCACCGAGTTGGCGGTGACGTGCCGGATCGGGCCCTATGAGGCGCTCGGCGTCAAGCTGGTCCTCGGCTCTTCGGTGGTTCTGCAGCCCTTGGCCCCCGAGCAGGTCGAGGCTCTCCTGAGCAGCGGCAATACGAACACCAGCCTGCAAAGAGTTCTCGACGAAGATCCTGGCCTTCAGGAGCTCGCCCAGACGCCTCTGCTCCTGGCCGTGATGCGCCGAGCCTACTCCGAGCTCCCGGTGGAAGAGCTGCTCGCCCCTCAGCTCGCCGAGCCCGACGCACGGCGCCGCCACCTGTTTACATCGTATGTCGACCGGATGCTGCAACGCCGCGGTGGCCCCTTACCGTATCGACGCGAGCGATTCTCCAGATGGCTAAGCTGGCTCGCCCAGGGGATGGGACGGGCGAACCGTTCCGTGTTCTTGTTGGAAGAGCTCCAGCCGAGTTGGCTCGAGCGGCGCTTCGACATCTTCCTCTACTCTCTTATATCGCGCTTGTTACTGGTCCTCGGCTTTATCTTGGTTCTCGTGCTCGGCGACGGCATTCTTGCACTACTCATGCTCTCCATCGTTATCGCTATTAGCATGATTGATGGAGTCGCCATGGCTTTGCTGAAGGAGCGCACGAAAGACGGCACAAACACAAGATGGAGTGGGCTGCGGAATTCTTTGATTTTTTTCACGACGATATGCATCAGCTTGCCATTTTTTTACCGGGATGGCCCTGTCTTTACAGCTTTGGGAGCTTTGCTTGCCGCTTTTTTGACCACTATCCTCAATATGCAAAAAAACCAGTGGGGCGCAGATAAGCATATACGGCGCTTCGAAGAAATGATCTGGTCCTGGCGCAAAGCAACAGTTTTGACGTTGGCGGTACTTCCGTTAGGCTTGACCTTGAATTTTTTCATTGCTTTCGTAGACACCGTGGTGGAGCGGGTTTTCGGTGGGTACAGTGGGTACACCTCGTTCCCTCCCAAAGCCACTTGGGCTTTGATGATCCTGCTCGCCATGGCTGTCGGCGGAATCGGGGGATTCACCGAAGCTGTGAAGGAAGCCAAGAGCTCCGCGAACCAGGGAACCTGGCTGTCAGTACGGAGTGGGCTTACGGTCGGTCTTACAGCTTTACTGCTGACACTCCCCTTGTCGTTTCTCTGGGCGCGGAGTTGGGCTCAGCAGACCG
The DNA here is from genome assembly GCA_035264905.1 of Thermoanaerobaculia bacterium. Taxonomy (GTDB): domain Bacteria; phylum Acidobacteriota; class Thermoanaerobaculia; order Multivoradales; family UBA5704; genus UBA5704. The sequence goes on from DATFPH010000528.1 coordinate 4,841, forward strand.
GGGCAGATTTTTCGTCCGCTGCTCTGTGCTCTTCCGTTATTACTGGTTGGTTCTTTCTTTCCCGCCGCGGTGGCCGCAGTTTCGTATCGCACTTCACGATCCGTTTCTTACTGGCTGTTCACGGCAAGCTCCCATGGAATGCCACCCCTTTTCTCGACTTCGCCGCCGATCGCATCCTCCTCTACAAGGTCGGAGGCGGCTACGTCTTTATCCACCGCCTGCTCCTCGAACACTTCGCCTCGCTGGAACCGGAAACTCCGCGGTAAGATCGCTGGAGAGCGGCCCCGGTTGCCGCGATCCTAGTATCATCCAAGCATGATTGTTGAACATCCTTCCACCTCTGAGCACCACCGTTCGGCTGGCACCATCCTCCGTTGGGCTGATGCCCGAGGATGGCGAAGTGCTCGGCCTCCTGGCCCTGATGGAGATCCAGGCGTCGCGCCTCGGGGCGCGCACCGGGCCGGGACGGCGCCCTCATCCCGGTCACCGAGCAGGATCGCGCGCTGGGATCATTTACTGATCCGCCGGGGCCTCGATGCACTGGCCCGCGCCGAAGCGCTGGGCGGCGACAGCCCCTATGTGCTGCAAGCCGCGCTCGCCGCCTGCCACGCCCGCGCGCGCCGGGCCGCCGATACCGACCGGCCGCGCATCGCCGCGCTCTATGACCGGCTGCGCGTCGTGGCGCCCTCGCCCGTGGTCGATCTCAACCGCGCGATCGCCCACAGCATGGCCTTCGGGCCCGAAGCGGGCCTCAAACTGGTGGACGAGATCGCCGACGCCGACGCCCTCCGCAACTACGCGCCCCTGCCAGCGGCGCGAGGCGACTTTCTGTTCCGGGCCGGCCGACTGGCCGAGGCGCGTTCAGAATTCAAGGCTGCGGCCACGCTGACCCGCAACGTGCGGGAAAGGGCCTTTCTTCTCGCACGGGCGGACGCCTGCGACGGCCAGCGCTGAAGGCTGTTTCTGAGGCGCTTCGGGAGGACACCGCGCGATCCCCTGAACGCAGTCTCCACCCCTCGAAAGGAACATCGCAATGTCGAAGGTTGTCGCAATCATGTCCATGTCGCTCGACGGCTACGTCGCCGACCTCAACGATGGTGTGGCCGAAGTGTTCGACTGGTACTTCACCTCAGGGGACGTCGAATTCAACACCGGCGGGTCGGATCCCATGACGTTCAAGGTGTCCGGGCCGAGCGCCGAGCACCTTCGCGGTCTCTGGTCCGAGCTCGGTGCCGTGCTCACCGGTCGACGCACTTTCGAGGTCGCCCACGGCTGGGGCGGAAATCACGCTTGGGGACCAGCATTCGTACTGACCCACCACATCCCCGCCGGATGGCCGCGACCCAACTCGACTGTCCACTTCGTGACCGACGGCATCGAAAGCGCCGCGAACCAAGCCAAAGCCGCCGCCATCGGGAAGTCCGTTGGGGTCCACGGCACTGACACCATCCAGCAGCTCCTGAATGCTGGCCTCCTCGACGAAATCCACGTCGATATCGCGGCGGTTCTTCTTGGCTCCGGAGCTCGACTCTTCGACCACCTCGCCGGCACGCCAGCCGTCCTTGGCAACCCGACGGTGATCCCGGGCGTTGGCGTTACACACCTGCGCTACCCAGTCCGCAAGGCGTATTCGCCGCGAGCCTGCTCGCCCTGATGGGCCTTGCGCTGGTCTACGCGAGCCGCGAAGCTCGGCTCGGTGCCTCCCGTTCGGCGGCGTGATCGCCCGCGCCGCACCGTTCCGGCCATCGGTTGGCCAAGTGCAGCGTCATGCCGCAACATCGACGTAGCTGACGGCACTGGACGGCGGCGGGATAGGTAAGCCATCCTCGCGCAGGCCCTCCAGATGAAACTCGATCGCCTCACGGATTTCGCGTTGAACTTCCTCAACAGTTGCACCCGTCGCGGC
>DATFPH010000529.1:0-41656 GCA_035264905.1 Thermoanaerobaculia bacterium
GGACTGCTTGAAGATCGGGACCTCGGGCTCGCCCGCGATCAGCGCCGTCAGGGTCGAAACGTTGATCTTGCGCACGCCGCTGCCGCCGGCGCTCGACACCTCGAAGGGGCGGCGGCCGGCGAGGTCCAAGTGGTAGTCGCCGGTGAGCGCACGCATGGCGTCGCACATGCCGAGGAGCTCCTCGACCGTCTCCCCCTTGGTCTGCGAGGCCACCGAGAAGGCGAGGAACTTCCAGCCCTGGCTGTCCTGGCGCAGGATGGTCTCCAGGAGCTCGGCGCTCTCGGCGCGGCTCAGGTTCTGTCTCGACATCAGCTTGCGGACCAGCAGGACGTCCGGGGTCATGCGCACGGCTCCTTCCAGGGGCGGCGGACTGTAGCAGAAATGCCGGGTCCGCCGCAGGAGATTCTACAGCCCCGCGTTGCCATCCCTCGTCCTCCGCGATAGCATCGCCGGTCCTGGGAGGTGAGAACGTGGACTTTGCCCTGACTGACGAGCAGCGCGCGATCCAGGAGACCGCGCGGGACTTCGCCCAGCGCGAGGTGGATCCGATCGTCGACGAGTACGACGAGAGCCAGAAGTTCCCCCGCGAGGTGATCGCCAAGGCCGGCGAGCTCGGGTTCCTGGGCATCCTCTTCCCCGAGGAGTATGGCGGCGCGGGCCTGGGTTATGTCGAGTACGTGATCGTGGTCACCGAGCTCTCCAAGGTCGACCCCTCGGTCGGCATCAGCGTCGCGGCTCACAATTCGCTGTGCACGAACCATATCTACAAGTTCGGCACCGAGGAGCAGCGGCGCCGCTGGGTGGTCCCCCTGGCCCAGGGGCAGAAGATCGGCGCCTGGAGCCTGACCGAGCCCAACGCCGGCTCCGACGCGGCCGGCACCCGCACCCGCGCCGAGAAGGTGGACGGCGGCTGGGTGCTGAACGGCTCCAAGACCTTCACCACCCACGGCAGCGTCGGCGACGTCTGCGTGGTCATGGCGGTGACCGATCCGAACGGTCTGCGCCACCACAACATCTCGGCGTTCGTCCTCGACAAGGGGATGGAGGGCTTCCGCCCCGGCAAGAAGGAGAACAAGCTGGGCATCCGCGCCTCGGACACCGCCGAGGTGATCATGGAAAACTGCTTCGTCCCGGACGACCACCTGCTGGGCAATCCGGGCGAGGGCTTCGTCCAGGCCCTGCAGATCCTGGACGGCGGCCGCATCTCGATCGCGGCGCTCGGGCTCGGCACGGCGATCGGCGCCTATGAGACGGCTCTCCGCTATGCCAAGGAGCGCGAGCAGTTCGGCAAGCCCATCGCGGCGTTCCAGGCGATCCAGTTCGCCCTGGCCGAGATGGCGACCCGCATCGCCGCGGCCGAGATCCTGACCTACGCGGCGGCCGAATCCATGGACCGCGGCGCGCGCGTCTCGCGGCTCTCCGCCGAGGCCAAGCTCTACGCGGGCGAGGCCGCGGTGTTCTGCTCCGAGCGCGGCGTCCAGATCCACGGCGGCTACGGGCTGATCAAGGACTACCGCGCCGAGAAGTACTTCCGCGACGCCAAGATCTGCACCATCGGCGAGGGGACGAGCGAGATCCAGCGCCTGGTCATCGCCCGCCAGCTCTTCAAGGGGCAATGAGACTCAAGCCGCGCCGGACGCCCGATCTCGACGAGCTGGTGGAACGCCTCTCCGAGCGGCAGCCGCGCGCCGTGGCGCGGGCGATCTCGCTCCTCGAAGACGGCGGCGATCCGCAGCGCGAGCTGGTGCGCCGCATCTACGATCGGACCGGGCACGCCCGCGTGGCCGGCATCACCGGCCCGCCCGGCGCCGGCAAGAGCACCCTGGTCGACCGCATGACCCGCCTCCTGCGCAAGCGCGGCATCACCGTGGCGATCCTGGCCGTCGATCCGACGAGCCCGTTCACCGGCGGCGCCCTCCTCGGCGACCGCATCCGCATGCAGTCGCTCTACACCGACCCGGGCGTCTTCATCCGCTCCATGGCGACCCGCGGCGCCATGGGCGGCCTGGCGCGCGCCGCCCGCGACGCCGTCGACGTGCTCGACGCCGCGGGGTTCGACTGGATCCTCCTGGAGACCGTCGGCGTGGGGCAGGACGAGGTGGACGTGGTGCGCACGGTCGATTCGGTGGCCGTGGTGACCGTCCCCGGCCTGGGGGACGACATCCAGGCGATCAAGGCCGGCATCCTGGAGATCGCCGACGTCTTCGTGATCAACAAGGCCGACCGCGAGGGGGTCGACCGCACGGTCAAGGACCTGGAGATGATGTTGAGCCTCGGCGAGCACGGCGCGTGGCTGCAGCCGGTGCTCAAGACGGTGGCCGCCCGCGAGGAGGGAATCGACCGCGTGATCGCGGAGATCGAGCGCCACCGCGAGCACCTGGAAGCTTCCGGCGAGCTTCAGCACCGGCGCATGGCCCACCTGCGGCTGCGCGTCGAGACCATTCTCAAGGAGCGCGTCGTGGCCGCGGCCGACCGGGTGCTCGGCCTGGAGCGCGAGGTGGAGCGCGGCTTCGCCCAGCACGTCGACCCCTATGAAGTGGCGGACCGCCTGTTCACGGGCGTGCTGCGCGGCGCGCCGGAAGAGGCGCCGGAGGGAGCGCTGGAGGAGCGGGCGCCATGATCGGACTATGATCGGAAAAATTGACCACATCGGGATTGCAGTGCGCTCCATCGACGAGGCGCGCAAGCTGTATGAGGCCCTGGGCCTGCAGGTGAGCTTCATCGAGGAGGTGCCGTTCGACGGCGTGCGCGTCGCCATGATCCCCTGCGGCGAGACGCACATCGAGCTTCTCGAGCCGCTCTCGGAGGATTCGCCGGTGGGCAAATTCCTGGCGAAGCGCGGTCCGGGGATCCACCATCTCTGCCTGGCGAGCGACGACCTGCGGGCCGATGACGCCAAGCTCCGCACCGCAGGGTTCCAGGTGCTGCGCCCGGAGCCGACCCGCGGCGCCGGCGGCTGCTGGGTGCAGTTCCTGCATCCGAAGAGCACCGGAGGGGTCCTTCTCGAGCTGTCCGAAGCCGACGAAGAAGGAGCGCACGAGCAGCCATGATCGGGCCGGGCACCATCGTCATCGTCCACCTGGTGAATCCGACCGAGAAGCTCTGGGGGCTTCTCCAGGATCTCGGGCTGCCGGGAGTGACGCTGCGCGGCCTCAACCTGTCGAGCTTCGACGACTGGATGGCCCAGGCGGTGCGTCCCGGCGATCAGACCCTGGGGCTCTCGACCATGTTCGTCCCGCTCTTCCGGGTGGAGCGGATCTTCATCGACGAATCGGTCGGCGAGGTCGAGAGCTACCGCGAGCGCTTCGCGAAGCGCGTCGGGATTCCGGTGGAGAAGTACCTGCGGTCGACGGGCGAAGAGGTCGAGGACGAGGAGGAGTCGGAGGTGCCGTCGTAGGGGGCGGCGGAGTCAAGGACGACAAGGACTGCAAGGACAACAAGGGCTCAAACGACTCGTCCCTGCTGTCGTTGCAGTCCTTGCTGTCCTTTGATTCGCTGTTCCGCCGATTCTAGTTGTACAGCTTCCGCGCCGCCACGTTGATCTGGATCGCCGAGGACGACTCGGCGGAGACCCGCAGGCCGTGGTGGTCGAGGCCCATGACGCCGAAGATCTCGTCGCGGAGCATGCGGCAGGCGGGATCGTCGAGGTCGCGCATCCGCTCGATGTCGACCGGGACGATGGCGCGGATGCGCGCCGGGCGCTTGCCCATCACCACCACGCGGTCGGCGAGCTGGACGGCCTCTTCCACGTCGTGGGTGACGAAGATCACCGTGCGCTTCTCGCGCTGCCAGATCTGGATGAGCTCCTGGCGGAGGCGGAGACGGGTCAGGTAGTCGAGGGCGCCGAACGGCTCGTCCATGAACAGGACGTCGGGCTCGGCGGCGAGGGCGCGGGCGATCTCCACGCGCTGGCGCATGCCGCCCGACAGCTCCCGCGGAAAGGTCTTGCCGAAGCCGGTCAGGCCGACCATCTCGATGTAGTGCTCGACCAGCTCGCGCTTCTCAGCCGCGGTCGAGCGCTTGACGCCGAAGGCGACGTTGTCCTCCACCGTCAGCCACGGGAAGGAGCCGTTCTCCTGGAAGATGAAGATCCGCTTCGGATCGGGGCCCACGATCGCCTTGTTGTCGATCGTGGCCACTCCTTCGGTGGCGTTCAAGAAGCCGCCGAGGATGTTCAGCAGGGTCGACTTGCCGCACCCGGAGGGGCCGACGAGGCAGATGAACTCGCCGTCGCGCACGTCCAGGGAGATGTCTTCCAGCACGTGGACCGGCTGCGCCGCCTTCGTCTTGGGCTGGAAGGTCATCCACAGCTTGCGGACCGAGATCTTGGTCCGGACAGCCGCGGGGTTGGGAACGATGTCGAACGTTGGGGATGGCCGAGCCGCACTGAGGATCATCTTCTCTCCCTCCAAGCAAACGGAACGAATGGAATGGGCACGAGGCCCGAATGACCTAGAAGTGTGACGGCAGTGGCAAAGCGGGACAGGAGGCCTGCGGGAGGTCTTCCCGCAGGCCGGAGGAGGTTACTTGCCCTGCCAGGCGTACTCTTGCACGCCGGCCGTCTTCTCGGAGAAGCGGGGGTCGGCGTACTCCTCGAAGCGGAGCCGCCGCTTCAGGACCCCGGCATCGACCGCCATGTTCACGATGTTGTCGAAGTCGGCGCGGGCGAGTCGCAGATTCGAGTACCTGACCCGGTCGGGCGGCTTGCTGAGCACGAAGCTCAGCAGGCGCGGGTCCTGGTTGTAGTAGCCGGTCGCCACCGCCTGGGCGGCCGCCATGCGGTGGTCCATCCCGCCTTCCAGCCACATGCCGCTCTTGGCGATGCCGTCGACGAGGCGTTGCACCCAATCGGGGTGCTCGTCGATCGTCTTCTGCGAGACCACGAGCACGCAGGAGATGAAGTCCGGCCAGATGTCCTTGGCCTGATAGAGGACCCGGCCGTAGCCGTCCATCTCGGTCTGCGCCATGAAGGGCTCGCCTGAAGAGATGCCGTCGACCGCCTTCGAGTAAAGCGCCGCCGGCATGTCGGGAGGCGGCATCTCGACGAGCTCGATGTCTTCGGTCGTCATCCCCTGGTCCGCCAGGGCCTTGCGCAGCAGAAGATACTGGTTCGAGAACCGGTTGGGAATCGCCACCCGCTTGCCGCGCAGGTCCTTGACTGTAAGGATGTCCGAATCCTTCTGCACCATCAGAGCGGTGCCGTCGCGATGCCCCAGGTAGGCGATTTTCACCCGCACGCCCTGCTCGACCAGAGCCATGGCAAGAGGAGCGAGCATGAAGGTGGCCGGCAGATGGCCGGCGATGACCGATTCCTTGATTTCCGGAAAGCCGCTGAACCTCACAGGCTCATAGAAACCTTTGCCGGCGGTGTTCTTGTTGATCCAGTCGGTGACCGGGCACGTAAGATGGCAGGTGACCGGGAGGAAGCCGACCCGGAACCTTTCCGCAGTGGCAATCTCGGATTTCGGTCCCAGCAGGCTCGCCAGGCTAACTCCGAGGTTCATCTGAAGATGCAGGATGGTGAGGGCGGTCCAAACAACGACCGCGCCGATGATGACTTTGCTCAACTTGCTCATGATGGAATCCTCCAGAAATGACAGGACGGCAACGAAACACCTGATGAGTGCGGGTGGTCTCAGCGGCTGAGGCCCCACCGCACCTGATCCAATTTCTCCATCTGCCGGATCAGCAGGTCGAGCCCGAGCCCGATCAGCCCGATCATCACCATGCCGGCCACGACCAGGTCGTACCGCTTGCCCGCATTCCGGGCGTCGATGATGAGATAGCCGAGCCCGGAGTTCACCGCGATCATTTCGGCGGCCACCACGACGAGCCAGGCGATACCCAGAGCGAGGCGCAGGCCGGTCATGATCTGCGGCAGAGCCGCGGGGAAGACGACTTTTTTGAACAGCTCGAGACCTGTGATGCCGAAGTTTCGGGCGGCCCGGATATAGACGAGCTGGATGTTCTGCACCGAGGCCATGGCCGACGTCGTGATCGGGAACAGGCTGGCCAGGAAGATCAGGAAGATGGGAGCGATGTCGGACACCCCGAACCACAGGATGGCGACCGGGATCCAGGCGATCGGCGAAATCGGCCGCAGCACCTGGATGGCCGGGTTGAAGGCGCGCATGGCCGGGGTGAACCAGCCGAGGAGCAGGCCGAAGGGGATACCGACGAAGACGGCGAGCAGGAAGCCGCTGGCGACGCGGAACAGCGACGCGACGATGTACTTGACCAGCACGCCCTTCTGGGCGAGCTCGACGAGGCCGGCGACGACCATGAGCGGAGTGGGGAAGATGTCGCTTCCCGTGATCTGGACGGCGAAGTGCCAGCCGATCACGAAGACCACCGCGACCAGCAGCGGCAGACCGATGGACAGGGCTCGATCCTTCATACCATCTCCTCCAATTCAATTCAAAAGAGTGACTTCAGGCACAACGGAATTCGCGAGTACGAACTGGAAGTGCGAAGCTCCGAGGAAAGCGGGACAGGAGGCCTGGAGGCCGGCCGGGGGACCGGCCGGCTCAGAACTGTACGTTTTCGACGAAAAACGCCGCGAGCTGAACCTTCTTGGCCACCAGATCGCTGGCCATCTCGGGCGTCAGGACGAACTGCCCGCCCCGCTCGTTGGCCGGCGTCACCAGCAGGAGGTCGAAGGCGTCGACCTTGCCGGGGAAGCGGTCGCGGATGTGGAGGATGGCGTTGGCTCCCACGGCAAGGCCGCGGAAGACTCCGCTCTCCGTGCTCACGGTCACCTGGACGAGCGGGTGCGACGGCTGGGTGCCGGCGAACACCGTCACCTCGGGAACCCCCTGCCCGAGGAAGAACTGCCGGATCTCGTTCGCGATCTCCGCCGGCTCGTAGGGCCGGCGGGGAATCGTGGTGAAGTCCGAATTTCCGCTCTTGGTTTTGACGCTCTCCGCCGGAGTGGCCTTCACCGGATCGCGCTGCGGCCCGGGAAGCTCCGCTCCCCGCTTCGCGATGACGTCGGAGAGCCGGGCCTTGGGCGCGATGGTCTGCGTGCCGTCCGCCGGCGGCGTCGCCTCCTGGAGGATGACGGCGTTGCCGCCGTAGTCCGACTTGTTGGCCGCGTCGGTGCGCTTGACGTCGATCTCCCGCGCGTCGATGAAGGTCTGTGTGCCGTTCGGCAGCAAGATATAAGCGCGGGTCCCCTCGATCCGGTACTTCCCCTTCGCCTGGACGGTCGATCCATCCTTCAAATAGATGGTATAGGCGGCCAGAGGGCCGGCCGCGAGGAGCGCCACCAGGGCGGAGAGACCCACACGGCGGAGGATGTTCGAGCGTCGCATTGCTTCTCCTTCGTAGAGCTGCCCGACATGATACCCTGACGCGGTCTCCGGGCCCAAGCGCCCGGCGCAATCCCACATGGCACCTGCGCTCTCTTCGTCCTCCGGTCTCCTCCTCCTCGAAGACGGCAGCGTCTTCGCCGGGGAGGCTGTCGCTCCCGGGACCCGCTTCGGCGAGGTCGTGTTCAACACCTCGATGACCGGGTACCAGGAGGTGCTGACCGACCCCTCCTACCGCGGGCAGATCGTGGTGATGACCCAGCCGCACATCGGCAACTACGGCACCGGGCCGGACGCCGCCGAGTCCTCGCATCCCTGGGTGGAAGGGTTCATCGCGCGGCAGTTCACCCAGCGGCCGTCGGGGACGGCGGGCGAGCGGAGCGAGGGGTTGGTGACCTATCTGCGGCGCTATGGCGTGCCGGCTCTCCAGGGGATCGACACGCGGGCCCTGGTGCGGCGGCTGCGCGAGCGCGGCGCGCTGCGCGGCGTCCTCACCACCGAGCAGTCGGAGATCGGCCGCCTGGCCGCCGAGCTGGCGGATACCCCCACGATGACCGGCCGCGCGCTGGTCCACGAGGTCACCTGCGCGGCGCCGTACGAGATCGCCGTGCCGGAGGGGACCTCCGAGCGCTGCCATCTGGCGGTCTATGACTTCGGCGTCAAAACCAACATCCTGCGCGAGCTGGCGGCGCGCGGCGCGCGGCTGACCGTTCTGCCGGCCGGCACGAGCGCCGCGGAGTGCCTGGCCCTGCCGGTCGACGGCGTGGTGCTCTCGAACGGCCCAGGCGATCCGGAGCCGCTGACCGACGTCATCGGCAACGTGCGGGAGGTGCTCGCCGCGGAGCGTCCGGTCTTCGGCATCTGTCTCGGCCACCAGCTCCTCGGCCTGGCCCTGGGCGCACGCACCTTCAAGCTCAAGTTCGGCCACCATGGCGGCAATCAGCCGGTGCGCGACCTGCGGACGGGCAAGGTCTCGATCACCAGCCAGAACCACGGGTTCGCCATCGATCCGGCCTCGCTGCCCGCCGGCTGCGCCGTGACCCAGCTCAACCTGAACGACGGAACGGTCGAAGGCTTCGCGGTGGAGGGGCGGCCGATCCAGTCCGTGCAGTACCACCCGGAGGCCGCTCCGGGGCCGCACGACGCGTCGGGGCTGTTCGACCTCTTTCTCGACCGGGTCTCGCGCAGCTGACGGGTCCTTCACCCGTGGCGCCCCGCTCCTCCTCCTCGTCGCTTCTCGCCGGTCCCCTCCCCTGGGTGATCGCCTGGCGCTTCCTGCGCGGCGAGCGGAGCCGGTTGCTCGACGGCACGGCCCGCGCCGCCCTGCTCGCCACGGCTCTCGGGGTGACCGCGATGGTCATCGCGATGGCGCTGATGACCGGCTACCGCGAGGACCTGCAGGGGAAGCTCGTGCGCGGCAACGCCGCGGTGATCGCCTATCCGGTGGGGAGCGAGGGTGGCGAGCTGCCGCCGGAAAAGCTCGCGGCGCTCCAGAAGATCCCCGGCGTCCAGAAGATCGGCCGGGTCGCCTACGGGCAGGGATCGCTCTCGGGCCCCGCGCAGCCGCAGGGGATGGAGGTGATCCTGCGCGGCGTCGATCCGGGCGGCGGCCAGCTCACCGCCACCGCCGCGCAGCTCCGGACGGACGACGGCCTCTCCGGCGCCGTGCTCGGCGACGACCTGGCGCGCCGGCTGGGAGCGAAGAAGGGCGACGTCCTGCGCCTCGTGGCCCTGGGGTTCGGGGAGGGGCGGCCGCGCTTCCGCTACCGCAGCCTGCGGGTGACGGGGACCTTCTCCACCGGATTCGCCGAGTTCGACCGGAGCTGGGTGCTGCTCGAGCGTCCGGTGGTCGAGAATCTCATGGGCGGCGAGACCGCGGCTGTCGACCTCCTGGAGTTCACGGTCGCCGACCCGGCGGAGGCGGAGCGCATCTCCGAGGCGGCCACGTCCATCCTGGAGCCCGATTTCCTGGTCACCGACTGGCGGCAGCTCAACCGGGAGCTGTTCACGGCTCTGCGGCTGCAGCAGGTCGCCCTCTTCGTGGTGCTCGGCCTGATCGTCCTGGTCTCCACCTTCAACGTGGCCTCGACCCTGGTGGTGCTGGTGCGGGAGCGGATGCGCGACATCGGCCTGCTGGGGGCGCTCGGCCTGCCGCCGGGGAGCCTGCTGCTGATCTTCCTGCTCTACGGCGGGTTCCTGGGCGGGTTGGGGACTCTCCTCGGCGTCGCGTTCGGCTGGGGGATCTCGTGGGTGCTGACGGAGTTCGAGCTGATCCGCTTCGACCCCGAGGTGGCGGCGATCTACTTCATCAGCTCGGTCCCCTTCCGGGTGGAGCCGAAGGATCTCCTGGCAGTCGTCGGCTTCGCCCTGCTGGTCACCCTGGTCGCCTGCTTCCTGCCGGCCTGGCGGGCGGCGCGGGTCGATCCTTCGTCGGCTCTGCGGTACGAGTAGCGCCGCCCCCGCGTCAGTGTCCGTTCGCCAGCTGCCGCTCGGCTTCCTTCCGGGCCTCGGCGGTCCAGATCTCCACCTCCTCTTCCGTCATGTTGCCCAGCGGCTTCACACGGGCGTCGCGGTAGCCCCACTCTTCGAGGTCGATCAGGTACTGGCCGCGGGAGAGGATCGGCCCGCGGCAGACGCGCTCCTCCGCCGGCCGGCCCGGGTCGGTCTTCGCCTGCTTGGAGAGCGTCTCGAGGACGTGGCGGGGGATGAGGCCGGCCTGGTCCGGATAGATGTAGCCGAAGAGGAGCAGGTGCGCGAGGAGCACGCGGCCGTGCTCGGCGCCAAAGCGGCGCAGCAGGCGGTCCCAATCCAGCTCGTTGGCGCGGCAGTGCAGCAGGTGGGCCACGTCGGCGCCGTCGAAGCGCTCGCGTTCCATGATGAAGGATTTGGACCAGATCATCTCCTCGGCCGGGCAGAGCTTCACCGGCTTGCCGAGGACCTCCTCGTCGACGGCGTGCTCGAACCAGCCGTCGTCGACCCGGGCGATGCCGTTGCCCGAGCTGAAGATCAGGTCGACGAAATCGTCACCGCACCAGGCCTTGCCGAGCCAGTGCGGAAAATTGCGCTCCACCGGCCAGCCGGACCGGCCAAAGGCCTCCAGGGTGCGCTCGAAGTCGCGAGGGTGGATGAACACGTCGAAGTCTTTGGTGTGCCGGACGACTCCGGTATAGCGGGCATAGGCGTAGGCGCCGCCGACCAGGAAGGAAATCCCGGCCTGCTGCATCGTCTCCATCGCCCCGCGATAGAAGTCGATCGTCTCTTGGGATAGCTCTTGTGCCGGGGACGTCAGTGTTTCAACCATGTGTCGGCCTAGAGCAAACCGCATACCAGGTTGAGGCACAAACGGCTTCCTGGCATGGGTCTTGCCCTCCTCTCGGGCGGAACGAAGGGCCGGGAGGAAGAGCGCATGGAGCCAGCGAAGAGAGACAGGGTCCGGGTCGGCGCGATCGCCGATCTCCACTATACGAGGTACCCCGAGCCGAGCCTGCGCGAGATGCTGACCCAGGCGGGACGGGAGTGTGACGTGCTGCTGCTCGGCGGAGACTTGACGGACCATGGTCTGCCCGAGGAGGCGCAGGGGCTCGCTCGCGAGATCCATTCCGCGGTCGGGGTCCCGGTGATCGCCGTGCTCGGCAATCACGACTACGAAGGGCGCAAGCAGGAGGAGATCAAGAAGATCCTCTGCGACAGCGGCATCCAGGTGCTGGACGGCGACGCCACGGAGATCCATGGCGTCGGCTTCGCGGGGATCAAGGGGTTCGCCGGCGGCTTCGGCAAGCGCGCGCTCGGCCCCTGGGGCGAGGACATCATCAAGGCCTTCGTCCACGAGGCGGTCAACGAGGCGCTGAAGCTGGAGTCGGCGCTGGCCCGGCTGCGCCACCGGCCGCGCGTCGCGCTGCTCCACTACTCGCCGATCGCGGCGACCGTGGAGGGGGAACCGCTGGAGATCTATTCCTTTCTCGGTTGCAGCCGTCTGGAGGAGCCGCTCCATCGGTATCCCGTGGACGTGGTGTTCCACGGCCACGCTCACCGCGGGCAGCCCGAGGGGAAGACCGCGGCGGGCGTGCCGGTCTACAACGTCAGCATCCAACTCCTGCGCCACATCTGGCCGGACCGGCCCCCGGTGCGGGTCGTCGAGCTCCCGGTCGGCGTGCCGCAGGAAGTGGAGACCGCCGTCGCAACCTGAAGGAGGACACGTCATGCCATCTGCCTGGAGCAACAAGGACGAGCGCAAGTACGAGCACATCAAGGAGAGCGCCGAGGAGCGCGGGATGCCCGAGACGCGGGCTGAGGAGATCGCCGCCCGCACGGTCAACAAGGGCCGCCGCGAGGAGGGGAGGACGCCCAACAAGACCACCCAGGGGACCGGCAATCCGAACCGGTCGCTGGATGCACGCTCGGTGCAGGAGCTGCGCAACAAGGCCAGCGAGCTCAAGATCCCGGGCCGCAGCAAGATGAACAAGAGCGACCTGGTGAAGGCGATCCGGAGCCACTGAGCGCTTCTTCGCTGTGCCCGGCGGGACGGGGATCACCTCGTTCGGGTAGACTTCGGGTCATGACCAAAGCGGCGCAAAAGCTCATTGAGTCGTTCGAAGTCCTGACGGAAGAAGATCGGCACGAGGTGCTGGTTGAGCTCCTTCGCCAGCCGATCGAGGCAGGCTATGGGTCACCCGCGGAGGAGGAGCTCCGCTACTCTGCCGATCAGATCTTCCTCGAATACGATGAGCGCGAGGCTCGGGAGTGAAGCTTCCGCCTCGCGGCGAGGTCTGGCTGGTCGATCTGGGGCTCGCTGCCAAAATTCGGCCGTGTCTGGTCCTCAGTGTGCCGGTTCAGGATTCTGACCGAGCCATTGTCACCCTGATTCCCCATACGACCAGCGTTCGGGGCTCTCGCTTCGAGGTCGATGTCGCTGCCAGGTTCTTGCGTCCGGGAGCGTTCGATGCGCAAGGCATCGTCACCGTACCACTGGTACGGCTCGTACGTTCCCTGGGAAAGCTCTCCGTCGAGCAGATCCAGGCAGTTGAAGCTGCCGTTCGCTCGTGGCTTGGCATGTCGGCCGAGGCTTGAGGCCGCGCCCCACCAGGGAGTCCAGCCCGCTGTAGTATGCTTGCCCCTCCTGCTTCAAGGTGGCGATGAAGAGCAGTGAGGGATTCGCGTTCGTCCGGCCGGGGCTCCACCTCTACTACCGCATCTTGGGAGAAGGGGCGGAGACCGTTGTCGTCCCTAACGCCAATTGGCTGTGGGAGCCCCTGCAGCCGCTGGCCGAGGGGCGCCGCCTGGTCCTCTACGATCCGCGCAGCCGCGGCCGGTCGAGCGCCGTCACCGACCCCCGCCAGCTCAGCCTGGAGGAGGACGTCGAGGACCTGGAGGCGATCCGGCGCTATTTCGGCCTCGATCGCATGACCCTTCTGGGATCGTCCTACCATGCGGCGATCGCTGCCTCCTATGCCCTGGACAATCCAGGCCGGGCCGACCGGCTCCTGCTGGTCTGCCCGATCACCCCCTACGTTCCGGGCGAGTGGGCGCAGGAGACGCCGGCGGCCGAGGATCTGATCTATCCGCCGGGGATGGCGCGGCTCGGCGAGCTGCGGCGCGAGGGGATCGATCAGGAGGACCCGGCGGCCTTCTGCCGCGCCTGGTTCACCCAGTTCCTGCTGCCAGCCCAGATGGGAGAGGTCTCCGCGATCTCCCATTTTCCGGTGGCGGACGTCTGCTCGTTTCCCAACGAGTGGCCGCAGCGCGCGGTCCCGCTCTACTTCGACCACATCATCCCGAAGATGGGGGATTGGGACTTCCGGCCGCGCCTGGCCGCCCTGGACGTCCCCGTCCTGGTCCTCCAGGGGACGGACGACCTGGTTCCGGTGGAGGCCTCGCGCGCGTGGGCCGCCAGCGCGCCGGACGCCCGCTTCCTGGCGATCGAAGGCGCCGGGCACCACCCCTACATCGAGCGGCCGCAGGAGTTCCTCGCCGCCGCCGACGCGTTCCTCAAAGGGGAGTGGCCTCAAGGGTCTGAGGTCGTCGACCGCGCCGCGTAGCTCCTCCGAGACACCGCCTCACCGGCAACTTTTCTTTCTTCTGTGACTCACCAGGCCCACAAAGTTTCCACGCGCGGGAATATATCTCCACAGGAGAAAACATAAACGAGATGTTAATATATTCCATGGAAAGGACTTAAGCTTGATCGTGGCGCCTCCTCCGGATAGATTTGGCGCGTGGACCTGTTCGCCTATATCGGGGAGACGCTCCGCCGCTTGCGGAAAGAGCGGGACAAAACGCTGGAAGAGCTGAGCCAGGAGGCCGGCCTGGGGCGGGGCCAGCTCTCCCGGATCGAGAATGCCCGACAGGAGGCGACGCTCTCGACACTCTCGAAGATCCTCGTGTCGCAAGGAGTGAGCCGGCGCGAGTTCTTCAACCGGTACGAGCTGGTCGAGGCGGAAGCCGAGGCGCTCGAACGGTCGGGCGGTGCCGCGGCTCCGGCGACAGCCGGCGAGGAGTGGCCGGCGGAAGTCCGCCATGCGCTGAAGCAGGTCCAGGCCTTCGTCAGCGCCGCGTTCCTCCAGCCGCAGCCGGTCGCCCAAGGGTCCATCGAGCTCGGAGACCTGGTGATCCTGTTCCGGGTCGTCGCCAAAACCGCGCCGCCGGAGCCCGTCGAGAGCTCCGGGGACGCGCCGCCGACGGAGGCGCCGCAGCCCAAGGGCCGCTCATCCAAGCGGCCATCCCGCCCTCGAAAGACCCGCTGACCTGCTTTTTCCGTACCTGTTGCCGGAGCCCTCTCCGGCATCTCCTCATTCGAGACCGAGCACGCTTTCGGGCGGCGCGTTTCGCCCAGGGCGGCGGGATGTCTGGAAGAAGCTCCGCCTTCTCGACCCTAAGTGTTGTGGATAGAGATGTTTACGCTTGCGCTGCGCGCGTGCCTGCCGATACATTTTACGCATGGGCATGTTCGTCAATCTGGGCAGGACCCTCAGTCTGCTCCGCGAGCTGCGCGGCAAGAGCCAAGCGCGTGTAGCCCGCGAAGCGGGGATCGGGAAGAGCCAGCTCTCGAAGTATGAGAATGGCAAAGAGCTCCCCAAGCTGGACTCTCTGGAGAAGGTGCTGAAGGCCCTGGAGGTCGGGCACTTCGAGTTCTTCTACACGCTCTACCTGGTGGATCAGCGGGCTTCCGGTCTGGGCCAAGGGGGGCGCGAGGCCGGCCCCCTGGGTGCGAGCCCGGACGAGCCCCTCTATCTGCCGTCCCTGGTCTTGCGGGGGAGCGCGTTGTTGTCGGCGACCACGGACCAGGCGTTCGCGCGGGTCTTCACAGACATCCTCGTTCTCTATCGCAGCGTCTTCGAGCAGGTGGTGCTGGCCGGCATGGACCGGCCGGACTCCTGATCAGGGGGCAAACGGCGCCACCCGGACCATCAGCTCGCCCCAGCGCGCCGCGGCGAACTCGCCACCGAGCGCCGCGTCGCCGCCGTAGTCCCGGGCGGCGATGCGCCGGCAGGGGATCCGGAAGGTCGTGGCGCCGGCCAGCGGGAAGGGATCGAGCCGGAGAGAGCCCTCGTGCAGCCGGGCGCGCACGCCGTGCAGCTCGAAGGGATCCGTCCATGCGCTGCACGCGGCGAGGGAGAGCGTATCCGACCGGTCGAGCAGCCGGTCGTCCGCGGCGATCTCCTCCTCCGTGGCGCCGGTCGCCTCGGCGAGACCCCGCTCGAGCTCGTCGAGCGTCTCCAGCAGCTCCTGCCACCGCTCGGCGCCACGGCGGTCGCGGTGGAGGCGCCGGGCGTGGCGGGTGATCAGGAGCGCGGCGGACGGATGCTCGCCCGCGAAGCGCGAGACCCCCCGCTCCCAGACCTCGATGCGCGCCGGGCGCGGCATGGTGAGGAAATCGTGCGGCCGGCGCCGTTCAGGGTCCCAGCGCGGCGCCGCGTCCGCTTCCCGCCAGCCGTTGTCGTGCTCGCGCACTGCGAACAGGAGCGCGGCGCGCCGCGGATGCTCCGGCACTCCTTCCGCGCGCCAGAGCGACAGCAGCTCGGCGGCGAAGGCCGCGTGGTCCGGTTGCGTGATGAAGCGCCAGGTGTCCTGTTCGGTGACGACGATCATGGAGACAGCGTACTCGATTCGAGGGCTGCTACGATCTGGAAGCTATGGACCCCCACCGAGATCGTCCGGGAGCTCGATCCGGACCTGGAGATCGACGGCGAGAGGCAGGCGGACACCGCGGTCTTCGAGGGGCTCCTCAAGGAGAGCTACCCCTGGAGCCGTCTCAAGGAGCCGCCAACGTCCTGATCTTCCCCGAGCTGCAATCGGCCAACATCGCCTACAAGCTGATCTGGCGGCTGGCCAACGCCGAGGCCGTCGGGCCGGTCCTGCTCGGGCTGGGCAAGCCGGTCCACGTCCTCCAAGGGGGCCTGGAGGTGAGCGACATCGTCAACATGGCGGCGCTCTGCGTCGTCGACGCCCAGGAGCTGGAGCGCGGCCGGCCGGAATCGGAGAAGTCGTAGTAGAATAAGGTGGATACAACAAGGGGATCAAATCCCAGGTAGCAAGGAGGTCCATGCTCATGAAGCGCACCCTGTCTCTCGCTCTCTGTGCCGCCCTGGTGCTGGTGGTGGCCTCGGTGGCGTTCGCCGCCGACAAGAGCAGCAAGCCGCGCATCGCGGTTCTCGAGTTCAAAAACAAGGCCGACAACCAGTGGTGGTACCACGGGGGCGCCGAGGCCGCCCAGGACGTCTTCGTGACCGAGCTGGTCAAGAGCGGCAAGTTCCGTGTGGTCGAGCGCGAGCAGCTCGAGGCCCTGATGCAGGAGAAGAACCTCACCCTCTCCGGCGACGTCGACCCGGCGACCGCGGTCCGCATCGGCAAGCTCCTGGGTGTCAACTACATCCTGACCGGGGCCGTCACCGAGTACGGCAACACCAACGTCGGTGGCGGCGGCTTCGGCGTCTCCGCGGGCAAGAAGAAGTTCGTGGCCGCGATGAACGCCCGCCTGATCGACACGAGCACCGGCGAGATCGTCTGGGCCGACGAGGGCCGCGAGGAAGAGTCGAGCATCAAGGTCTCGGTCTTCGGCGTCGGCGGCGGCGTGGACGACGAGCGCATGTTCGACAAGGTCATGAAGCCCGTCATCCAGCAGCTCACCGCCAGCCTCAAAGCGGCCGACCTGTAATCGGTCTCGGCCCGCTTCCACCCGTTGATGACGAAAGACCCGGCCTTGGCCGGGTCTTTCGTCGGTGCTCACCGGCACGACTTTCGCAGCCGTCCGTCGCGCATGAGGCGACGCGATCGAGGCCGCTGGCTGCTGTCCGGTGTTGCCGTGCTCACGGCGGCGGGTGGCTTTCTGGCCGATTGGAATCGCACCCACCTGTTCAACCCGCGCTGGCCGCCGCATGCCAAGTTCCATGACGACTGGAGCATCCTCCTGGGGACCGGCCTGGGCAGCGTCGCGGCCTACCTCCTCTGGCGCCGGGGCGCGGACCCGGAGCTGGAGCTGGCTCTTGGCGCGGGGTTGCCGGCTCTCTATTGGGCTGGACAGGCCGGAAGTCACTTCTTCCCGGGAGCCGCCGGGATGGAGTCGGAGTTCCCGGATCTGGTTCCGTGCGTCGCCGGAATCCGGCTGAACGAGGCCACGGGCAGCGCTCTCATGCTCACCCTCACCGCCACCGGCTTTGCCCTGGCGCATCTCGAACAGTCGAAAGTGCCTTCGCGAGGATAGATCTCCGCGTGCGGCGGGTTGGGCCGTCGCGTCCGGGGGTTCTCTTGTGAAAGAATCCAGCCTCCGGAAAGGAGGGACGAGCTCTGCGCAGAGTCGGAGTTTTCGGCTGGGGCCTCGTGGCGCCCAGGTCACCCAACATCCAGGCCTTTGAGAGAAACCTCGATGCGGCGGAGAGCTGGCTGACGCCGTTCAACGGCTACGGGCCGGACAACTTCCTGGTCGGCTGGCCCGAGTTCTCGTTCGAGAGCTACCGCGAATGGCTCGCCGAGCGGTTTCCGCCCAATCGCTTCAAGCAGCTCCAGGAGAAGATGGATCTGCCGTCTCTGTACGCGATCGGTGCCTTCATCCAATCGCTGGAGCAGAACCCCGGGATCGAGCAGGAGCTGGCCCGCCTCGCCACCGCCACCCACGTCTATGTGGGCACGGGGCTGGGCAGTATCGATACGATCGGCATCCAGGCGGTCCGGCTCGCCAAGGCGCAGCGCCGGTGGGACCGCTTCTGGGCGGAGCGCAATCCCGAGATCTTCGAGTACCGGGCCCGCGTTCCGGACGAGCGTGTCGCGGTCTGGCCGGACGCGCCGCCGCCGCCGGAATCGGTCGCGGACCCGGAAGACCGTCTCGACGCCGAGACCGCGTGGTGGCACTACTGGGCCGGCCGTTGCGCCGACCTGGGCACCTATCTGCGCGAGCTCGCCGAGATCGAGCACATCTCTGTCGAGGGCGACGTCGAGACCGCCAAGCTGAGCGTGCTCAAGGAGAAGCAGCGGCGGCAGGTGCAGCTCCAGAAGAAGTGGGGCTTTCCGACGCCTCCCTGGCAGGCGGTCTCGGCCAACCTGGTGTGGAACATCCAGAACACCCCGGCGGCGCAGATCTCGATGCTCGGCAAGATCACCGGCCTGGCCTTCGCGCCGGTGGCGGCCTGCTCCACGTTCGGCGTGGCTTTGAAGCTCGCCATGGATGCGATCGAGCGGGGCGAGGCGAAGGCGGTGGTCGTCGGCGCGACCGATCCGCCGCCGCATCCGCTCAGCGTCGGAGCGTTCTATGGGGCGCGGGTGATCTCCTCGGACGCCGCCGTCTCGAAGCCGCTCACCGGGATGCGCGGCACCCACGTGGCCGGCGGCTCGGTGGTCTGGATCCTGGGCGATCTGGAGCACATGCGGTCGCTCGGCTTCAAGCCCCTGGGCATGGAGCCTCTCGCCGTCGGAGTGAGCTCCGACGCGGACCACATCATCACGCCGTCGACCGAAGGCCCCACGGAGGCCATCAAGCAGGCGTTCGTGGCCGCGGGGGTCCGCCCGGACGAGATCGGCACCTGGGACCTCCACGCCACGGCCACGCCGGGCGACTACAAGGAGGTGGCCACGATGCGCGGCCTGGTCTCCGGCTCGGTGCTGGTCACGGCCCGCAAGGGGACCTTCGGCCACGGCATGTCGGCCGGCGGTGGTTGGGAGCTGATGGCCCAGTACCTGGGCTATGAGAAGGGCAAGGTCTATCCGACCCCGATTGGCCGCGGCGAGCTCAACGCGCACATTGGCGAGGTCCACGATCTCTTTGCCTACGATGAGCCGTGCGGCTTTCCGGCCGGCCCGGCCGGCAAGCTTTCGATGGGGATCGGCGGGATCAACGCCTGTGTGATCTCCCGGCCCTGGCCGCGGGAGGAGTGAGCTCTACCTCCTCCCCTTCTCCCGATGGGGCGGCTGGTGGGAGGCAGCTTCCTCTCCCGCCTCCGGCGTCTGCTCCACCTTGCCGAGCGCATTCAGCTCCTTCTCCAGTCGGGCCTCCGACACGTAGTGGATGCGGGCGTTCTTCTGGTACTTCTCCGCCTCCGCGATCGTCCGGTTGAGCAGGCGCGAGTGGCGGAAGTCGGCCACGAGCTGCTTGACCTCGGGATAGAGCAGGCCGCCCACGGCCAGGATGAAGGCGAACGCGTCCTCCCAGATCGGGATGAACGGCGCCTTGATGATCAGCCCGCCCAAGACGAGGCCGGCCAGAGCGAACAAGACGCGTGCCGTGGCATCTCCCCGGCGCCAGACGTCGTAGCCGGACTTCTCCAGGCGGGTCTGCTCGATCGCCTCCGGGATGTACGCCGGCAGCGAGGTCTCCAGAACCTCCCTCTCCAGCTCCTCCCAGTAGCTCGGGGTGCCGCCGTTTTCGACGTAGCTCTCCCGGATCTCGGCGAGCCTGCGGCGCGCCGCCTCCATCAGGCGGCCCTGCGCCTCGTTGGGCAGCAGGCCGCGCCGCACGTGCTCGCACTCCTGGAGCACCGCGAAAAGGACGTTCCCGAAGTCGAAGGATGAACCGGCGACGTTCAACATGAATTTTCTCCTGGAGCCCGGCGAGCCTGGCGGCCTCCTACTGCTGCCCCTGGGTGTTGTCGAGGACCTGCTGGCGGTACTGCATCACGCCGAGCTGCTCCAGGAGGCGGTTGCCGTCGATGATCATGTTGCCGCCTGGCAGCTTGGGAATCTGACGGATCTCCTTCTTCTGCAAGGCGTCGATGAGCTGCAGGTTGACGTAGGCGTCGCCCGCGCTGCTGTTGAGCGCGGACCGCTCCTTGCGGATGCCTTCGGCCTGGGCGGACTTTTCGGCCAGAGTCGCCTGCGCCTGCTGCTGGCGCTGGACGACATAGGCGTCGGCGTTGCGCTTCGCCTGCTCGAAGTCGCCCTGCGCCGAGGTGAGCGCCTCGCTCAGCTCGGCGACCTTGGCCTGGAGGTTCGCCTGGTTCGACTCCACCGTGGCGAGGATCTCGGCCTCGAGCTTTTCGGCCGTCTTCTCGGCCTCCTTGCGCGAGTTGATCAGGTTCTGGTACTCGGGCTTGAAGGAGAAGTCGCCAAGCAGCACCTGCTCGACCACGACGCCGTACTCTCCCAGATGTTCGGAGAGCAGGGCCGTTGCGACGTTGGCCGCCGCGAAGCGGCGCTGCGGGTTGTAGAAATCCTCGGAGTTCAGGCGGTTCAGCGCGTCGCGGATGTAAGAGCGCGCCTGCGGGCGCACCAAGCGCTCCTGGAGCGTATCGGTGTCCGGTGCCACCTCCTTCCAGATTGTCTCGACCTTGGTCGGATCGATCCGCCAGCGCACTGTCACGTCGGTCTCGATGTCGTTGCCATCCCGCGTCTTGAAGCGCAGGTCGTCCTTGCCTTCGCGATCGCCACCGGAAGATTCCGCGGTCATCACGAGACTGCGCAGCGAGATGTCGTAGGTCCTCCAGCCGTTGAGGACCGGCAGGAAGAAATGGGTCGCGCCGGGCTCCTTGACCTCGAAGGTTTTGGTCACCTTGTTGAATTTCACGCCGATCTCGGTCGCCGCGGTCGTGTGCGGGACGCACCCGGCCAGGCCGGCGAGCGGGAGGAGCAGGGCGGTGGAGCGGAGAAGCGTCATCATTTTCATGGTCGTCGCTCCTAATGATCGTTGACGATGCGTCCGAGGTCCGTGGGATCTTCGCTGATGTAGATCGGACCCTTGATCGCGTTGAGCAGGGCGAGGCCGCGACGCAGCCGCAGGAGCTTGGCCGAGCCGGCCCCTTCGAGCGCGCGGTTGATCAGCTCGGTGCCTTCGGCTTCGGCGCTCTTGACCAGGAGGTCGGCCTCCGCCCGCTTCTGGCGCTCGTAGAGCTCCTTCTTGGCGCGGATCTCGGTGATCTGCGCGTTGAACTCGGACGTCCGCACGTTGATCAGGTTCTGCCCCTCGGCCTTCATCTGGTTGAGCCGGGTCTGCACCTCCGCCTGCTTGGTGAACTCCCGGTTGGCCAGCACGGACTGGTCCTGGATCTTCTTCTGCTCGGTGAGCGTCTGGAAGGTCTCCGGGTAGTCGTACTGGCGGATCAGCACGTCGTTCAGGAACAGCCCGTTGGCCGCGAAGCGCTGCGCCAGCGCGCGCTTGAGAGCCAGGACCTGGTGGAGCCGCTGCTCGTGGTAGAACTGCTCGGCGCGCAGCTCCCCCAGAAACTGCTTGACCAGCGGGTCGGTGAAACGGACCACGATCGCTTCCTCATAGGCCCTGCTGAAGCCGAACTGGGACGCGATCTTGTAGGGATCGGCCAGCCGGTAGAGCACCGTGACGTCCACGTCCACCGGATAGCCGTCGACGGTCGGGACCTTGATGGCGGGTCTCTGCAGAGTGCTCGCCCCGCGCTCAGCCGGGTGTCCGGTGAACTCCACCGCCTGGATGTCGCGCGGGAAGGTATGGATGGCCTCATAGCTCGCGATCTCCCGGCGATAGCCGGAGCCTACGGGCTTCTTCTGCAGGCCCTTGCTCGGGCCGTAGGAGATCTGCCGCACGCCGATCTCGCCGGGCGGCACATAGGTGATCAGACAGGAGCGCAGCAGAAAGAGAGGCACCAGGACGAGAACAAGCCGCAGAAAGAGCTTGCCAAACCGTCCTCGCACCTGCTGAAGAAACGGAGATTGCACACCGAACCTGGGAGTCTTCTTCAACGATTCGAACATGGATTTTTCACCTGTGGTGACATGGGGTCGATCAAGACCTGATACGCAGGAGGGCGGTCCGGGTTGCGAGATCCTCCGGCAGCGGGCCGGAGAGGGGCCGCGGAGGCCCTCTGAGCGTAGGTCGTTGCGGCCGATTATCGCCGATTCGCGGAGCGGACGTGATTCGAGGCGCAGCGGTAGCCGCCGTTCAGGATCACGCTCCGCGTGAGCGGCGGGAAGAGGTCGAGGCGGGCGCCGGCGGCGGAGAAGGCCTCGAGAGCCGCCCGGTCGCCGCTCGGCAGGAGCGAGGAGAAGCCCTCGGCGCGGAGGTTGCCGTTCCGGGTCTCGGCGACGACGTTGTTCCAGGTCAGCAGGAACTCTCCCTGGAGGCCTCCGGGATCCCGCAGCAGCTCGAAGGGGATGCTCAGCAGCGGGAGGCGGCGGACGCGGAACCCTTCGGCGGCCAGGTGCTCCGCCGTGAGGTCCAGGAAGGCGTCGAGCTGCCCGGCGCGCGAGGTGTGCTGCGCCGCGGTGACGGCCGCGGCGAGCTTGTCTCCCTCCGGCGCCAGCTCCCAGCCCGAGCGGAGCGCACTCCACTCGGCCGCCGGCAGGCGCGCCAGGAGCTCGCGGCCGGCGGTGACGTCCGCCACGAGGGCGGTCGAGGGTCTTCTGCGGCCCGGGAGCAGGGTGACCAGGGAGTCCAGATCGTAGCCGGCACCGCCGCCGATGCGGCGCAGGAGGTCCGAGCCCGCGGCGGCGTCTCGTCCCGGCGCGGGCAAGGGGTGGACGAAGCGGACCGGCCGCCCCCAGAGGTCGGAGAGCTCCCGGGCGGCCCGCCCGGCGGCTTCGACGTAGCGCGCGATCCCCACCGCGGTCCCGAAGGTCTCTACCGGTACCCGGGAGATGCCGAGGAGGGCCAGGATACGCGGCTCCAGGCTGTGCAGAGTGATCCACGCGGAGCCCTCGGCCGGCAGGATCTGGCCGTTGTGGAACGGCACCGGCGCTTCGGTCCAGGTGACCCGGCCCCAGGCGCGGTCGACGTCCTCCGGCAGGTCCTCGACCAGCTCGGCCCCCATGTAGGCATCCTCCTCGCGTCCCGCCTGGAGGTTCGGGCGGACCACCACGACAACGCCGCCTTCGGCTGAGCGCACCAGCGAGAACGGGTCGCGCGGCCAGGGGGAGTAGGAGCGGCCATGGGTTTCGAGGAGCCGCAGCCGGAGGGCCGCGGCGCGCGGCTCCAGGCCCCGGTAGAGCGGCGGGTCGGTGAGCACGAGGAGCTCGCGGTCCGGGGCGGCCTTGCGGACCGCGGAGAGGAAGGCGTCCGCCGCCACGGCGTCGAAGAAGAAGGACGGGAGCGAATAGACCGAGGCGGCGAGCGGGAGCTCCGCGTCGTCCGTGAAGCGCAAGCCGGGCGCGTAGGGCACCCGCCGGCCGGCGCTTTGCCGCGGCGCCGCGCTCCCGGCCACCACGGAGGTTGTGGCGCCCTCACCCCCGGCCCCTCTCCCGCAAGCGGGAGAGGGGAGCAAAGCGAAAACCAGGACGACCAGCAGGCGAGCCGGATGGAAGCGCCTCCGGAGGAGGCGCGGGCGCGTAGCCCCGGGTTTCAACCCGGGGCGGGTCAACCCGGGGTGCGGTGAGGGCCTCACGGTTTCTGCGGCGGCGGCGCTGGGGCCGCCTTGATCGTCTGGAGGCTGGCGCGGGCGACCTGGTCCTGGGGATTGATCTGCAGGATCTTTTCGAGGAGCGCCTGCGCTTCGCCCTTCTCGTTCCGGGTCATCAGAAGCACGGCGAGCTCGTTCATGGCCGCCGTGTGCTGCGGCGCGAGCTGGAGGGTCCGGCGCAGGTCCTTCTCGGCCGGCTCCCAGTTGTAGAACGCCATCTGCACGGCGCCCCGCAGATAGAGCAGCTCGGGGTTGTCCGGGTTCTTCTGGAGCGCCTCCTGAAGGATCCGCAGCGCCTCTTCCTTGCGGTCGAGGGTGAGGAGCAGGCGCGTCTCCAGCGACCGCGCCCGGAGGTTGCCCGGCGAAGCCGCGAGCTCGCGGCGCACGGCGGTCAGGGCCTGTTCCGCCTGGCCCGCGGCCATGGCGATCCCGGCCTCTTGCAGGTTGGCGGAGACCTCCGGGGCTCCCGAAGCTTCGCTGGTGCGGAAGATCTCGTCCATGCGGGTCCGTGCCTTGGCGGCGTCGTCTTTGCGGCCGACGGCCTCCAGCGCCTTGGCCAGGGCCTCCCAGGCCGGCGGGCTCTGCGGGTAGAGCTTGGTCGCCTTCTCCAGGACCGGCACCGCCTCGGCGGCGCGCCCGGTCTCGGTCAGCAGAGTCCCGGCTTCGAGGGCGATGCCCAGCACCGGCCGCGGATCGCCGACCGACGCCGCGTCGGCCGGGAGCTTGTCGGCGAACGGCTTCAGGGTGGCCAGGGCGGCGGCTTTGTTCCCCGCCTTGCGCTGGGCGCGGCCGAGCAGGAGCGCCAGGCCGGGGTGCTGCCCGGCGCGCCCTTCGAGCTGCTTCACGGCGTCGGCCGGGCGGTTCGCCACCAGATAGGCCTCGGCCAGGGCGCGGCGGATCTCCAGATCCATCGCCGGCGGATGGTTCTTGCCCAGGGCCTCCAACAGGGTCACGGCGCCGGCGCCGTCCCCCTTCTGGGTCAGGATGCGGCCGCGCAGGAGCCGGATCGCCGGATCGTCCTTGGGCACGCCGCCGGCCGAGAGGAACTCCTCGGCTTCCTGCGGGCGCTCGAGCTGCACGGCGAGAGAGGCCGCGGCGAGGCGCGCCTCCGTGTCCATCGGATGGGCCGCGGCCCATGGGTAGAGCAGGGAATAGCCCTCCACGAGCCGGCCCTGGCGCATCGCCAGAAGGCCGAGGTCGCGCGCGGCCGGTGAGCCCGGCGCCGCCTGGGCGCCCCTCTTCAGATACCCAAGGCCGGCCTCGGTTTGCTTCAGGGCGAGCGCCGCCCGGGCCGCGTTGTAGAGCACGGCGGGATCGGCGTTCTGGGCGTCGGCCAGAGGCTTCAGGACCGCCAGGGCCTCCTGGGCTTTGCCCTGCTGGAGATACAGAGTGCCGAGCAGGGCCAGTCCTTGCGGCGAGGCGGTCTTCGCCCCGCGCTGCGCTTCGAGCTCCCGGATGGCACCGGCCACGTCGCCGGACTCCACCTTCTTGATGGCATCCTGCGTCAGCGGGTCCACCGCAGCCTGCGGCGGCCGGGCGGGCCGGGCCGGCGCAGGGGGAGCCGCCGGGCGGGCCGTCTGCGCGGAGACGGGCAGCGCCAGGAGAATCAGGAGGGGGAGGGCGGATGTCTGCGATCTCTGGATGGTCATGGGCACGGGTCCTCGTCGGGATGGCTTCGCTCTGCTGAGAGAAACACGCCCCCAGGCGCAGCCTGTTCCCGAAGCCATCCCCGGAGGAGTGCGAATTATAGCCCGGGGCCTCAAACTTCGAGCTGACCTGTGGAGATGCTGGCGCCGCTGAAGGGAGGATAGCCTCCTTACATCGCCCGCAGCTCGCGGCTCTCCGGATGCTTCTGCTGGGCGTAGCGCAGGAGCGCGGCGGCGCCTTGCGGGTTGCCGAGGGTGCGCAGGGTGCGGACCGCCTCGGCGTAGGCGAGCGGCGTGTCATTGCGGTCGACCATGGTTTTGAGGATGTCCACCGCCTCCTGCCCTCGTCCCTGAGCGGCGTAGAGCACCGAGAGCCGCGTGTAGGGGTACGGATTGGAAGGGAAGTCCTCGATCTCCCGCCGGAACGCCTGCTCGGCCTCGGCGTCTCGGCCGAGGCGCGCCAGGAGGTCGCCGTGATGGAAGAAGAGGCCGGAGAACTTGGGCCGTCCCTCCATCCGCGCGACCTCGTCGACCGCCTCCTGGGTCACCTTCAGCGCGTCCTCCAACCGCCCCTGCTCCTGAAGAGTCTGGGCGAGGACGATCTTCGGGCCGATCCGGCCGCTGAAGCTCTCCGCCTCCACCGCGGCGCGCGCCTCGCGCTCGGCCGCCGCGAAGTCCCCTTGCGCCATGGCGATCTGCGCCAGCAGGCTGCGCGCTCCGGCCGGGCTGGTCTTCAAGGCGATCTGCGCGTGCTCGCGCGCCTCGCCGTACCGCTTCATCTCCAGGAGGAGAGTGCCGGTGGCCACGGCGACGTGCGCCGCGCCGCGCGAGACCGCCATGGCCTGCTTGTAGGCGGCCAGCGCCTCGTCCTTGCGCCCGGTCTTGTGGAGCGACTCCGCCAGGTTCTCCCAGGCGTCCACCATCTTCGGGTTCTCCGCGACCAGCCGCTGGAAGAGGGGGACCGCCTCCGCGAACCGCTGCGCGGTGAAGAGGCTCGTCGCCTGCCCGAGATCGCGCAGGGTGTGGATGCCGTCCTTCGGATCGGGTAGCGGACCGTCCCCACCGGCGGAGCCGCCGGCCAGATAGCCCAGCGAGGCGAGGCGGCTCGCCGTCTCGGCGTCGGCCTGCGACGGCGCCGTGAGCGGCGTCTCCTGCCGCGCGAGCGCCTGGCGCAGAGCGGCGTAGGTCCGGCGCTCCCGCTCCAGGACGTTCTGCGTCTCCCCCGGATCGGCGGCCAGGTCGAAGAGCTCGGGCTGCGGCGCCTGGATGAGGTGAGAGCGGTCGCGGATCAGCGAGGTCAGCTCGCTCCAGCCGAAGTGCAGGCGTGGGTAGTAGGTCTCCGCGTAGAGGTCGCGCACGGGCGCGTCCTCGCGCCGCAGGTCGAGCAGCGAGCCGCCGTCGAGCCCCGCCGGGACCGGCCGGCCGGCCAGGGCCAGCAGGGTCGGCGCCACGTCCACAAGCTGCGCCGGCGCGGCGACCGAGGTGCCGCCGAGGCTCGCTCCGGGGAGCTTGAGGAGGAGCGGCACCTGCAGAGCCTCGCGGTAGAGGAAGATGCCGTGCTCCGCCTCCCCGTGCTCGCCCAGCCCCTCGCCGTGGTCGGAGAGCAGGACGATGATCGCCTGGTCGTAGATCCCCTGGTCCTTGAGCGCCGTGAGGAGATTTCCGACGATCGCGTCGGCCGTGGCGATCTCGCCGTCGTAGGGGGAGGACCGGTACCGCGCGGCGAACGGCTCGGGCGGCGTATAGGGCGTGTGCGGCTCGTACAGATGGAAGAAGAGGAAGAACGGCTTGCCCTCGACCGAGCGGACCCAGTCGAGCGCGGCGCGCTCCGTCTCACCGCCAGACCGCTGGCTGTTGCCCATTGCCTCCGTCGGCCGGCGCGTCACGCCGTCCTCATAGAGGTCGAAGTCCTTGCCCAGCCCGGTGTCGCCGCGCAACACGAACGCCGACACGGCGGCGCCGGTGGCGTAGCCCGCCGTCTTCAGGAGGCGCGGCAGGTGCGGATGCCGCGCGGGATCGAAGAGATAGCCGATGTTGTCGCGGACCCCGTGATGGTTGGGGAGCAGGCCCGTCAGCAGCGAGACATGGGACGGCAAGGTCAGCGGCGTGTGGCTGTAGGCCCGCTCGAAGAGGATCGCGTCGCGCCGGAAGGCGTCGATCGCCGGCGTCGCCACCCCCTTGTAGCCGTAGGCCGGCAGGTGGTCGGAGCGCAGGGTGTCGATCGAGATCACGATGATCGGAGCGCCCGGGAACGGGCCCGTGTCGCTGTCTCCGCGGCATCCAGCCAAAGCGATCAATAAAAGGGACCAGACAGTCAGACGTCTCATCCGCCGATCTCCCGCAGCAGTTGCTGCGCTTTCGCGATGTCCGGGCCGAAGCGCTGCGGCGGCGCCGTGGAGACGAACCGCCGCAGCGCCTGGCGGGCCTCGTCGCGCCGGCCGGTCTGTGCGGCCACCAGACCGACGTTCAACAGGGCGTCGTACTGCGTGCCATCCAGGGCCAGCGCCTGGCGCCAGGCGGAGAGCGCGGCGTCCGGTCCTTCGAGGTCGTAGAGCGCGACCCCCAGGGTGGTCCAGGCGGCGGGCAGCCGCCGGTCGAGCTGGAGCGCCTTCTCCAGGTGCGCGCGGGCCTGCCGCGGCTGCCCCAGGCGCATCGCGGCCACGCCGAGCAGCTCATGGGCGCGGGCGTTGTCCGGGTGCGCCGCCAGCACGCGGCCCAGCACCTCGGCCGCGTCGGCGGGGCGCCCCGCGTCCAGGAAGGTGAGGGCCAGCGTGTTCAGGGTGGCCGGGTCCGCCCCCCCGGCGGCGCCGCTCGCCTGGAGCAGCTCCAGGGCCTCGGCCGTCCGCCCGCGCGCGGCCAGGGCGCGCCCCAGGTCGCGGCGGAACGCCTCGCTCGCCCGGCCGGCGCGGCGCGACTGCGCCAGGGCCTCGTCGAGGTCGCCGTGGTTGAGAGCCACGGCGGCGAGCATCTCGCGGGCGTCGCGGTTCCCGGGATCGCTCGCCAGCATCAGCTCGGCGTGCTGGCGGGCCTCGTCGAAGCGGCGCATCTTGTAGAGCTGGCGCGCCACGTAGAAGGCGTACTCGGGAGCCCCGTCCGCCAGCTCCAGGGCGCGGCGGTAGGCCGCGAGCGTCTCCTCGGGCTGGTCCAGATGCTCGCGGCAGGTCGCCAGGAAGACCCAGCCGTCCAGCAGGTCCGGCTTGCGCTCCACCAGCCGCTCCAGGATCTCCGCCGCCTCGGCGAACCGGTTTTCGGCGACCGCGGTCTTGGCATCCTGCATCCCCTTCAGCACGTCGCGTTGGGTCCGCGGGTCTGGGAGCGGCCCGGAGGTCATCCGGGCGCGGCCGGCGTAGCCCAGCGCGGCGAGCTTTTGCGCGGTCTCCGCATCCACCTGGCCCGGCGGCGCGATCTCCCGGGGAATGGCGTCGAGCGCCTGGCGCAGCGTTCCGTAGATCCGCCGCTCCCGCTCCAGGACGCTCTGCGTCTCGCCCGGGTCCGCCGCCAGGTCGAACAGCTCGGGGGCAGGGCCGTGGATGTAGTGGTGGCGGCCCTCGATGAGCGAGGCGAGCTCGCTCCAGCCCAGGTGCAGACGGGGGTAGAAGGTCTCGGAGTAGATCCGGCGCGCCGCTGCCTGCTGATCCGACCGATCCGTCCGATCGGCCAGGTCGACGAGGCTCTGGCCGTGCATCTCCCTCGGGACCGGCCGGCCGGTGAGGCGGAGCAGCGTCGGCGCCACGTCGGCGAGCTGCGCCGGGGCCGCCACGCTCGTGCCCGCCCGCTGTCCGCCCGGGAGCTTCAAGAGAAGCGGCACCTGCAGGGCCTCGCGATAAAGGAGGATCCCGTGCCCGTCCTCGCCGTGATCCCCGAGCCCCTCGCCGTGGTCCGAGAGGAGCACGACGATCGCCTTGTCGTAGATCCCCTGGCGCTTCAGGGCGTCGAGCAGCGTCCCGACCGCCGCGTCGGACGCCGCGATCTCGCCGTCGTACGGCCGGTCCGGGTAGCGCGCGGCGAACGGCTCGGCCGGCTTGTACGGCGTGTGCGGATCGTAGAGGTGGACGAACAGGAAGAACGGGCGCTCGCCGGTCCGGATCTCCTGAGACCGCTTGGACCGGCCGTCCAGCCACTCGATCGCCGCGCGGACCGTCTCCGCCCCTGGGCGCTCGATCAGCTCGGCCCGCGCCTCCTCGTCCTGGTGCCCCTGGTCGTAGACGCCGAACCCGGCACCCAACCCGGTCTGGCTGTGCAGCACGAAGCTGGAGACGAACGCCGCCGTGTCGTAGCCCGCGCCGGCGAGGAGCCGCGGCAGGTATGGATGCTTCGCGGCCTCGAACGGATAGCCGCCGTTGTCGCGGACCCCGTGCTCCGGCGGGAGCAGGCCGGTCAGGATCGAGGCGTGGGAGGGGAGGGTCAGCGGCACGTGGCTGTAGGCCCGCTCGAACAGGATCGCATCCCGCCGCAGACCGTCGAGGGCCGGCGTCTCGACACCCTTGTAGCCGTAGGCCGGCAGGTGGTCCGAGCGCAGCGTGTCGATCGAGATGAGGAGGATCGGCGCCTTCTCGAACGTCTCCCGGTCTCCGCCGCAGCCGGCCAGGCCGAGAGCGGTCCCGAGGAGGAGGGCGGTTCCGAGAGCGGCTCCGGCGGCGGTCCACGCGATCACCTCAACCTCCCATCTGCGCCAGGAGCTGGCGTGCCCGCTGGATCTCGCCCGCGAACCGCTGCGGCGGCGCCGTGGCCACGAACTGTCCCAGCGCCTGGCGCGCCTGCCCGGGACGCCCCGCCTCGACAGCCACCAGCCCCAGGTTGTAGAGGGCGTCGAACTGACCGGGATCGAGCGTCACGGAGCGCTGCCAGGCATCGAGAGCCGGCACCGGCCCCTCCAACTGGTAGAGCGCGACGCCCAGCGTGTTCCAGGCGATGGGCAGGTTTGGATTCAGCTCGATGGCGTGGCGCAGGTGGTCGCGCGCCTCGGCCGGGCGGTTCAGGCGCAGAGCCACGATCCCCAGGTTTTCGAAGGCCTTGGGGTCGTGCGGGAACTTCCGCGCGGCTTCCTGGAGCACCGGCAGGGCCTCGGCGTGCCGCCCGGAGTCGGAGAGGGAGGTGCCGAGCGCGTTGAGCGTGGCGGCGTCTCCGCTGCCGGCGAGCGGCTGCAACGTCTCCACCGCCTCGGCGGGGTGGCCGGCCTCGGCCAGCGCCATGCCGAGCTGCCGGCGCAGCGACTGCTGTTGCGGGACGCGGGCCAGGGCGGCGCGCAACACGGCGATCGCCTCCTCGTGGCGCTCGAGCTGGCGCAGCGCCAGGGAGAGGTGCTCCGCCGCCTGGGTCAGGTCCGGCCGCGCCGCGACGATCTCGCGCCCGAGCGCCGCCGCCTCCTCGTAGCGCCGCAGGGAGTAGAGCTCGACCGTCCGGTGGATCTTGCGGTCGAGGTCCACCAGGTTCTTGGGATCGTCCGCGGCCGTCCAGGCCGTCTTCTCTCCGGCCGAGCCCACGGCGTAGCCGAGGCTGCGCAGGCGCGCCTCTTCCTCGGGCGTGACCGCGCCCTTGGGCGGCGGCCAGACCGATTCCTCGGGGAGCTCCCCGGCGAGCGCGCGGGCCGTGCGCCGCTCCTCGGCGAACAGGTTGACCTTCTCCGCGGGATCCCGGGCGAGATCGTAGAGCTCCGGCAGCGGCAGGTCGATGTACTTCTTCCGCTCGCGCAGGATGCCGCGGAGAGGCGCCCAGCCGCGGTTGAGGTTGGTGGTCAGCGACTCGAAGTAGGCGATCTGGCCGGGATCGGCGGCGGGTGCCGGCGGAGCGAGCAGCGAGCGGCCCGGCAGGCCCTCCGGAGGCTCGAGCCCGAGGGCGCCGAGCACGGTGGGAACGATGTCCACGTGCCGCGCCGGGCGCTCGTCCTTCCCGGTCTCGACCCCGGGGCCCCAGACCACCAGCGGCACCTTGAGCGTGGCCTCGTAGGCGAACAGGCCATGCGTCAGCTCGCCGTGATCGCCCAGCGCCTCGCCATGGTCGGCCGTGACCACGACCAGGGCCGGCGGCTCCCGGCCGTCGAGGAGGGGATTCACGAGCGGAGCGAGGTACGAGTCGGCGGCCGCGACCTCCCCCAGATAGGGGTTGTCGCGGAAGCGGCTGCGGAACGGCTCGGGCGGATCGTAGGCGGAGTGCGGATCGTACAGGTGGACCCAGAGGAAGCGGCGTTGGCCGCGGTGGGCGTTCCACCAGGCGAGCGCCGGCGCCACGACCTGGTCGCCGCGCCGTTCGGCCATGGCGAAGTCGTCGGGCCGCGAGCCGCGCGGGAAGCTGTCGTCATACACGTCGAAGCCCTGGTTCAGCCCGTAGCTGGCGTCCAGGGGGTAGGCGGCCACGAACGCGCCCGTGGCGTAGCCGGCCTGCTTGAGAAGTGTCGCGAGCGTCGGCACCGACGGCGGCAGCACGAAGCCGCCGTTGTCGCGCACCCCGTGCTGCCAGGGGTAGCGCCCGGTCAGGATGTTGGTGTGCGAGGGGAGAGTGACCACGTTGTGGGCGTGCGTGTCGGTGTAGACGCGGCCGGCGGCGGCCAGCCGGTCGAGGACCGGGGTCTCGGCGCGCGCATTCCCCGCGAAGCCGACCGCGTCGGCGCGCAGCGTGTCGATGGTCACCAGAAGCACGTCGGCCCCCTCGGCGTTCGCCGCGGGGGCCGATGAGCCGGACCGGGAGGAGGGGCCGCACGCGCCGGCCCAAATCCCGAGAATCGCGAGGGCCGCGAGGCCCGGGAGCCGCCAGCGCATGGAGCCGCTTACAGCGCCTTGATGTACTCGCGGACCTCTTCCGCGTTCGGGTTGTTCGGATCGAGCTCCAGCAGCTTCTGGAAGTCGGCCTTGGCCTCCGCCGATTTGTTCAGGCCGAGGTAGGTCAGCCCGCGGTAGTAGTAGGCGGTCGCCAGCTCCGGGTTGTCCTTGACGACGCGGTCGAACTTGTCGAGAGCCCCGGTCAGATCCTTCTCGTTGTAGAGCTTGATCCCGAGGTTCAGCAGCGAGTTCGGGTCGACCTTGGTGCCGGCGGGCAGCTTCGCCATGTAGGCCTCGGCCTCCTTCTCGCGGCCCGCGGAGACGAGGAGCGTCGAGATGAGCTGCAAGGTCTCCACGTCGTCCGGCTTGATCTCCAGCGATCTCTTCAGAGTGTCGATCGCCTGGTCCGTCTTGCCTTCCTCGAACCAGGTCCGGGCGATGGTGCGCTGGATCGACGACTTGAGGACCGGGTCATCCACCTCGAGGACGCTCAGGGCCTGCTCGTACTGGGCGCGGGCCTCGGCGTACTTGGACTGGCCGAGGAGCGCATTGGCCTGCTCGATGGCCGCCTTGGCCTTGGCGTTGCCGGAGGCCTCCGCCGCCTTCTGCTGGACCTCCTTGGGGATCACCTTCAAGGTGATGTTGATCGGCTGGGCCACGGCGAACTCGTTGACCGGAACCTGCCCTTCGGAGGGCAGATACCCCTGTTTCTCGATCAGGATCCCCCACGTGCCCCCGGCGAGGCCGAGGATCGACCATTTGCCGTTCTTGGTCGTGGTGAAGGACTTGGGGCCGTCCGCGTTGGGATCGACCCGCTCGGTGGTCTTGCGGAGGGTGATTTTGGCTCCCTCGATGGGCTTGCCCTGCTCGTCGCGGATCTCACCCTGGAGTCGGCCCTTGCCGGCCCAGGACTGCGCCGACGCCGGCAGTGCCGCCGCCAGGAGGGCGACGATGACGAAGAAAAGGAAGAGCTGTCTCTGGCGCATGAAGTTCTCCTTGGGAGGTGCTCCTCTCATTGTTCAGAGGGACGTAACAGAGGAACGGCCTCCGTTATTCTGCTCTGCCGGGCACCTCCGGCGAGGAGGAGCATAGCGCCAGCGCGGACAAAAAAACGCCGGGGGTCGCCCCCCGGCGTCCAATCTCACGTTGAAGCGCGGATCAGCGGAAGCTGAACCGGGCGCCCAGGCGGAAGATGCGCGGGCTCGTGATCTCGGTCGCGTAGTCGCCGTACGGCGTGAACGGGTTCAGCTTGAGCGTGGTCGTGCTCGGAGAAACCGCCAGACGGTGGCTCCGCTGGAGGACGTACGCCTCGTTGAACACGTTGAAGATGTCGACGCCGAGCGTGAGCCCGAAGTCGGAGAAGGTGAGCTCCTTCTCGAGGCGCGCATCCACGAGGTGGATGTCGTCCAGACGGAACGTCTCGGGATCCTCGACGACCTGGACCCGGGTGAAGCTCGGGAATCCACGGGCGCCGAAGCCGATCCGCTCGAAGTACGGCAGCGGGTAACCCTGCCGGCCGGTGATGCTCAACGCGGCGTTGAAGCCCCACGGGCGGTCCGGAGCGACCTGATAGAGGCCGTTGACGCTGTACGACCAGTTGCTGTTGATGTAGACGGCGCCTTTCGAGCCCGAGCCCGTGCCCGAGCCCTGGAGCACTGCGTCACCCTCGCGGTTGCCCGCGCCCAGGAAGAAGGTCGGATCTTCGATTTGGTTCTCGTCGATCTTGCTCCACTCCCAGTTGGAGACGGTGAAGTTGCCGCGGAGCATCCAGCGGTTGGCCAGACGCTTGTTGAAGGTGACCGAAGCGCCCTGGTACTCCTGCTCGGTGTCTCCGTTGTGGAGGAGCTGGCCGCCACGGCTGATGACGCCGGGACGCAGGGAGTAGAAGGTGCGGGTGTAGCTGTCGCCGTTCGGCAAGCCGCCCGGACGCGCCAGGTTGTTCGCGACGTAGTCGGTGCGCTGGTGAGTCCGGCCAGTCTTGTTGATGAAGGCCGGATCCCAGGCGCCCAGCCCGGAAGCCGCGCCGATCCCGGTCGGATCGTCGAAGACGAGGTAGTCGGACTCGAGGATGTCGCTGATCTTGCGGTAGGTGAGGTTCAGGCCGACCACGAACTCCGGCAGGAGCGCGTGCTCGACGCTGAACAGCAGCTCGTCGGTCATCTGCGGATCGAGGTTCGGATCGACCGCATTGGACACGGCGATGCCGCGGCTGTTGGGGTCGTAGTTCGAGCTGAAGGCGGCCCCGCCGAAAGCGATGTCGGCGTTGTCGATGATGCCGTCACCGTTCAGGTCGAGGATCTGGCTCTTGTTGATGTTGCCGCCGCTGGCCGCCGGAGAGTCCACGTAGAACCCGGCATACTGGTAGAACGCGACCGGGTTGATCCAGGTGGCGATTCCAGTGCCGAGCTGGTCCGCGAAGCGCGAGTAGCTGGCGCGCAGAAGGGTCTTCCGCTCGGCGCCCAGCGAGTAGGTCAGGCCGACGCGCGGAACGAGCGACGTCCATTCGAACCCGGCGTCACTGCCATTGTAGCGAACGGTGGGCAGCACGTTGGGGAAGAACGGGTTCGCCTGGAGCGTCTCGGCGAGGTTCTCGGACTCCTGGAGGTCGTAGCGCAGACCGAGGTTGATCGTCAGGTTGCCGGTGGACAGAGTGTCCTGGAGATAGGCGTTGGTGTAGGTCTGCTCGGAGTGGCCGATGCCCTCGCGAGAGGCGTACATCACGCCCAGGCCGCCTTCCGGTCCCAGGCCCCACTCGTTGCCGAGGTAGTAGCCCATGCCGCCCCAGGTGGACAGCGTGGTCACCTCGGCGGTGCGGTAGCCGGCGCCGAACTTCAGCTCGTGGGCCAGGCTGCCGGTGTTGAAGAAGCTGGAGGCATCCGCCTTGAACTGCTCCTGCGGACGCGAAGTCTGGATGAGCTCGAAGGTGTTGTGCCACACACCCGAAGGATCGAGACCGGCGGAGACGTCGGTGCCGCCCTGGGGGACGAGCTCGAAGCCGCCGTTCACGATGGAGTACAGCCCGGTCAGGTAGAAGTTCGAGGAGAAGATGTGGGTGTCCTCGAGCTTCGCCGCGGTCGGCTCATCGCCGAACTTGGCCTGGTTCCAGGTGGTCTCCTGGGGGCGGAACGGACCGGCGTTGCGGCCGATCTTCACCTTGTCGCTGTTGAGGAAGAACGCGGTGGCGGAGTTGCTCGGAGCGATCTGGGCGTTGAACTTGAGGTTCGCGGTCTCCAGCTCGGTGAAGTCGCTGACGTCAGCAACCGTCAGCAGGTCCACCTGCTGCATACCGTAGGAGCCCCACACCCAGAGCCGGTCCTTGACGATCGGGCCACCGAGCTCGGCGCCGTAGTCTTCGACGGTGACGATGCGGTTGGCGTTGCGGAACAACGGTTGCGCACGGCCGTTCGGGAATGCGCCGGTCGCACTGGTGCGGTTCCACGGACCCGCCTTGCCGAGGTCGTCCGGATCGAGGTCGAGGTCTGACTGCCAGCCCTCGTCCGCGATGAAGTAACGGCCGCTGCCGCGCCACTCGTTGGTGCCGCGCTTCGTCACCATGTTGAGAACGACGCCGCCCGTGGCGATCGTCGAGTCGGAGCCGCCGGTCGTGACCTGCATCTCCTCGAAGGAGTCGAAGTCGTAGTACGCCGGCGACGAGCCGAGAGCCGCCATGTCGGTGATCACCACGCCGTCGACCGCCCAGATCGCCTGGTCGCCGGTGGAGCCGGGACCAACGTACTGCGACTGCTGGCCGCTCTCGTTGCCACCGACGTTGATCCGGTCGGTGAGAACGCCCGGGGTCGACTGCAGAATCGCCCAGGGGTCGCGGGCGGTCGGGATCTTCTCTAGCTCGGTCTGGCTGACCGTGGCGCCGGTCGAGATCCGCCGCTCGTCGAGCAGCGGGCTCTCGGCCGTGACCGTGATCACGTCCTCGACCGCCGAGGCCAACGTCACCTCGATCGTCGTGTTGCGGCCGATGTTGATCGAGATGTTCGGATACTCGATCGTCGAGAAGCCCTCCAGCTCGGCCTTGAGCTGGTAGGACGAGGGCGAAAGACCGACGAAGCGGAACTCGCCCTGCGCGTTGGTGACCTGGACCTGCGGAGCCGCCTGCCCCGTCAGGGTCACGGTGACCCCCGGCAGCGGGCTGCCCTGCTCGTCCATGACGGTGCCGAAGAGGTTGCCGGTCTGCAACTGGGCGAAAGCGGCACCGCCGCCAAGCACCAGGAGCATCGCGGCGACCGCAACGATCCGTCCCCACAAATTGGAGCTCTTCATATCAATAAACCTCCCATTGGTTGATTTGGCGAGCCGCGCGTGCGGCTCCATTCGACATTTGAGCGCGCTGCGAGCGCTTGGCTTTCCGTTTCCTCACATCACCTCCTCCGTCGATCGTGGAAAAGTTCTCTGGACTTAGATTGGGAACTCTACTCAACATGGCAAAGCTGGGTCAAGCAAGCCAGGTGCCATCCCGGCGCTCTTCATGCCGATTTGGCAAGCCTCTGAATTCAAACCACTTAGAGAGACGTCCGGCATTTTGAACGCGCTCTCGGACCGCCAAGATCCAGATGCTTGAACGGAGGTTCTCCAAAAAAATGGATGAAGCGCCCGAGGCGCCTGGAGGGAAGCCTCCGCCCGGCCGTCCTGTTATATTGATCTGGCTCATAGGGGAAACGATGCGTATCCAGGCTCACGCGATTCATATCCTCCTTCTGGCCGGCCTCGCCGCCGGCTGTACTCAGTACCAGCCGTTCGACTCCGTCAGCCACCTGCGCGAGCAATATGCCCAGCAGGTCGGCTCCGCGACCGCGGCGCACTTGATCGTCCCCTTCGAGATCGACGGCACGGTGCGCGCCGGCATCGAAAAGAAGCTGCGCCCGGCCCCCTCGGAGCTGCGGACGCTCAACTCCGTGCTCAACTTCATCTTCGAGGACCTGGACCTCCATTATGCGCTCAACCCGACGCGCACCGCTGTCCAGACCTTCCACGACGAGCGCGGCAACTGCCTGTCGTTCGTCAACCTGTTCGTGGGCCTCGCGCGGGAGCGGGGGCTGAACCCGTTCTACGTCGAGGTGACCGATTACCAGAGGTGGAACCACCGCGCCGGCATGGTGGTCAGCCAGGGCCACATCGTCGCCGGCATGTACCTCGACGGCGAGCTCAAGACCTATGACTTCCTGCCCTACCGGCCCAAGGCGTACAAGGAGTTCAACCCGATCGACGACCTGACGGCGGCGGCCCACTTCTACAACAACCTCGGGGCCGAGGCGCTGATGGACGGCGACCTCCCGCGCGCCGGCGAGCTGCTGGCCACCGCCGCCCGCATCCAGCCCCGCTTCGAGAAGGCGATCAACAACCTGGGCGTGGTGAAGGCGCGCAGCGGCGACCTGGCCGGTGCCCTGGAGCTCTATCAAAAAGGCCTCGAGATCGTCCCCGGCGACGCCATGATCCTGACCAACATGACGCGGGCCTACCAGCAGCTCGGCCGGGCCAAGGAGGCCGACGACCTGCTCGCCCGCATCGAGGCGTCCAACACCTCCAATCCGTTCTTCTTCGTGTACCAGGGAGAGATGGCCCTGAGCCGGGGAGAGAACCAGAAGGCGCTCGACTACATGGTCAAAGCGTTGCGGCTCGACACCGAGGCGCCCGAGGTCCACGTCGGGTTCGTCAAGGTCTATCTCGCCCTCGGGGAGATGGACAAGGCCCGGCACCACCTGGAGCGGGCCCTCAAGCTGGACGCGACCAACCAGGACGCCCTCCAGCTTGCGAGCATGCTCGGGCGTTGAAGGATGGAGGGTGCACAGGGAAATGTTCCCGGGCCTTCGTCCGGTAGTACCATGGTTGGTCCTTGTGGGACGATGAAGGAGGCCCCGATGTACCCGCTTTCCGCCGTCCGCCGCCTCACCCTGCTGCCCCTGATCGCGCTGCTGGCCGCGCCGCTTCCGGCGCAGAGGCCGAATGCCGCGGACAAATTCGAGGAGACGTCCGAGGTCGTGGCCGTGGAGGTGCCGGTCAACGTGGTCGGCCGCGACGGCCAGCCGGTCCGCGGCCTGACCGCCGGCGATTTCGAGATCTTCGACGAAGGGGCCCGCCAGACGATCACCGACTTCGAGGTGATCGACCTGGCCTCGACCGAAGCCGAGACCCGGCGCATGGACGCGCAGCGGATCGACGCTCTCGGGGCGGCCGCCCGGCGCCACTTCCTCCTCCTCTTCGACCTGTCGTTCTCGTCGCCGACCGCCATCCTCAAGGCCCGCCTGGCGGCCCGCGACTTCCTGCTGACCTCGCTGCACCCGGCCGATCTGGCCGCCGTGGCGACCT
This sequence comes from Thermoanaerobaculia bacterium, assembly GCA_035264905.1. Taxonomy (GTDB): domain Bacteria; phylum Acidobacteriota; class Thermoanaerobaculia; order Multivoradales; family UBA5704; genus UBA5704. Next base: position 37,812 of record DATFPH010000529.1, read on the forward strand.
ATTCGCTGGAGTCCGGCCCCAAGCTGGTGCTGACCTTCACGCCGGACCGCGCGCAGCTCGCGCGCGCCATCGACACCCTGGGGATGCACAACGCCTTCGATGCGCGCGAGCGCGACCCTCTCCGCTTCCTGATCGAGGCGCCGGACGACATGATGCCGACGATGGCGTCCAGCGGCACGAGCGGCGGCGGGGCGGCCGAGGCGCGGGCGCAGCGCGACCAGGCGCTCAGCGAGCAGATCAAGGCGCTCATCCGCTCGGCCGACCAGAGCCAGCGCGCGTTCGAGGTGGGCCGCGTCAGCTCCTACTCGCGCGCGCTCGGCGAGATGGCGCGGGCGCTCAACGCGGTCCAGGGGCGCAAGCACGTCCTCTTCTTCTCCGAAGGGTTCGACAGCCGGCTGCTCGTCGGCTATGGCCTCGGCGAGCAGCTGGCCGAGCCGGACGGCGACTTCTCGATCCGGGGACGCATGGACGTCGACAACGATGCCCGCTACGGCAACTCCGGGCTGCAGAAGGACATCTCCCGGATGCTCGAGGAGTTCCGGCGCGCCGACTGCGTCATCCAGGCGGTGGACGTAGGCGGCCTGCGCGGCAGCGGCGACGCGGTCGGCCAGACGCGGGTGAACGGCCAGGAGGCCCTCTTCTACATGGCCAACGAGACCGGCGGCGAGCTGTTCAAGGACGCCAACGACCTCGGCAGCCAGCTCGAACGGGTGCTCACCCGCACCAGCACCACCTATCTGCTGACCTTCCAGAGGAACGACCTCGAGCACGACGGCGACTACCGCCGCCTGCGGGTCAAGGTCAAAGCGCCGCAAGCCCAGGGAGCGCGGGTCTCGTACCGGTCCGGCTATTACGCGCCGCGCCCCTACCAGGAGCTCAACCAGCTGGAGAAGAACCTGCTTGCGTCGGACGGCATCGTCAATGCCGCGTCGCAGCGCGACGTGGAGCTGGGCGTCCTGGCGGCCCCGTTCCGCGCCAACGAGGCGCAGGCCTACGTGCCGGTGATCATCGAGATCGGCGGCCGGGGCCTCCTCGCCGGCCACAAAGGGGACAAGCTCAACCTGGAGCTCTACACCTACGTGGCCGACAAAGAAGGGAAGATCCGCGACTTCTTCACCCAGGCGGTGAGCCTCGACATCAAGAACGGCCGCCAGGCTCTGGAGCGCACCGGGATCAAGTACTACGGCCACCTCGACCTGATCCCGGGCAACTATCAGGTGCGGGTGCTGGCGCGCAACGCCGACACGGGACGGACTGGCGTCGAGTCCGTGCCGCTGTCGATCCCGGCCTATGCGAAGGCGGAGCCCCATCTGCTCCCCCCTCTCTTCATGGAAGGCGATCCGGGCTGGCTGATGATCCGTGAGCGGGAAGGGAAGGACCAGCAGGCGACGGTCGTCTATCCCTTCACCGTCAAGGGGGAGCCGTACGTGCCGGCGGCGCGGCCGATCCTCCGTCCGGAGCAGTCGGTGTCTCTCTGCCTGGTCGGCTACAACCTCGGCACCGGCGACCTGAAGCTGGAAGGGCACGTGGTCGCGCTGGACGGCAAGGCCCTGAGCGGCGGCCGTCTCTCGCTGGTGGAGCGCACCGCCACCGGCATCTCCGGCCTCGACAAGATGCTGGCGACGTTCCAGCCCACCGGTCTCCAGGCCGGACGCTACGTGCTCCGCGTGGCCGTCAAGTCCGGCAACGGCCGCGAGGAAGAGAGCGCTCTTCCCTTCACCGTCCGCTGACGGCCCGAGCCACCCCAAACCACAGCCGAAAAGTGACTCCACGGGCCCCGTAAGGCTTAACGGGCCCGGAGTCACTGCACGACCGATTGAACGGCTGGACGCCGGAACGGCCGGGAGCGCTCGTCTGCACCCGGTGGCACGGCTTTGGAGGCCGTGTTCCGCTTTCCGGGTTGCACATCCCGGCAAAAGGGTCTAAATTCTCCTCGTCAAGAACAGATGGCGGCCATCTCTTTCCCGGAGAGGGCCAAGCCATGACCTGATCTGCCGATTCCGTGGACGATTCTGCCACTCCCGGCTGGATTGATCCGCGAGTCAGGAGGAACCATGTTCCGGATGAAGAGAACTCGCTCGATCGCTCTCGCCCTCCTTCTCGGTGCCATGCTTCTGCCCTTGCCCGCGATGGCCGGAAGCTTCGGGGAGCAGACCTCCACACTCAGTTGGGATGGGCTGTGGTCGGACCTGCTGGCCTGGTTTGGGCTTGGCCCCGAAGCGGACTCCTACTCCTCTATCGACCCTAATGGCAAGCCGGACTCGTCGTACATCGACCCTCTCGGCGGGCCGAGACTCAACACCCCGAGTTGGGGGACGGCCGAGGATTCGTCGTCCATCGACCCGCTCGGCGGCGGGCCGAATTCATCGTCCTTCATCGACCCTGACGGTAAGCCCTGATTGAAGGTGGGCGTCCGTGTTGCCTCGGGGCGCCCACCTTCTTGCCGGTTGCGGATTCGTGAGATAATGCGTGCGACTTGCAAACACGGAGTGCCTCGAAGGGGGAAATGTACGCATGGACCATCTCGCCGACAGCGACGTCGAGGGCTTTTTGAATGGAGAGTTGTCGCCGAAGGAATTTCGCCGCGTCGTCCGGCATCTAGTGTCCGGATGCCGGGCCTGTGGCGCGCGGATCGCGGACATCGTGCCGAAGGACGAGTTCCTTCCGCCAGGGCCTCCGCCTTCTGAGGAGGATTACGACGCCGCCATCGACCGGGCCTGGAAGAAAGTCCGCCCACTGTTGAAGCGTTGGCAGGAAGACCAGGCGAGGCGTACGCGCGGCCTCCAATGGTTAAGCAACTCTCCAGCTGGCTTCAGCGGCTTGACCGCTCCCCAGAGGCAATCCCTGGTTCCCTGGGTTCATGTCGAGGTTCTCCTACAACGCTCCTTTGAAGCCCGATATCGCAATTCGCAGGAGATGCTCGACGATGCAGACCGGGCGAAGTACGTCGCGGAGCGGATCGAGAAGACCCCTTACGGGCCTGGCTTCCTTTCAGATCTTCGGGTCCGTGCCTGGGCCGAGCTCGCCAATGCTTCCCGTGTCAACGAGCTCTACCGTCAGGCTGAGGCGGCACTGCGAACAGCACGAAAGATTCTGGAGCAGGGGACCGCAGATCTCATGCTGGCGGCCTACTTGGACGAGGTTCAAGCTTCGCTCCGTAAGGCCCAGCGGCGGTTTAGCGAAGCTTGCGAGTTGCACGACGAGGCCTTTCAAACCTATAGAAAGCTCGGAGAGCGCCACCTCTCCGGGCGCGCTCTGGTGAGCAAAGGGATTACCCTCCGCCTTGCTAAAGATCCACGTGCCGCGGTGAGGGCCTTTCGGAGAGGGATTGCTTTGCTGGATCCTACGCGGGACCCGAAGCTCGTCGACGTTGCTCAACAAGACCTGCTCGACGCCTTGGTGGACATCGGAGATCTCCACGGCGCCGTGCGGATTCTGGTGCAGAGCGACTTGCGCGAGAAGCTCGCCGACGAGCCTCTGAACCGGGCGAGGCTCCGCTGGGTCGAGGGAAAGATCCTGGCGCTCCAGAAGCGCTATGCCGAGGCGGAGAAGGTCTTCGCCGAGGTCAGAGCCGGCTTCCGTGAGCAGAAGCTGGAGTACGTCGCTTCCATTGCCGGCGTCGACCAGACCATCATGCTCGTGCACCAGAAGAAGCTGCAAGAGGCCCATCTGGTCGCCCGCGACCTCTTCCTGGTCTTCTTCGACCAGGAGTACCGCAACGACGTCAATGCCGAGGAAGCCTTGAAGGCCCTCTCTTTCCTCGACAACGTCTGCGCCATGAAGCTCGTCAACGTCTATATGGCCGAGGCCGTCCGGGCTTTTCTCGAAGAAGCCCGGAAAGACAA
>DATFPH010000530.1:0-25758 GCA_035264905.1 Thermoanaerobaculia bacterium
AGCCCCCACTTGCTGGCGCAGTAGGCGGACCAGCCGGGAAAGCCGCGCTGCGCGGCCGTGGAGAGGATCGGGAAGATCCAGCCGCTCCCCTGCCGCTTCATCCCGGGGAGCAGGGCGCGGAGGAGGAGGAACGTCCCGGTCAGGTTCGTGTCGAGCACGTCGCGGAAGCGGTCCGGCGCAGTCTCTTCGAGCGGCGCGATGGCGGCCAGCCCCGCGGCGGGCACGACCACGGCGGCAGCGCCCCAGCGCCGTTCGACCTCGCGGGCCGCGGCGGCGACCGAATCGGCGTCCCGTACGTCACAAGCCAGGGCGAGACCCTCCCCTCCGGCTTCCCCCGCAGCTTCAGACAACGTTTCCTCCAGAAGGGCTTTGCGCCGTCCGAGCAGGGCCAGCGGATGCCCGCGCCGGGCCAGAGCCAGCGCGATCTCGCGGCCAATGCCACTCCCCCCGCCGCTCACCACGGCTGCTCCACGCGGTTCGTTGGTCATTCGAAAAAAGGTTGAGAAGAATCCTGGATTGGCAATGGATCGGGCCGCCTCGCGGCCCTCGGAGGCGCGAGCATATCACCCCTGTTATCGAGTAAACTCCACACAAATTGCCGCCCGCCGGAACGGCGCCAGGGAGAGCCATGAGTCAACTCACGCAAGACATCCGCTTCACCGCCCGCAGCCTCGCCAAGCAGCCCGGCTTCGCTCTCGCGGCCATCGTCACCCTCGCTCTCGGCATCGGTGCCAATACGGCCATCTTCAGCGTGGTGGACTCCGTGCTCCTGCAGAAGCCTCCTTTCCGGGAGGCCGACCGCGTGGTGATCGTCTGGCCGGTGAATCCGGAGATCGCCCCCATGGTGGGCTCCGAAGACCTGCCGGCGTCGGCGGCCAACCTGTTCGACTTCGAGAAGGACGCGACCACGTTCGAGGCCCTGGCTCAGACCCAGCAGGACCGGCAGACCCTGGTCGGCCAGGGCGAGCCCGAGCAGCTCGGCGTCGTCCGCACCACGCCGGATTTCTTCAGGGTCCTGGGCACGCCCGCCCTGATCGGCCGCACCCTCGGACCGGACGACGAAACCCCGGGCGCTCCCCTCGCGACCGTGCTCTCCTACAACTATTGGCAGCGCCGGTTCAACGGCGATCCGGGCGTCGTCGGCAAGAAGTTCCTGATGAACGGCAAGCCGCTGACCGTGGTCGGCGTGATGCCGCGCGGCTTCGCCTGGCCGCGGGCCTCGGAGCTGCCGACCTACATGGCCTACCCGACCGATCCCGACGCCTGGGTGCCCCAGGCGTTCACCGCGGCGAACAAACAGGACCGCGGCAACCGGATGAGCCTGATGATCGGGAAGCTCAAGCCCGGCGTCTCGCCGCAGGTGGCGGAGCAGGAGCTCAACAACCTCACCAAGCGTCTCGGCGAGGCCTACCCGGATACGGACAAGGGGTGGAGCGCCCGCGTGGTGCCGGTGGTCGAGCAGATGCAGAAGGGCCTCCGGCCGGTCCTCCTCATCCTGTGGGCGGCCGTGCTGCTGGTCCTGCTCATCGCCTGCGTCAACGTGGCGAACCTCCTGCTGGCGCGGGCGGCGTCGCGGCAGAAAGAGATCGCGCTGCGGACCGCCATCGGCGCCGGCCGGCGGCGGCTCGTCTCGCAGCTCCTGGTGGAGAGCGCGGTCCTCTCCCTGCTCGGCGGCGTCGTGGGCGTCTTCCTGGCCTGGGCCTTCCTGCGGCTCTGCGCCGCCGCGCTGCCGCCAGGGCTCGTCGGAGCGGCGAGCTTCTCCCTCGACGGCCGCGCCCTGGCTTTCACCCTGGTGCTGTGCCTCGTCTCCAGCCTCCTTGCCGGCCTCGTCCCTGCCTTCCAGATGACCCGGCCGGACCTCGCCGGGACCCTGCGGGAAGGGACCCGCGCGGGCGCCGGCACGGCCCAGAGCCGCCGCACCCGCAGCGCCCTGGTCGTGGCGGAAGTGGCCATCGCCGTCGTCGTGCTGATCGGCGCCGGCCTCCTGCTGCGCAGCTTCGCCCATCTGATGGACGTCGATCCCGGCTTCCGGGCCGATCACGTCCTCACCTTCAAGGTCGACCTGCCGGCGGACCGCAAGGCGGACGATCTCGCCAACTTCTACGCGCGCCTCGATCACGAGCTCAACGCGCTCCCCGGTGCGAAGAGCGCCGCCCTCGTCACCGATCTCCCGATGAGCGGCGGCGACAGCCTGACCGCCGTGCTGCTCGATGGGAAGCCCGCGCCGAAACCCGGTGAGATGAACATCGTGTCGAACCGGATGGTGACGCCGCGCTACTTCGACACCCTGGACATCGAGATGAAAAAGGGGCGCTCTCTGATGTCCAGCGATACCCGCGACCGGGCGCTGGTCGCGGTGATCGACGAAGCCATGGCGGAGACCTACTGGCCGGGCGAGGAGGCCCTCGGCAAGCGCTTCAAGCGGCTGGATGGGGACGCGCCCTGGATCACCGTCGTCGGCATCGCGGAGAACCTGCGCCACTCCGACCTCTACTCCGGCCCGCGTCCCACTCTGTTCATGACGCCGGATCAGACCACCAAGTTCTTCATGGCCTACCAGATGTGGGGAGCGGTGCGCACGGAAGCCGAGCCGAAGGCCTTCGCCGCGTCCGTCCGCAACGCCGTCTACGCGATCGACCGCAACCAGCCGATCGCCCAGGTTCGCCCGCTGACAGACCTGGTCAATCAATCGATCACCAAGAGCCGGCTGAGCCTGCTGCTGCTGGTCATCCTCGCCATCCTGGCCCTGGTGCTCGCCATCGTGGGCATCTACGGCATCACCTCGTACTCCGTGGTTCAGAGGACTCGCGAGATCGGCCTGCGGATGGCCCTCGGCGCCCGGCCCGCGGAGGTGCTGCGGCTGGTGGTGCGGGAGACCGGGGTTCTCGCGATCATCGGCATCCTTCTGGGGATCGTCCTGGCGTACGCCCTGACCCGCGTGGCAGCTTCCCAGCTCTCCGAGCTGCTGTTCAAGGTGCCGTCGACCGACCCCTTGACCTTCGCGGGAGTCGCCGTGGTCCTCGCCCTGGTCGCGCTCGGAGCGGCCTGGCTGCCCGGCCGCCGGGCGACCCGGGTCAGCCCGATGGTGGCTCTGCGGGCCGACTAGGTCGCAGGCTTTCGGCCATCTGGCGGAGGGTCGGCGCTTCGAAGACCCTCCGCAACGGCATCTCCATCCCCAGGACCTCGCGCACCCGCGAGACCACCTGGGTGGCCAGCAGCGAATGGCCCCCCAGGGCGAAGAAGTTGTCATGGGCTCCGACGCGGTCGAGCCGGAGCACCTCCTGCCAGATGCCGGCCAGCAGCTCCTCCATCGCATCGCCGGGCGGCTCGTAGCTCGACGCGTCCCCACTGCGGTCCGGGGCCGGCAGCGCGGCGCGGTCCACCTTGCCGTTCGCGGTGCGCGGCAGCGCCTCCAGGATCGCGAAGGCGGAGGGCACCATGTGCTCCGGGAGCTTCTCGCGGAGCCAGGCGGCGAGGATTGACTTTGCATCGGACCGATCGGACGGATCCGTCGGATCGGTCGGATCGGTCGGATCATCGGTCGGATCGGACCGATCGAGAGTCACCCACGCGGCGAGCCGGCGGTCGCCACCCTCGTCCCGCACCTGGACCACGGCCTCGCCCACCGCCGGATGGCTCCGCAGCACGGCCTCGATCTCCCCCAGCTCGATGCGGAAGCCGCGGATCTTGACCTGGTGATCGATGCGGCCGAGGAACTCCAGGTCCCCTCCGGGCAGAGAGCGCACCAGGTCGCCGGTACGGTAGAGCCGCCCTCCGGGCTCCGCCCCGAACGGGTCGGGCACGAAGCGCTCGGCGGTCAGGTCCGGCCGGCCGAGATAGCCCCGCGCCACGCCGATGCCGCCGACGTGAAGCTCTCCCCGCGCGCCGAACGGGCTCAGCCGTCCGGCGCGATCCAGGACGTAGAGCGCGTTGTCCGCCGAGCGCCGGCCGATGGAGACCACGGGCCAGCCCGCGTCCTCCCCGATCCGATAGATCGAGCTGTTGACCGTGGCCTCGGTCGGTCCATAGCCGTTGTAGAGCGTCGCGCGCGGCGCGGCCTCGCGGAGGCGGGCCACCGTGGCTTGCGACAATGCCTCGCCGCCGAGATGGATGACCTCCAGGCGGTCCAGAGTCTGCCGCGCGGCCGCGAGCTCGTGCGCGAAGGCCGGCGTCGTGTGCAGGGTGTTGATGTCCTGGCGGATGATCTCCCGGGCGAACGCCGCGGGGTCTCCCGCCGCCTCTCCCGGGAAGCAGAGCGTGCCGCCGGCGAGCACCGTGGTGAGGTGCTCGAAGATGCCGAAATCAAAGCAGTGAGAAAGGCCCTGGAGGACCCTGGTGTGCTCGCCGAGCCCGAAATACTCGCAGCCCCAGAGAAGCATCGGCACGAGGCTCTCGTGCGAGACCTGCACTCCCTTGGGCCGGCCGGTGGACCCCGAGGTATAGACGACATACGCGAGAGAGCGCAGCTCGCCCGAATCGCGGCGCTCGCCGGCGTCCATCGTGCCTCCGGCTCCCGCCTCGTCGAGGCAGAGAACGTGGCACGGCGCCACCACACGCTCCAGATGCCGCCGCTCGGTGACCAGCACCTCGCAGGCCGAGTCCTCCAGAATCCAGGCGATTCGCTCGTCCGGATGGCGCGGATCGATCGGGACGAACCCGCCCCCCGCCTCGAGGATGCCGAGCATCCCGATCAGGACCTGCGGACCCGGATCGGCCAGAAGGCCGATCCGCCGGTCGAGCCGGGCGCCCGGCAGGACCGCCTGGATCTGAGCGGCCAGGCCGGTGGAGCGCTCTTCGATCTCGCGGTAGGTCATCGCCCCCTGTGGTCCCACGGCGGCGATCTTGTCGGGGGTCCTCCCCGCCTGCCGCGTCAACAGATCGTGGACGGCGGCGGGACACGCCCAGGAGCGCTCGGCCTGGTTGAGGCCGGCTGTCAGCAGCCGCTCCTCCGCCGCATCGAGCAGGCGGAGCTCGGAGAGGGGCTGCCCCGCGTTCTCCACCGCGCTCTCCAACAGATGGACCAGATGCCGGAGGAACCGCTCGGCCGTCGTGCGGTCGAAGAGGTCGGTCGCGTACTCCAGAAGGCCGGCGAAACCGCCGGCCGATTCGACCAGGGAGAGCGCCAGATCGAGCTTGGCGGTGACGCTCGGCCAATTGAGCGGTGCGAGCGTCAGCCCCGGAAGCCGCAGCGTGCTTGCGGAAGCATTCTGGAGAGACAGCAGCACCTGGATCAAGGGCGCGTGCGCAAGGCTGCGCTCGACTGCGAGCTCGTCGATCAGCAGCTCGAACGGGAGGTCCTGATGCGCGAAGGCGTCCAAGGTGGTCTCGCGCACCCGCCGGAGCAGCTCGCGGAACGTCGATCCGGCCCCTGGCCCGATCCGCAGGACAAGAGTGTTCAAGAAGAGCCCGATCAGCTCCTCGATCTCCCGCCGGTTGCGGCCGGCGATGGGCGTGCCCACCAGGACGTCCTCCTGGCCTGCGTGGCGTCCGAGAACGACTGCCCAGGCTGCCACCAAGAGCATGAAGGGGGTCACCTCTTCGCGCCGGCAGAGGTCATGGACCGCGGTCGACAGAGGGGCCGGCAGAACCAGATCGAGGGACGCGCCACGGTTCGTCTGCACCGCCGGACGCGGCCGGTCCGTGGGCAGCTCCAGCAGCACCGAGGCTCCGGCGAGATTCTCTTTCCAGTAGGCGGTCTGCCGCCTCAGGACATCTCCCTGCAAGAAGCCTCTCTGCCAGCGGGCGAAATCGGCGTACTGCAACGGCAGCTCGACAAGCGGCGAAGGCTCCCCGCGCAGGAAGGCCGGATACAGAGTCCCGAACTCGCGCAGCAGGACGCCGACGGACCAGCCGTCGGCCACGATATGGTGCAGGGTGACGACCAGGAGGTGCTCTTGCGCGGCGAGGCGGAGCAGGCCGAGGCGCAGCAGCGGACCGCACCGCAGATCGAACGGATGCCAGGCATCCTCCTGGGCGAGCCTGCTCGCCCAGGCCTCGCGCGCCTCGTCCGGCGCATCCGACAGGTCGAGGACCCGCAGGTCCGGCGGCGCAGGGTCCGCGATCACCTGCACCGGCTGGCCGGCTTCGAGAGCGAACGTGGTGCGCAACGCCGCGTGCCGGCGCACCACCTCGGCGAAGCTCCGCTCCAGAGCCTCCGGCGACAGCTCGCCGGTGAGGCGCACGGCCAGGGGGATGTTGTAGGCCGGATTCCCCGGCTCGAGCTGGTCCAGGAACCAGAGCCGCTGCTGGGCGAAGGACAGGGGCTCTCCTCCTCCCTTCACAACCGCGGCGAAGGAGGCGAGGGCCGGCGCGCCCGGCTCGGCGGGGCGATCCTCGCGGATTCCCTCGGCGAGCTGGCTGATGGTCGGCGCTTCGAAGATCCTCCGCAGCGGCATGTCCTTTCCCAGGACCTCACGCACCCGCGAGACCACCTGGGTGGCCAGCAGTGAATGGCCCCCCAGCGCGAAGAAGTTGTCGTGCACCCCGATCCGGTCGAGCTGCAGCACTTCCTGCCAGATCCCGGCGAGCCGCTCCTCCAGCTCGTCGGCGGGCGGCACATAGCTCGATTCGTCGCCCCGGAGATCCGGTGCCGGCAGCGCGGCGCGGTCCACCTTGCCGTTCGCGGTGAGCGGCAGCGCCTCCAGGATCACGAAGGCGGAGGGCACCATGTGCTCGGGGAGCTTTTCGCGGAGCCAGGCGGCGAGGATGGTTTTTAGATCGGACCGATCGGTCGGATCCGTCGGATCGGTCGGATGATCGGTCTGATCAGGTACCACCCACGCGGCGAGCCGGCGGTCGCCGCTCTCGTCCCACACCTGGACCACGGCATCGCCGACCGCCGGATGGCTGCGCAGCACAGCCTCGATCTCTCCCAGCTCGATGCGGAAGCCACGGATCTTGACCTGGTGGTCGATGCGGCCGAGGAACTCGACGTCGCCACCGGGCAGATAGCGCACCAGGTCGCCGGTGCGGTAGAGACGCCCTCCGGGATGGGCTCCGAACAGGTCGGGCACGAAGCGCTCGGCGGTCAGGTCCGGCCGGTTGAGGTAGCCCCGCGCCACGCCGATGCCGCCGACGTGGAGCTCTCCCCGCGCACCGAAAGGGAGGAGCCTGCCTTCGCGGTCCATGACATAGAGCGCGTTGTCCGCCGACCGCCGGCCGATCGGGACCACGGGCCAGCCGTCCTCCGCTCCGCCGATCCGATGGATCGAGCTGTTGATCGTCGCCTCGGTCGGCCCATAGCCGTTATAGAGGGTCGCGCGCGGCGCCGCCTCGCGGAGGCGCGCCACGGTGGCTTGCGACAGCGCTTCGCCGCCGAGATGGACGATCTCGAGGCTGTCCAGAGCCTGCCGCGCGCCCGCGAGCTCATGCGCGAAGACCGGCGTCGTGTGCAGGGTGTTGATCACCTGGCGGACGATCTCCCGCGCGAACGCCGCGGGATCTCCCGCCGCCTCGCCCGGGAAGCAGAGCGTGCCGCCGGCCAGCACGGTCGTGAGGTGCTCGAAGATGCCGAAATCGAAGCAGTGCGACAGGCTCTGGAGCACCCGGGTGTGCTCGCCGAGGGCGAAGTACTCGCAGCCCCAGAGAAGCATCGGCACCAGGCTCTCGTGCGAGACCTGCACCCCCTTGGGCCGGCCGGTGGAGCCCGAGGTGTAGACAATGTAGGCGAGCGCACGCAGCTCGCCGGAGTCGCGGCGCTCTCCGGCGTACGCCGCGCCTCCGGGGCCCACCTCGTCGAGGCAGAGGACGGAACGCGGACCGAGCGCCGCCACCCGCTCCAGGTACCGCCGCTCGGTGACCAGCACCTCGCAGGCCGAGTCCTCCAGCATCCAGGCCACCCGCTCATCCGGATGCCGCGGGTCGATCGGAACGAACCCGCCATCTGCCTTCAGAATGCCGAGCATCCCGACCAGGACGTGCGGACCGGGATCGGCGAGCAAACCGATCCGCCGGTCGAGCCGGGGGCCGGACAGGACCGTCCGGATCGCGTTGGCCAGGGCGGCCGACCGCTCGTCGATCTCGCGGTAGGTCATCGCCCCTTGCGGCCCCACGGCGGCCGGCTTGCCGGGGGTCCGCGCGGCCTGCCGCGTGAACAGGTCGTGGACGAGGACGGGAAACGCCCAGGAGCGCTCGGTCCGGTTGAGGCCGGCCACCAGCAGCCGCTCCTCTGCCGCATCCAGCAGACGGAGACCGGAGAGGGGCCTCCCGGGGTCTTCCACCGCGCTCGCCAGCAGGTTGGCGAGGTGGCGGAGGAAGCGCTCGGCCGTCGTGCGGTCGAACAGATCGGTCGCGTACTCCAGAGAGCCGGCGAAGCCCTCGGCCGTTTCGACGAAGCCGAGCGCCAGGTCGAATTTGGCGGTGGCGCTTGGCCAGCTCACCGGGGAGAGCGTCAAGCCGGGGAGGCGTAGCGCGCCCGCCGGAGCGTTCTGGAGCGCCAGCAGGACCTGGATCAGAGGAGTGTGCGCGAGGCTGCGCTCGACGGCCAGCGCGTCGACCAGCAACTCGAAGGGGAGGTCCTGATGCGCAAAGGCGTCCAGTGCGGTGTCGCGCACCCGTCCCAGCAGATCGCGGAACGTGAATCCACCCTCGCTCTTCAACCCGGTCCGCAGGACGAGGGTGTTCACGAAGAACCCGATCAGCTCTTCGGTCTCCCTCCGGTTGCGGCCGGCGATGGGCGTGCCCACCAGCACGTCGTCCTGCCCCGCGTGGCGTCCGAGGACCACCGCCCAGGCGGCCAGGAGCAGCATGAACGGAGTCACCTCTTCGCGGCGGCAGAGCTCCCCGATCGCGGCCGACAACGCGGGTGGCAGCGTCAGATCGATCGAGGCGCCCCGATAGGTCTGCACCGGCGGACGCGGCCGGTCCGCCGGCAGCTCCAGCAGCACGGGGGCCCCGGCGAGCGCCTCCTTCCACCAGGCGATCTGCCCGTCCAGAATCTCCCCTTGCAGCCAGCCGCGCTGCCAGCGGGCGAAGTCGCCGTATTGCAGCGGCAGCTCGGGAAGCGGCGACGCCTCCCCGCGCACGAACGCCGGGTACAGGACCTCGATCTCGCGCAGCAGGACGCCCACGGACCAGCCGTCCGCCACGATGTGGTGCAGGGTGACCACCAGGAGGTGCTCCTGCTCGGCCAGGCGGAGCAGGCCGAGGCGCAGCAGCGGACCGGTCCGCAGATCGAACGGATGCCGGGCGTCCTCGCGGGCGAGCTCGCTCGCCCACTCGCCTCGCGCCTCGTCCGGCGCATTCGACAGGTCGAGGACTCGCAGATCCAACGGCGCAGGGTCCGCGATCACCTGCACCGGCTGGCCGTCCTGGACGGCGAACGTGGTGCGCAGCGCCGCGTGCCGGCGCGCCACCTCCGCGAACGTCCGCTCCAGAGCCTCCAGCGACAGCTCGCCAGTGAGGCGCACGGGCAGGGGGAGGTTGTAGGCGGGATTCCCGGGCTCGAGCTGGTCCAGGAACCAGAGCCGCTGCTGGGCGAAGGACAGGGGCTCTCCACCGTCCACCGCGGCGGCCGAAGGGCCCAGAACCGCCGCGTTCGCCGCGCCCAGCTCCCGGTCGATCTCCTGGGCGATCTGGCGAATGGTCGAGGCCTCGAAGATGCGCCGCAGCGGGAGCTCCACACCCAGGGCTTCGCGGATCCGCGAGACCACCTGGGTGGCGAGCAGCGAATGCCCGCCCAGCGTGAAGAAGTTGTCTTGGACGCCAACGCGGTCGAGCCGCAGCACATCCGCCCATACCGCGGCCAGCGCCTCCTCCACCGGACCGGAGGGCGCAACGTAGGCCTCGGCCGCGGCGCGGGCGTTCTGCGGCGCCGGCAGCGCGCGACGGTCCACCTTGCCGTTCCGGTTCAGCGGGATCTCGGCGACCGGCTCCAGAGACGACGGGACCATGTAGGAAGGAAGCCGCGTCTGGAGGAAGCTGCGCAGCTCCGAGAGCGCCGGCGCCTCGCCCGGCTGGGCGACGAACCAGGTGACCAGCCGCCGGTCGCCGGCGGTGGGCTGCCAGACCAGCGTCACCGAGGAGCGCACCTGCGGGTGAAGTCCCAGCGCGGCGTCCACCTCCCCCGGCTCGACGCGGAACCCGCGGATCTTGACCTGGTGGTCGGTGCGGCCGACGAATTCGAGGTCGCCGTCGAGCTGGGAGCGCCCCAGGTCGCCGGTCCGGTACAGGCGCTCCCCGGGCTCGGCGGCGAACGGGTGGGGGACGAACTTCTCCGCGGTGAGGTCGGGATATCCCAGGTAACCCCAGACGCGGCCGCCCCCGCCGAGAAAGATCTCGCCGGTCACGCCCAGCGGGACGGGCTCCAGGCTCTCGTCCAGCAGATGGACCTCGGCGCCGGGGAGCGGCCGGCCGATAGGGACCGGCCCCCCCTCCGCCCCGGCTGTGGGATCGCGCAGGTCCCGCAAGGTGGCCGCCACGGTGGTCTCGGTCGGTCCGTAGGTGTTGATCAGCCGCACGCCGGACCCGACGCGGGCGCGCCACACGGCGAGATGCGCCGGGCTGACCGCCTCGCCGCCGAGGACGACGAGCCGCAGAGTCGAGGGGATCTCGGCTCCGGCCCCGATCTCGTCGACGACGGCATGCCAGAACGCCGTGGGCGGGGACCACGCCGTCACGCCCCAGCGCCGCGACTGCTCCAGAAAGCAGGCCGGGGAGCGCAGCAGTGGATCGGACCAGAGGCAGAGCGCGGCGCCGCAGGCGAGATAGGGGAACGTCTCCTCCATGCTGACGTCGAAGCCGATCGAGCAGACCTGCAAGAGCCGGTCGGCGCCGTGCAGCTCGTACTGATCGATCGCCATGCGGCTGAACCAGGCCAGCGCACGATGCGGCGTGACCGCTCCCTTGGGCTGGCCGGTGGAGCCCGAGGTGTAGATCATGAGGGCGGGATCGTGCGGCGACGGCGCGGCGGCCGGCTCGCGCCCCTCCGGCCCCTCTGGACCACCGAGGCGCTCCGCGTCGCGGTCGAGGCAGACCACCGGGACCAGCGCCGGAACGCGAGGCAGCAGAGACTCGCGGGTGAGCACCAGGCGGGCTCCGGAATCGCGCAGCATGAGCTCCATGCGCTCGGCGGGGAGGTCCGGCTCCAGCGGCAGATAGCCGCCTCCGGACAGGAGAATGCCGAGGATCCCCTCGGCCAGATACGGCGTGCGGTCCATGCAGAGAGCCACCATCACGCCCGGACCGACACCCTGCCCCGCCAGCCACCGGGCCAGCCGGCGGGCCCGGTCCGCCAGCTCACCATAGCTGACGCGGCCCAGGTCGTCGCCTCGGTCATAGATCAGCGCAGTCGCCTCCGGAGCGCGCCGCACCTGGGCCGCGAACATCTCGGGAAAGAGCGCGGTGACGGGCAGGTCGCGCCGGCGCTCATTGCGCTCGACCACGACCTGGTGGCGCTCGCCCGCGCCGAGCATCGGGATCTCCGCCAGGCGCCGCCCCGGCGCGGTGACCGCGGATTCGAGGATCGCGACGAAATAGGCGGCCAGACGCTGGATCGTGGTGGGCTCGAAGAGCACGGACCTGTACTCGACATAGCCCTGGAGGGCGCTGCCGTCCTGCCGCAGGTTGAGCAGCAGGTCGAACTTGGCCTCCCCCCCACCCGCGGCGAGCGGCGCGAGGCGCAGCCCCGGAAATTGGATCGCCGGCAACGGATTGACCGTGAGATCGAACATCACCCGGAAGAGCGGCGTCTCGTCGAGATTCCGCTCCGGATCGAGCTCCTCGATGAGCTTTTCGAACGGGAGGTCCTGGTGCGCCTGCGCGTCGAGCGAGACCGTCCGCACCTGCCGGAGCAGATCCCGGAACGTGGCCTCGCGGGCGGTCTCGGTCCGCAGGACCAGGGTGTTGACGAAAAACCCGATCAATCCCTCCAGCTCCATGCGCGTCCGGTTCGCGATCGGGATGCCGATGCTCAGGTCGCGCTGCCCGCTGATCCGGAGGAGCACTGTCTTGAAGGCTGACAGCGTCACCATGAAGAGCGTGGCTTCGTTGCCCTGGGCGAGCTCCTTCAGCCGCGCCGTCAGGTCCGGCGGCACGGAAAACCAGTGTTGGCCCGGACGCCAGGAGCCGGAGCTCAGCGCGGCGGAGCGATCGATGGGCAGCGCGAGCGGCTCGGCGCCGGACAGGCTCCGCTTCCAGAAATCGATCTGCCGCTCCAGAGCCTCGCCCTGGAGCCAGCTCCGCTGCCAGGCCGCGAAGTCGGCGTACTGCACGGGGAGCGGCGGCAGAGGGCTCGCCTGCCCCTGGATCGCGGCGCCGTAGAGCGCCGTGATCTCGCGGACCAGGATGCCCATGGACCAGGCGTCGCTGACGATGTGATGCAGGCAGAAGACGACCGCGTGCTCGTCGCCGTCGAGCCGGAAGAGCTGCGCCCGCACCAGCGGACCGCGCTCCAGGTCGAACGGGCGCCAGAACGCGGCGGCTGCCTCGTCGGCCAGCCGGAGATCCCGTTCCGCGGGAGGCAACCCTGAGAGATCGATCAACGGCAGATCGGCGGCCTCGGCGGGCAGGACGGCCTGGCGCGGCACGCCTCCGGCCGAGCGGAAGACCGTGCGCAGCGACTCGTGCCGGCGCACGATGGCCAGGAAGGTCCCGCGCAGGGCGCCGACATCCAACCGGCCGCTCAGGCGCAGACCGAACGGCATGTTGTAGGCCGGGCTGCCGGGCTCCAGCTGGCCGAGGAACCAGAGCCTCTGCTGGGCGAAGGAGAGCGGGAGGTCGGCGCCGCGGGGGACGGGGACCAGCGGCGGAACCTCCGGCGCACCGGACGCGGTCCGGCGCAGCGCCTCGATCTCGCGCGCCAGGCCGGCCACGGTGGGCTGTTGCAGCAGGCTGCGCAGCGGCACCTCCAGGTCGAGAGCGTGGCGGACCCGCGCCACGAGCTGCGTGGCGAGCAGGGAGTGGCCGCCGAGCTGGAAGAAATTGTCGTGGGCGCCGACCCGCGCAATGCCCAGGAGGCGGGAGAACAGGCCCGCGACCATCTCCTCCAGCTCGTTGCGGGGCGCCACGTGCTCCGCCTCGGCTCCGCTCTGCTCCTCCGCCAGCGCGCGCAGCGCGCCGCGGTCGATCTTGCCGTTCATCGAGCGCGGCAGCTCCTCCACCGCGAAGAACCGCGAGGGGACCATGGCGTCGGGCAGGCGCTCGGCCAGGTAGCCGCGCAGCGGCGCGACGTCGCCGCCGGGACGGAGCACCACGAAGCTCGCGAGGAGGAAGCCACCCGTCCCGTCCGGCTGCTCCACGACCGCCGCCTCCCGCACGCCGTCGTGGCGCGACAGGACCCCCTCGACCTCCTCCAGCTCGACCCGGACGCCGCGGATCTTCACCTGCTGGTCCTTGCGCCCCAGGAACTCGAAGTTGCCGTTCTCCAGGAGGCGACCCAGGTCGCCGCTCCGGTAGAGGAGGTCGTCTGGATCGTCACGCAGCGGGTTGGGCACGAAGGATCGGTTCGTCTCCTCCGGGCGGTTGTAGTAGCCCAGCGAGCGGTAGGGGGTGCGGATGAGGATCTCGCCGACCGCTCCCGCCGGCCGGAAGGCCCCCAGGGCGTCGAGGATGAATCCCTGCGCTCCGCGGATCGGTTTGCCGGCCGGGATCATCCGGCGCTCCGCGTCCTCCGGCCGCACGCGGTACAGGAACTTCGCCATCGTGGTCTCGGAGTTGCCGTAGAGGTTCACCAGCTCGATGCGCGCGCCGAAGGCCGCGGTCCAGCGCTGCACGTCGGCGGGGAGCAGGGGCTCGCCCGCCATCACGACGTAGCGCAGGGCGGGGAACCGCTCCGGCGTCAGCTCCGTGCCGAGCAACGCGCGGAACAGCGACGGAACGCAATGGATCAGCTCGATCCGCTGCCGGTCGATCCACCCGGCCAGCCATTCCGCATCCGCGAGGAGCTCCCGGTCCGGGGGCACGCACATCGTCCCGCCGGTGCAGAGCGGGACGAACGTATCGCGCAGGAACGCGTCGAACGACGGCGCCGCGATTTGGCTCACCCGGGGGCTCACCCGGGCGCCGTGGCCGAGATCGAACGTCTCGATCTCCCAGCGGACGAAGTGATCGATCCCGCGCAACCGGCCGGTCACCCCCTTCGGCCGTCCGGTCGACCCGGAGGTGAAGTAGATGTAACAGGGATCGTCGCCGCTCAGCTCGGGCCGCGCCACGGTTTCAGGAGGATCTTCCGGACGATCGTCCACGGCCGTTTCGAGGTCGTCGAAGCCGAGGACGCGCAGCGCCGCCTTCTTCGGAGAGATCACCGCCGCCAGCCCGGCGAGCTCGGGATCGACCAGGAACCAGCGCGGGGACGCCTCCGCCACCAGCTCCGCAAGCCGCATCGCCGGGACGCGCGGATCGAGCGGCAGGAAGATCCCGCCGGCCTCCAGGATGCCGAGCAGGGCGGTCGCCAGCCGGCTGGAGGAGTACGTCAGGACCCCGACCACCGAGCCCCGGGCCAGCCCCCGGCGCAACAGGCAGTCCGTCAAGGCGCTCGCCCGCGCTTCCAGCTCGCGGTAGGTGAGCTGCGCGTCTCCCTGCTCGATCGCGATCCGCTCGGCATGAACGGCGGCGGAGCGGCGCACCCAGAGCCGGACGTTCTCGTACGGCGGGCAGCCGAGAGACAGGTCTTGCGCCAGCTCGGCGCGCAGCTCGGCGGAGCCGGTGAGATCGACGCCGCCCGCGACCTCGCGGTCGGGATCGCGGACCATCGCTTCCAGGACGAGCCGGAAGTCCGCCAGGAGCCTCGCGGTCCAGCCGGGGCTGAAGCGGTCGGTGTTGTACGCGACGTCTCCCCCCAGCCCCCCGTCCTCTTCGCGCAGGTAGACGGTCAGGTCGTACTTGACCACGCCGGGGTGGAACGGGAGCCAGGTGAAGGTCAGGCCGTCCGGCGTCGCGGCGGGCGTGAAGCCCCCCTGCATCTCGAACAGCATGTGGAAAATGCGCGCGTCGCGGTCAGCGCGTCCGCGCTGCCATGCCTCCATCAGCCAGTCGAAGGGGAGCCCCTGATAGGCGTAGGCGCCCAGGGCGGTCTCCCGGGCTCGGGCGAGGAGCTCACGGAACGTCGGCCGGCCGGAGAGGTTGGTGCGCAGCACCAGCAGGTTCAAGAAGCAGCCGATCAGCGGCTCCACCTCGGGACGGATCCGGTTCGCCCCGGCGGCGGCGATGACGACGTCCTCGGCCCCGGTATGGAGATGGACCAGCGCGTCGAAGGCCGCCAGGAGCGTCATGAACAGGGTGGCTCCCGCGGCGCGGCCCAGCTCGCGCACCGACTCGGTGAGATCCGCGTCGACGCGCAGGGGCGCCCAGCCGGCGCGCCAGGCCGGCACCAAGGGAAGAGGCCGGTCGCCGGGCAGCTCCGGCGTCTCCTGAATCCCTTCGAGCTGCCCCAGCCAGTAGCGCTGATGCTCCGCGAGCACCTCCCCCTGCATCCAGCCGCGCTCCCACCGGGCGAAGTCCGCGAACTGGACCGGCAGCTCGGGCAGGAGCGGGGGCCGGCCCTCTGCGAAGGCCTGGTATCCCGCGACCAGCTCGCGGGCCAGGACGTTGCCGGACCAGCCGTCCAGGGCGATGTGATGGAGGGTGAGCAGGAGCCGCCAGCTCTCCTCCGTCAGCCCCGCGCACAGGGCGCGGAAGACGGGCCCGCGCGTCAGATCAAACGGGGCGTCGCCGGTCCAGCGCGCCAGGCGGGCCACCTCCTCCTCGCGCCGGTGCGGCGGCAGAGCCGTCAAGTCGGCCAGGAGGAGGACCGCGCCCGGCGGAGGCCCGGCGACCTGGAGCACCTCGCCGTCGATCACCTGGACGGTGGTCCGCAGCGCCTCGTGCCGGCGGACGACCTCGCGCAGGCTGGCAACGAGCGCGGAGACGCGCACCGGGCCGTCGATCCGGAACGACAGAGGGACGTTGTAGGCCGCGCTGTCCGGGGCGAGCTGGTGCTCGAACCACAGGCGGTTCTGCGCCGAGGAGAGGGGCGCGCCGTCCTGGTGCGGGACCGGCGTCACGGGCGGCGGCACGAGCGCTCCGCCGCGGAGCTCCTCCTCGACGACGCGGGCGCACGCCGCCACAGTCGGCGCCTCGAAGATCCGCCGCACCGGCAGGTCCACGCCGAAGACGCTGCGCAGGCGGGCCAGGAGCTGCATGACGAGGAGCGAGTGCCCGCCCAGATCGAAGAAGCTCTCCTCGACCCCCACCCGCTCGCGCCCCAGGACTTCTCTCCAGATCCCCGCGAGCAGCTCCTCGACCGGCGTGCGGGGCGCCGCGCCGGACCCCTCGCTCTCGTCCCGCGGCTCGGGCAGCGCCTTGCGGTCGAGCTTGCCGTTCGGGGTCACCGGCATGGCTTCGAGAAGCACGAAGGCCGTGGGGAGCATGTACTGGGGCAGGCGATCGCGGAGCCACGCGGCCAGCTCGGGCTTGGGATCAGACCGATCGGTCCGATCGGTCGGATCGGTCGGATCGAGAACCACATAGGCGACGAGGCGGTTCTCGCGCGCAACCACCACGCACTCCTGCACGGCTGGGTGGCGCAGCAGCGCCACCTCGATCTCCCCCAGCTCGATGCGGTAGCCGCGGACCTTGACCTGCTGGTCGACCCGGCCGAGGAACTCCAGGTTGCCGTCGCGGAAGAAGCGCGTGCGGTCACCGGTGCGATACAGGCGCGCTCCGGGCTCGGCGGAGAACGGATCGGGGAGGAAGGAGGCCGAGGTGAGGTCCGGCTGGCCGAGGTAGCCCACAGACAGGCACGCCCCGCCGATGTAGAGGTCTCCGGGGATGCCGATGGGACACGGCAGCAGCCCCTCGTCCAGCACGTGGTAGCGCGCGTTGGCGATCGGCCGGCCGTAGGGGATGCTCGGCCAGCGCGGGTCCACTTCGACGATCGGGTACCAGTTGGACCACACCGTGGCCTCGGTCGCTCCGCCCAGGCTCACGACCTGCGCGCCGGGGAACGCCTCCCGCACCTGGTCCGGCAGGGTCACCGGAATCCAGTCGCCCGAGAGCATCACGAGGCGCAGCGGGCTCGCTTCCCCCTCAGGGAACAACGGGGCGAGCTGTTGCAGGGCGGCCGGCGCCGAATCCCAGATCGTAATCGGCTCTCGGCGCAGCAGCCGCACCAGCTCCGTGGGCTCGCGCAGCGCCGCCTCGGAGGCCACGTGCACCGTGCCACCCGCCGCCAAAGTCCCGAAGACGTCGTAGACCGACAGGTCGAAACAGAGCGAGGTGATGAAGAGCAGCCGGTCCGCCGGCCCCATCCCGAACGTCCGGTTGACCCAGCGGATCAGGTCGACCGCCGGCCCGTGCTGCACCGCGATCCCCTTGGGCGTCCCGGTCGAGCCGGAGGTGTGGATGACGTAGGCCACGTCCTCCGGCGCGCCCACCGCCGCGGGACGGAGAGAGGAAGCGCGCTCCACGTGCCAGCCGGTCCAGGTCCGCTTCTTCCGCTTGACCTCTCCCGGGCGGAGGATCACGTCGTAGCGCTCGCCCAGCTCGTTGGCGAAGCCCCCCCTGCGATCAGCGCGGTGGTGGATCTCCGCCGACCCGAGGTCGTGGAACAGATCCTCGTCGAGCGCCAGCTTGTCCGTGCCTGGCTCGACCCGCGCGTCGATCACGTCGGCGACGAGGAGCGCGCCCCCCGGAGCGAGCAGGCGCAGGGCGTCGGCCATCACCTTCTCGAGGTAACGCGGCCCGGGGAAGAACTGCACCGTGCTCGCCAGCACGACCAGGTCGAACGAGCCCGGGGCGAACCGCTCCCCGATCTCATCGGCGAAGCCGACCGGCAGCTCGACGTTCGAGAGCCCCTTCGCGCGGGCGTGCTCGCGGTTGCGCTCCTGAGTCCGTTCCGAGGGATCGAGGCCCACAGAGCGCTCCACCCGACGCGCCATCTCCCAGAGGATCAGGCCGGAGCCGCTCCCCACCTCCAGCACCCGCGCGTCCGGCCGCAGCCAGGGCGCCGCCAAGGACAGCACCCGGTCCTGGTACTCGTCCACCTCCGCCTCGCTGAACGGCAGGCCGTTGTCGCGGTGGACAAAACCGCCGGCGGTTGCGCGGTCCGTCGCCTGCTCGGCCACGAAATCGAACAGGGAGCGGACGCTCGCCACGTCCACGCGCTCGGGCTCGAGCTCGGGAGCCTCGACCTCCAGGCAGATGGCATCCCCCAGGCGCGGCAACCGCCAGCGGATTTTCTCAATGGCCGGCAGGGTCGTCCGGTCGACCACGATCACCGGCGCACCCGTGTCGGCCAGGATCCTTTCGACCCGCTCGGCCGGCCAGGCCGCATCCAGGGGCACGTAGGCGCCACCGGTCTTGAGGGTGCCCAGCACGGTGGCGAGCATGGGAAGCGAGCGCTCCATCCAGACTCCCACGGGGGTCCCCCGGCCCACGAGGCCCTCCAGGAAACGTGCCAGGCGGTTGGCCCGCGCTTCGAGCTCGGCGTAGCTCCACGACCGTTCCTCGCAGACCGCCGCCACCGCCGCCGGCCGCGCATCGGCCTGCTCCTCGAAGAGCTGGTGCATCAGCAGACCGGGGCGGTCTCCGTCCGCCGTGTCGTTCCACTCGAAGAGGACCTGGTGCCGCTCTTCCGCGGTCAACGGCGACAGGTCGGACAGCGGCTGCTCCGGCTCCGCGGTCAGCGCGTCCAGGAACGTGGCGAGCTGCCCGGTCAGCCGCGCCGCCGTGGTCGCGTCGTACAGGTCCGTGGCGTACTGGAGCGATCCGGCGAAACAGCCTTCCTCCGTCTCGTTGACGATGAAGGCCAGGTCGAACTTGGCAACCAGGGAGGGCGGGGGCTCGGGGACGAGGCGCAGGCCCTCCAGGTCGGCCCGGGAGATCGGCGCGTTATTGACCGCCAGGGCCACCTGGACCAGCGGCGAGCGCGACAGGTCGCGCTCCGGCTGGACCTCGTCCACCAGCTTCTCGAAGGGAAGGTCCTGGTGCGCATAGGCTCCGAGGCTCGTCTCCCGCACCTGGAACAGCAGGTCCAGGAAGACCTCGGCCCGCCCCATGTCCGCCCGGAGGACCAGGGTGTTGACGAAGAACCCGATCAGCCCCTCGGTCTCGATCCGGTTGCGGTTGGCGATCGGGGCTCCCAGGTTCAAGTCCCTTTGCCCGGAGAGCCGGGAGAGCAGCGCGAGGAGGGCCGCCGCCAGGATCATGAACGGGGTGGCCCCTTCGCGCCGGCCGAGCTCCTGGACGCGGCGCGACAGCTCCCCTTTCAGCGCGAAGAGGTGCTCGCCGCCGCGCAGGCTCGACTGCGCCGGCCGTGCATGATCGACCGGCAGCTCCAGCACCCCCGAGGTGCCCGCGAGCTGCTCGCGCCACCAGGCGAGCTGGTGTTCGAGGATCTCGCCGGCGAGCCACCGCCGCTGCCAGGCCGCGAAGTCGGCGTACTGGACCGGCAGCTCCGGCAGGGGGCGGCCGCGGTAGAGGTCCAGAAGCTCCCGCACCAGCACACCCATCGACCAGCCGTCCGACACGATGTGGTGCAGGGTGAGGAGCAGCGAGTGCTCCCGCGCGCCCAGCCGCAGCAGGGTGGTCCGCAGCAGCGGCCCCTGCTCCAGATCGAACGGCCGCAGCGACTCCTCCACGGTCAGCCGCCGCGCCAGGGCCTCGCGCGCCGCGGCCGGCAAGGCGGCGAGATCCACCACCGGCAGCTCGGAAGTCAGCTCCGGATGGATCACCTGGACCGGCCGGCCTTCGCGCGAGGCGAAGGTCGTGCGCAGCACCTCGTGCCGGCGCACGACCTCGGCGAAGACCCGCTCCAGCCGGCGGATGGACAGATCGCCGGCCAGGCGCATGGCAGCCGGGATGTTGTAACCCGGGTTGCCGGGCTCGAGCCGGTCGATGAACCACAGACGCTGCTGGGCGAAGGAGAGCGGCAGGTCGTTGCTCGCGGGATCGCGCGGCACGCGGACCAGCGGCGGTGCGAGATCCTCTCCCTCCAGCCCCTGCCGCACCACGCGGGCCAGCCCCGCCACCGTCGGCTCCTCGAACACGCTGCGCAGCGGCAGCTCCACGCCGAGCACGCCGCGGATGCGCGACGCGACCTGGGTGGCGAGCAGCGAATGTCCGCCCAGGGCGAAGAAATCGTCGTGGCTCCCCACCCGCGCGAGCCCCAGGACCTCGGCCCAGATTCCGGCCAGCAGCTCCTCCACCGGGTCCGCCAGGGGCGCGTAGCCCTCCTCTTTCGCCGGGCTCCGCTCCGGCGCCGGCAAGGCCTTCCGGTCCACCTTGCCGTTCGGCGTCAGCGGCAGCGCCGGAAGGAAGACCCAGGCCGCGGGCACCATGTAGTCGGGCAGCCGCTCGCGAAGCCAGGCGGTGAGAGCTGATTTTGAATCAGACCGATCCGTCCGATCGGTCGGATCGGTCCGATTCAGCACCACCCAGGCGATGAGCCGGCGGCCGGCTGCCTCCTCGCGGGCGAGCACGACGGCCTCTCGCACCTCGGGATGGCGGAGGAGTACCGCTTCAATCTCCCCTGGCTCGATGCGGAAGCCGCGGATCTTGACCTGGTTGTCGAGGCGGCCGAGGAACTCGATCGGGCCGGCCGGCCGCCGGCGCACGAGGTCGCCCGTGCGATAGAGCCGGCCGCCCGTGCCCCACGGCTCCGGCACGAAGCGCTCCGCGGTCAGCTCCGGCCGGTTCCAGTAGCCCCAGGCCAGCCCGTCGCCGCCGAGGAAGAGCTCCCCGGCGACGCCCGGCGGGACCGGCTGCCCCCAGCGGTCGAGCACGCAGGCGGCCGTGTTCGCCAGGGGCAGGCCGATCGGCACCGTTGCCACGCCCTCCGGCACCTCGCGCACCCGGTGCCAGGTGGCGTAGGTCGTGCTCTCCGTCGGGCCGTAGACGTGGAGCAGCCGTTCCGGGCCGGCCTGCTCCAGGGCCCGCGCCACCAGGCCCGGATCGACCGCCTCGCCGCCGAACAGCACCCAGCGCAGCGTGTCGAAAGCGCCCGGCGCCTCGCGCACCATCTGGTTGAACAGCGCCGTGGTCAGGAAGAGGGCCGTCACCCGCTCCCGCCGCAGCAGCGCGGCCAGCTCGGCCGGCGCCAGAGCCATCTCGCGGGGGACCACCACGACCGTGGCGCCGTTGAGCAGCGCGCCCCAGATCTCGAAAGTGGCCGCGTCGAAGCTGGTGTTGGAGAGGTGGGCGACGCGGTCACCGGGGCCGAGCTGCGCGTAGTCGGTCTCCCGCACCAGCCGCACGATCGCCTGGTGCGGCACGGCGACACCTTTGGGCTGGCCGGTCGAGCCGGAGGTGTAGATCACGTAGGCGAGGCCCTCTCCCCCCTCTCCTGGCTGAGGCCGCGGGAGCGCCGCCATCCGTTCCCGCGTCCGCTCGTGCACCAGCACCACCGCCGCGCCGGTGTCCGCGAGCATGAAGGCGAGGCGCTCATCCGGGTATCCGGGATCGAGCGGCACGTAGGCCGCTCCCGCTTTGAGCACGGCCAGGAAGGCCACCACCAGGTCGGCCGAGCGCTCCATCGCGACCCCCACCCGCGCACCGGGCTTCACCCCGTCGGCCGACAGCTGCCGCGCGAGCCGGCTCGACGCCTCGTGCAGGCGTCGATAGCTCCACACCTCCTCGCCCTCCACCAGCGCCGGCGCGTCCGGCGAAGCCGCGGCCACCGCGGCGAACAGCTCGGGGACGCTCGCCTCCCGCGGATAGCCGGTCTCCGTGTCGTTCCACTCCACGAGCACCTGCTGGCGCTCCGCCTCCAGCAGCAGCGGCACCTCGCCCAGCCGGCGGTCCGGAGCGGCCACGAAGGCCCGCAGCGCGCCCGCCAGGCGCTCCAGCAGCCCGATCGCCGCCGCTCCGTTGAACCGGCCCGTGTCGTAGATCAGCTCCAGCGACAGCTCGGTCCGGGGGACGACCACCACGTTCAGCGGATAGCTGGTCAGCTCTTTCGTGGTCACTTGCGTGATCGCGAGGTCCGGCGCCTGCGCGGCCAGCGAGCCGTCCAGAGGCGCTCTCTCGACCACCAGGATGTTGTCGAACAGAGGGGAGCCTGCCGGCAGGCCGCTCCAGGTCTGGACCTCGTAGAGCGGCGCGTGCTCGTAGCGCCGCGCCTCGGACTGCCGCTCCTGGAGCTCGGCCAGCCAGGGCAGCAGAGGGCGCTCCCGGTCCACCTCCACCCGCACCGGCAAGGTGTTGATGAACAGGCCGACGATCGCGTCCGCGCCCGGCAGGTCTCCGGGCCGGCCGGCCACCGTGCTCCCGAAGAGCACCTCGCTCCCGCCAGTCGCCTGCGCCAGGACGAGCGACCAGGCCCCTTGTAGCAGCGTGTTCAGCGTCAGCCGGTGCCGCCGCGCCAGCTCGCGCAGGGCCGCGGTCTCCTCCGCGGTGAGGCACGCCGTGCGGTGCCGCGCCTGCCGGAAGCCGGCCGCTCCGCGGCCGTCGCCTCCGGCGATCAGAGTCGGAGCCGAGATCCCGGCGAGGCTCCGGCGCCAGAACGCCTCGGCCTCCGCCGCGTCCTGCCGTTGCAGCCACTCGATGTAGTCGCCATAGGAGCGCGGCGCAGGCAGCGACGGCTCGCGGCCGGCGGCGTAGGCCGCGTAGCAGGTGAACAGCTCGTTGAGCAGCAGGGCCAGCGACCAGCCGTCCACCACCAGGTGATGCAGGCTCCAGACGAGGTGCCAGGACCCCGCAGCCAGCTCGAACAGGGCCAACCGCATCAGCGGCGGCTCACCCAGATCGAACCCGGTCTCCCGGTCCGCGTCGAGGATGTCCCGCAGCCGCGCCTCCTGCTCCGCCTCCCCCAGGCCGCGCCACGACTCGCGCCGGACGCGCAGGTCGACCTCGCGCTCGACGACCTGCATGGGCTTCTCCAGCCCCTCCCAGTGAAAGCCCGTGCGTAGCGCGTCGTGACGGTCGACCACGCGCCGCCAGGCCCGCTCGAACGCTGCGACGTCGAGCCGGCCGGTCAGGCGCAGGCTGAGCTGGACGACGTAGACTCCGGAGCCGGGCGCATACAGGCTGGCGAACAGCATCGCCTGCTGCATGGGCGAAAGCTCAGAGATGAGCTCCACATCGTTCTGGATCATTCTCTCTCGGCTCCGACATGCTGGGTCACCAGGAGAAGGTGCTCCTGAGGACCCAGACGGAGCAGGCCAAAGCGCAGTAACGGACCGCCCTCATCGCCGGACACAGACCGGCCCTCCTCCAAGACGAGCTGAAGCGCCCACTCCTCGCGCGCGCCGTCCGGCACGTCCGACAAATCGAGGACCGGAAGATCACCAGGCGGCCCGATCTCCTGCCCGAGCTCCCCCAAAGCCCGCTCCAGCGCGTCGACCGACAGCTCACCGGAGAGGCGCACCATCAGCACCCCGCTCAAGCTACGGGCGAGCTGGCGGATGGTCGGTGCCTGGAAAAGGCGCCGCAGCGGCAGCTCCATACCCAGCGCCTCCCGCACCTGGGTGACCACCTGGGTCGCCAGCAGGGAGTGGCCGCCGATCGCGAAAAAGTCGTCGTCGACTCCTACCCGGCCGATCTGCAGCAGGTCGACCCAGAGGGCGGCCAGCTTCTCTTCGACCGGATTGGAAGGCGCGACGTAGCTCCCGGAGACCGAACGGGTGCTCTCCGGGGCAGGCAGGGCTCGGCGGTCCAGCTTGCCGTTGACGGTCAGCGGCATCTCCTTCAAGATCACGAACGACGACGGGAGCATGTGCTCCGGCAGACGCTCCCGCAGCCAGTCCCGCAGCACCTCTCCCCGCGGAGCTTGGCCGTTGTGCCCTGCGACATAGGCCACCAGGCGGGTGTCTCCGCGGTCCGCCACGCCGTCCCGGCGCGCCAGGACAGCGGCCTCCCGCACCTCCGGATGGCCCGACAGCACCGATTCGATCTCCCCGGGCTCGATCCTGAAGCCGCGAATCTTGACCTGATCATCGAGCCGGCCGAGGAGCTCGATCGAGCCGTCCGGCCGGTGGCGGGCCAGGTCTCCCGAGCGGTAGAGCCGCTCGCCCGTGCCCCAGGGGTGCGGGAGGAAGAGCTCGGCGGTCAGCTCCGGCCGGTTCAGATACCCGCGAGCCAATCCGTCGCCGCCGATGAGCAGCTCCCCGGTCACACCCAGGGGAACCGGCCTCTGCCAGCGGTCGAGCACGTAGAGCGTCGTGTTGGCCAGCGGGAATCCGATCGGGATCGACGCCGCCTCCGCCGGGACCTCCCGGATCGGATACCAGGACGCGTAGGTCGTGCTCTCGGTCGGACCATAGACGTTGAGCAGCCGGCACGGCGGCCGGCCTGCCAGAGCTGTGCGCGCGGCAACCGGATCCACTGCCTCGCCCCCTACCAGGAGCTCGCTCAGCGGCTCGAAGGCGTCCGGCACTTCCCGGGACATCCGGGTGAACAGCGCCGAGGTCAGGAACATCGAGGTCACCCGCTGCTCCCGCAAAGCTGCCGCGAAGGCGGGCGGATCCAGCATGGTCTCGCGCGGGATCACCGCCACGGCGCCGCCGTTGAGCAGGGCTCCCCAGATCTCCCAGGTGGCGGCATCGAAGCTGATGTTGGCCACGTGCGCGGTGCGGTCGCCCGGTCCCAGGTGCGCGTAGTTGGTCGCGCGCACCAGGCGCACGATCGCCTGGTGCGGTACGGCCACACCCTTGGGCCGGCCGGTCGAGCCCGAGGTATAGATGACGTAGGCCAGGCTGGCGGCCGCGACGCGCACGTCGAGAGCCTGGGCGTCCTCCGTCCGCTCCTCCTCCACATCCAGCACCTGCGCCATCGACGCGAGGCGCTGCCGCGTGGCCGCATGGACCAGCACGAGCCGCGCCGCCGTATCCTCCAGCATGAAGCGCAGGCGCTCGTCGGGATAGCTCGCATCGAGCGGCACGTAGACGCCGCCGGCCTTCACGATGGCCAGGATGCCCAGGATCAGCTCGGGCGAGCGCTCCATGGAGAGGCCGACCGCCATTTCCGGCCGCACCCCCAAAGTGCGCAGCCGCCGCGCCAGCCGGTTGGACTCCTCATCCAGCCGCCTGTAGCTCCAGACCTCGCCGCGGGCGCCGACCACCGCCGGCGCCTCGGGCCGCTCCCGCGCCACCTCGGTGAACAGCTCAGGCAGGCTCACCGCCCGCGGGTACTCGGTCCGCGTGGCATTCCACGTCCATAGCACCTGCTCCAGCTCCGCCGGCAGCAGGAGCGGCAGGTCCGGCACCGCGCGACCGGGCTCCGCGACGGCCGCCTCCAGCAGGGCGGCGAAGCGGGTCGCGAGACGCTCCGCCGTCGCGGGGTCGAACAGGTCTGTGTTGTGCTCCAGGCCCCCGGAGAAGCCCTCGGGCCCTTCTCCCAGGGAGAGCGTCAGATCGAGCTTCGACGTGCCGCTGTCCAGGGCCACGGAAGCCAGGGAGAGACCCGGGAGCGACAGCGCGCCGGCCGGTGTGTTCTGCAGCGCGAAGAGGACCTGGACGAGCGGAGAGAACGCGAGGCTCCGCTCGGGAACGAGCTCCTCGACGAGCCGCTCGAACGGGAGGTCCTGATGCGCGAAGGCGTCGAGGGCCGTCTCGCGCACCTGGCCGAGCAGGCCGCGGAAGGCGAGCGCCTCGGATCGAGCCCAATCGACCCGCAAAGCGAGGGTGTTGACGAAAAACCCGATGAGGTCCTCGATCTCGCGGCGGGTGCGCCCGGCGATGGGGGTGCCCACCAGGACGTCCTCCTGCCCCGCGTGCCGTCCGAGCAGGACCGCCCAGCCGGCCAGCAGGAGCATGAAGGGAGTGACCCCTTCGCGGCGGCACAGCTCCCGGACTCTTTCCGACAGCGCGGAGGACAGAGCCACGGGCTGCAGCGCGCCCCGGGCGGTCT
>DATFPH010000531.1:0-11031 GCA_035264905.1 Thermoanaerobaculia bacterium
GCGCTGGGCGTCGTGTCTGACTTTGCTGCTGTCGTTCGTCGTCTCCCCGGCTCTCTGGGCCGAAGAGTCCACCAATATCCTTCTCTCCTCACGGGTGATCGAAACGCGGGCTCCCGAGGCGGGCGTGCCTGAGGGGCTGCGGGCGCTCCCCGAGGAGGACGTCGAGGACCAGATCGTTCTGGGTCGGGCCTCTCGGGCGGACAGCGTCCTGGATCACCAGCTTGGCGCCCGGAGCCATGCCGTCCGCCGTGTTGTGGGTCAGGAGGTTGGCGAAGTTGTCGCCCGCCACGGTCCCGGCCACGTGCGTGCCGTGGTCCTGCGTGTCCCACTCGGAATTGGAGATCCCGCCGCTGCACTGGTTGGCCGAGAGAAAATCGACCGCGATCACCTTCCCGCGGCACGAGCGCGGAGTCGATGGCCTCGTTCAGCAGCTGCGGCCCCACGGCGGACGGCCGCATCAAGCCCGACGTCACGGTGCCCGGATCGAGCATCGTCTCGGCGAACAACGACCTGAGCGCCGCGACGAACAACTGCGGCACGCAGGCGCTGTCCGGGACCAGCATGGCGACGCCCGGCGCCGCGGGCCTACGTGCCGAACGGCGCGCAGCCGTTCGCGCTGGTGGTCAGCGGCAATGCGGCCGAGGGCGGCACGCCGCCTCCCCCGCCGGTCACGGTGTTCTCCGACGACTTCGAGACCGACAAGGGATGGACGCGCAACCCGCTCGGCACGGACACCGCGACCACGGGCCTGTGGGAGCGCGGCGATCCGGAGGCCACGACCTCGAACGGCGCCAAGCAGCTCGGCACCACGGTCAGCGGCGTCAACGACCTGGTCACCGGCCGCCTTGCGGGCGCCGCCGCGGGCGACCACGACGTGGACAACGGCGTGACCACCATCCAATCGCCGGCCATCACCCTCCCCGCGACCGGCGCGCTGACCTTGTCGTTCTCCTATTACCTGGCCTACGGAAGCAACGCGTCGAGCGCCGACTTCCTGCGGGTCAGGATCGTGGGGAGCACCACCACGACGGTCTTCGAGAAGCTGGGAGCCGCCGTGAACCTCAACGGCGCCTGGGCCTCCACGTCGGTCAACCTCGGCGCCTTCGCGGGACAGACCGTGCGCATCCGCGTCGAGGCCGCGGACGCGAGCACGGCGAGCCTGGTGGAGGCGGCGGTGGATGACGTGAAGGTGGTGCAGCAACCGTAGCCCCCACCCCGTCCCTCCCCCCGCTGAGCGGAAGAGGGCGCCCCCCCACCCGGAGTCAGCCTGGTTTGGCCTGGGGAGGGGCCGGCGCCCTCCCCACCGCGGCCTCCGAAACGGGATATCCTGTCAGCATGATGAGTGATCCGGTGATCGATGAGGTCCGGGAGGTCCGGCACCGTATTTCGGCGCGATTCGACCACGATCCAAGCCGCCTGGTGGCCTACTACATGGAGCTGCAGAAGCAGTTCGAAGGTCGGCTGATGGGAACCGAAAAGCCAGGGACATCGGGCAGGCAGACCCGAGGCCGCGGACGCGAGCACGGCGAGTCTGGTGGAGGCGGTGGTGGATGATGTGAAGGTGGTGCAGCAGCTATAGCCCCCTCCCCGTCCCTCTCCCGCTCCGCGGGGAGGGGGCCTGGAACCTGGCCGGGCCTCTCTCCGTAAGGGAGACGTGCGACCCTTGCAAGGAGACCCCATGCCCCAAAGCGTTTCCATCCTCGGGCGATGGCCGCGGATCCTGCCCGCGGCCCTCCTCGTCCTCTCGGCCACCGCCTGCGCCGGCACGCCCAAGCCCTCTCCGATCGCGGGCGCTTATCGCTTTGACGACGGCCGCTTGATGACGGTGACCCAGAGCGATCAGGAGGCCTCGTTCCGCTACCGAGACCTGAAATCCGGAGCCACCGGCCGCCTCTATCCCTCCGGAGAGCTCGCCTACCACTCCGGCGCCGGCTGGGCCGTCGAGAAACCGGTGGTCCTGAACGTCCATTTCCGCCAGGAGGGGGAGCGGATCGGCGGCCTCGACTGGAAGCCGCAGGGCGAGGCGGCGGTCCGGGCCACGCGCGTGCCTCTCCGCGAGGAGGAGATCCGCTTCCGCAACGGCGGCGTGGACCTCTACGGCAAGCTGGTGCTTCCCGCGGAAGGCGACGGACCGTTTCCGCTGGTGGTCCTGGTCCACGGCTCGGGACGCGAAGCGGCCACCTTCACCTATCACCGGCAGCACCAGTTCCCGCTCGAAGGCGTCGCGACCTTCGTCTACGACAAGCGGGGCACGGGGCAGTCCGGCGGGAAGTTCACCACGCTCTTCGACGTGCTGGCCGGCGACGCGCTGGCCGCGGTGAGCAGGCTGCGCAGCCATCCGAAGATCAATCCAGAACGGATCGGTCTCGCCGGCTACAGCCAGGGCGGCTGGATCGCGCCGCTCGCCGCGTCGCGCGATCCCCGGATCAAGTTCGTCGTCGTGGGCTACGGCATGCTGGAGTCCCCGGCGCGGGAAGAAACCCTGGAGACCCTGAACGACGTGCGGGCGCGCGGCTTCGGAGACGCGGAGGTCCGGAGGGCGACCGAGATTCTCGACGCCGTGGACCGGATCATCCGGAGCAATCTGACCGAGGGGTGGAAGGATCTCGACGCGCTGGAGAGGAAATACCGCAACGAGCCCTGGTTCGGCGTGCTGCGCACCCATGTCGCCGGCCCCGTCCTTCGCTATCCGCACTGGCTGATGAAGATCTATGGGCGGAAGAAGCTCAGCGAGATCTCCTGGTATTACGACTCCTTTCAGACCATGGAAAGGCTGAACATTCCCCTGCTCTGGGTGCTCGGCGGCCAGGACATCGAAGCGCCCAACGACGTCACCATCGCCGAGCTCGAGCGCCTGCGGGCCGCCGGAAAACCGATCGATTTGAAGATCTATCCCACGGCCGATCACGGGATCGTCGAGTTCGAGGAGAAGGACGGCGAGCGGGTCTATACCCACTACGTGCCGGGGTATTTCGAGCTCGAGAGCGCGTGGGTGCGGAAGATGGCTGGGGAGTGATCATGGCACCGGGGTCTCACTCCTCCAGGCTGTGCAGGATCTCGTGGTCTTCCTCTCCCATGGCCAGCAGAGAGTGGCAGGTCGAGCAGTCTTGCGAGATGGTCTGGCCGTCCGGTGCCGCGTGCGCGTCGTCGTGGCACCGGAAGCAGCCTGGAGAGGTTTCGTGGCCGATGTGGTTCGGGTAGGTTCCCCACCCGATCTTCATCGACGGGAAGACGTTGGAACGGTAGGCGACCGCGAGCGCCGCGTCGATCTCCTTCTCGGGAGGCTGGAAGGTGTGGCTCGGCCGGTTGTGGCAATCGAGGCAATCCATGGTCCTCCAGACCGCGCCCGCCGCCGGCTTCTGGTCCTTCACCATGAAACGAGTCATCTTACCGCCGGCTCGCCTTCCTGATCCTCCCGGCGATCTTCATCCTGGGATTGATCCTGATCCCCATCGGCATCGGCGAGGCGCACCAGCTCTTCCTGAGCGGGCGCGCCCGCTACGGCACCTGGTTCCTGAATGGCAACGCGGCGTGACCTACGACAACCGGCTGACCGACCGGCTGAACCTGCGGGCCCGCTACGAATACGGCGACCGTTCGATCGACGGCTATGACGTCGAAGCGGCGGAGGCCAGCTTCGTGGAGCCCGAGGGAGTGACCCTCCCCGCAGATCTGCGCCGGTTCGACGAGGCGGAGCGCAACTACGGCGAGTACAACGTCCAGGCGCAGTGGTTCGCCACCGACGCATGGAACTTCACCTTCGGCGTGACCGGACGGGACGAGGACTACGACAAGAGCAAGCTCGGCCTCCTCTCGGACGACATCTTCACGCGGCCCTGGCCAAGCTGGGGTACAAGATCAACAACCGGTACTCGCTGGGCCTCGGCTACCTCTGGGAGGACTACACCATCGACAGCTTCATCCTGCAGGACCTGCAGAACTACCTGCCGGGTGCGCTGCTCCTGAACGCCAACAACGGAGACTACGAGGGCGAGGTCCTCTACTTCGACGTCGGCATCAAGTTCTGAGCCTTCCTCCGTGGGCCCGGTCCGCCGGGCCCTCCGAGGCTCCTTGCCAGCCGCCCCGGTGACGGGGCGGCTTTTTTGTTGGGGGAGCCACAACGATCCCTTGCGGCCCCCTACCCATCATGATAGCGTCATGACGTCATGCGCAGGAAATTCAGCACCCTTCTCGACGAAGCCTGTATGACCGTACACGCCACGAGGCCATCCGTCAGGGCAGGCAGATCGCCGACGTGGTGTGCGACGCTCTCGCCGAGTACCTCGACGCCAAGGCAACGGTTCGGCGGCCGGCGGGAGTCGTCGCAGAGACCTGGGGGAGTCTCGCACTGCCCGCCCAGCAGGTCCGGGAGCTGCTCGCCGAAGAGGACAGCCTTTTTGACCGGTGAAGGGGTAAAGCTGTTGTCGGAGATCCCCCTCTACCGCCCCTCTGCGCACGCGCTATGGCCTGTTGACGAACGACTCGATCCTCCTTGCCACTGCGCTCGATCACGACGCCCTGGCCTTCGCCTCGGCCGATCGCGACTTCGAGAGGGTCGACACCGTCCAGTTGTTCGGGCCAGAGGATCTCGAAGAGGCTTGAGTCTTCCAGGCTTCCTTGGCAAGCACTGACGGGTGACTGCCGCGGTGTAGCCCCCACTCTCCCTCGCGGAACGAGAGAGGGGCGGGGAAGGGGAAGACGCTCCCGCTTTGTGTTGACTTTTGGCGACGCCCGTGGCGACAATAGATGACATGGATCTATCGCTGGCCGAGGCGGCGCGCCTCCTGGGCAAGAGCGAGCGCCAGGTGCGCTATCTCATCAAGGCGGGAACCCTGGCGGCGCAGAAGAAAGAGGGGCACTGGCGAATCCGGCGGGAAGATCTTCCTGTCAGCGAGCGCCAGGAAGCGGCCGCACAGCACAAAGCTGAACGGGCGGCTCGCTTGGCCATGGAGGTTCTCCAGCCACGAGAAGGGCAACAAGGCTCAGCAAGGCGATACTCGGTGCGCGAGCTGCGCGCCTATCAGGAGGGGGCACCTCTCTACCGGGATCTGATCGGGGCCGCAGGCCCGGACCACCCCGCGGCGGGGCTGCTTCGCGAGGCCCTGATGCTCCTGGCCTGTGGCTGCCATGAATTCCAGGCGCGGGAGAAGGCAGCCTTCTACTCGCAAGCCCGTGAACAGGCGAGCCGGGCAATGATGGCCTTGCTCCTCGAAGACGCCGAGGCGCGCCGCGGCTTGATCGATCGCTTCGAGGTGACGTTCCTGCCCGCCATCGGCGGCCTCATCCGGCAGGCCGAGCACCGGGGACGTAGCCGATGAAGGAAGCGCCTCTTTTCATCCGTACCTACGACCTGCATGGCTGGCTCCTCGACCGGCTGGGAGGCGGCGGGGAAGAAAAACACCGCGTACTGCGAGACACGGTCCTCGACCATTCTCGGGGGTTGCTTGCCGCGGTTTCCCTTGCCGTCTCCCGGTTCGAGCCCGGCGAGCGGCTGATCGAAGCCGACGAAGAGGCGACGCTGCTTCGAGTGCATCTCCGGCTCGCCGCCGAGAAGAGCCTGCTCGATGACCGGCAGCTCATGCACGCCACCGAGGCGCTTCGTGACATCGGAAGGCAGATCGGAGGTTGGCGAAAACGCCTGGAAGAGGTACGCTGAACAGGGCCTCTCCGGAACCGCTGTTCGTTGTTTGCGCGGCGGGTCGTGGAACAACGATGCCAGGAATCTGGCTGTGGCGTACCGCAACAGGAACAGGGCATCGAACCGGAACAGGAACATTGGCTTTCGCTGCCTGTTGCCTGCCGGCCCCGAACACGCTTCCGACCCGCGACGGGAAGAGAATCGTGCAGGAGAGGCCACGGACAGGCCGGTGCCCGGCACCGGCCATCCAAGACCGCACTGCCCGGCCGTTCCAGTCAGCCGGCGCCTGTGGGCATCGGCCCACCGTCCGGTCGGGCGCTTTTGTCGCCAGTGCCTGAGACATACGAGGATGAAGACGTTCTCTACACCTCTCGAGGCGATTGCCTCCCCGGAGAGCCTGCTCGCTGCTTGGAGACAGTACCGGTCCGGCAAGCGGCGCAGACCGGCGGTCGCATGGTTCGAGCTCGATGCCGAAAGGAACCTGCTCAATCTCTCGGAGGCTTTGCAGGCCGGCACGTACCGCCACGGCCGTTACCACGTCTTGGAGATCCGGGATCCGAAACCCCGCTTGATCGCCGTCGCGTCTGTTGGCGACCGTGTGGTGCATCGGGCCGTCCACGCCGCCCTGGCTCCGCTGTTCGACTGCCGGTTCATCGCGGACTCCTACGCCTGCCTGCCCGGCCGGGGCAGCCACCGTGCCTTGCTGCGCTTTCTGGAGCTGCAACGCCGCTTCCCTCGGGTCATGCACCTCGATGTCAGCCGCTACTTCCCTTCCATCGACCACGCCATCCTGCTTTCCTTGCTCAGCGAGAAGTTGCGCGACCGGCGTGTCGTCGCTTTGTTGACCGTCATCCTGGCGTCCGGCCACGAGCTGTACTTGCGCCCCTCCGTGGCGTCGTTCTACGGCCTGGACCGGGAAGAACAGCGCCGACGTCCTTGTGGGCTGCCCATCGGCAACCTGACGAGCCAATGGTGGGGCAATCTTTACCTGGACGGCTTCGACCACTTCGTGAAACGAGAGCTCAAAGCCGAGGGCTACCTGCGGTACATGGACGACCTCGTCTTCTTTGCCCATGAGCGGTCGACCCTGAGGGCTTGGAGAAGGGCGGCTGAGGCATGGTTGAGCGAACAGCGGCGCCTGGCCTTGAATCTGCGAAAAGGCCACATCCGCCCGACGGAGCTGCCGCAGAACTATCTCGGGCACCGGGTTACCCGCCAAGGTTGCGACCTCGGCACCAAGGCGGTGCGCCGGTTTCGGAAGCGCCTGCCTGAGCTGGCCCTGGGTGACCAGCGCCGCTTCCGCCAATCTTTGGTCTCCTGGCGAGGTGCCGTGACCTTCTAAACTAAAAACCACGATGTCGACAAAGTGTCGACAATGCCCGCCAGGTCTTCACCAGGGGGCTCCGCCCCCTGGACCCCCGAAACGCACAAAACCCACGAAGCCAAGAATCAAGGCTCGGGGCCGGCAGGCAACAGGCAGCGAAAGCCAACGACCCAGTTCCGGACCGATGCCCTGCTCCCGACGCGGTACGCCACAGCCAGATACCTGGCAACGACGTCCCACGACCCGCCGCGCAAACAACGAACAGCGGCTCCGCCGGTGGCGCAAAGAGGATCCCGCTGTCCATCACGATCCCGATAGGCCTCCGCATCCCAGATGTCCTCGCACCACTCCCAAGCATTGCCCGCCTGATCCAACGCACCAAAGGGCCCGGCGCCCTTCGGATAGGAACCCACCGGCGTTGGCCGGCCCTCCCGGTTGCCGAAGTTGGCGTGCTCCGGCGTCGGATCGCCGTTCCCCCAGGGGTAGCGCCGCCCATCGGTCCCCCGCGCCGCAGCCTCCCACTGCGCCTCGCTCGGCAGGTGCAGGCCCGCCCACCGGCAGTAGGCCTGGGCCTCCTCCCAACTCACCCCCACGACCGGCTGCTCGGGTTGATTGAACTGCTTGTCCGACCAGACCGCGGGCTCGCGAGCGCCTGGATTCGCTCCCAGGAAGCGGCTGTACTGCTCGTTCGTCACCGGGTACTTCGCGATCCAGAAGGGACTGAGAACGACCCGGTGAATGGGTTTTTCGTCGCCGGTGATGTCATCAGCGCCAAGCGTATACTCCCCGCCCGGCACATACAGCAGCACGGTCCCATCCACCTCGTGCAGCCGCTCCTCACCTGGCGCCGGCTCGTGGCGGCGGGCCCGTGGTGAAGCCGGCCGCTGGAGGCCCAGCACCTCCGCGGCCATGCCGGCTACTTGTGCGTCCGGATCGGCCAGCAGGGAGCGGACGGCGGCTTTTCCCTCCGCGTCCCAACCGGAGATCGCGCGGAGAAGGCGCAAGGCGTGGTAGCGCTCCTGCGCGCTCACGATCCCCGAGGACAGGGCTTCGAGGAGCGGCCGGGAGGTCACCGCTGATGCATCGCGGAGGAGGTCGTCGGCGAGGCGGACGTCGCGCTGGAGAGCTTCCAGCCGCAGCAGTGCGCTCAGCAGCGGCTCGAAGAGGCTCGGATTGTCGAGCCCCACAGAAAGGAGAATCACCTCCCGCCACCAGGTCTCTCCAAAATGCCCGGCGAGCTCGGCGAGGAGGTCCGGGGCGCGGACAACCTGATCCTGTACGTGGCGGGCGCTCAGGTACTCCTGGAAGCTCAGGTGCAGGAAAGCGTACGCCGGGCCGGCGTTGACCAGCAGGCCGGACTGGTCGCGGATCGCCTCCAGGAGAGCCTCACCTTCCTCGGGTTTGCGCCCCAGCTCGCGCAGCGGTGCAGTGAGGAGCGGGAGGATCTCCGCGGCGACCACCTCCTTGCGGCCCTGTGTGTGGAGCCACCAGGCCAGCGGCTGGAGGAGCTTGAGCGCCTGCGCGGCGGTGAGGACGACCGGCATCCCCTTGGCCTCTCGCCAAAGCTGGAGGAGGACGGTGCAGCACTCGCCGTAAAGATCCACCCGCCGCTCGGGCAGGTGCTTGCGGTCGCGATGGACGAGGCAGAGGATCTGGAGCAGCAAGGGATTCGTCGCCAGCTCCCGGAGGCTCACCGTGCGCGGGTCGTCCGCGATGAAGATCCGCAGGGCGAGGTCATCCGCCCCTTCGGCCGCCAGCCTCGCGGCCACCTCCGGCGCGCGGCCCAGCTCGGCCTGCGCCTCGACCGCGCCGTACCAGTCCTGGAGAAAGCGCCGCGCTTCCTGCTCGGTCAGGTCGCGGACGTGGAGCTCCAGGAAGCGGCCGGAGAGTCTCGCATCGCCTTTGTACCCGGCATAGCGGCTGGTGACCACGAAGACGCTGTGCGGGAGGACTCCCGCCGCCTCTTCCAGCCACCGGGAGACCTCGGCGCGTTGCGTGGCATCGGCGATCTCGTCCAATCCGTCGACGAGGACGAGGAGGTGATCGCGCCGCAGCAGGCGGATCGCGAAGCCAGAGGCGTCGAGGCCCGGGGCCGCCCGCTCGATCGCGCCGACCAGGGCAGGCCGCAGGCCGGCAGCCGGGTTCCCCAACCGCCGCAGCTCGAGGAGCACCGGAACGGTTTCCGGCGGCAGGCCGAGACGGCCCGGTCCCGTGGCGGGATCGGTGGCTGCGAGGACGAAGTGCTTGAGCAGGGTGGTCTTGCCCGTTCCGGGATCGCCGAGGACGACGGCGCCGCGCAGGCCGTGCTTCCGGGCGAGGACCAAAGCCTCATCGAACGGCACCTCGCGATCTTCCCCCTCTTCCAAGGCGAGCGCGCGGAGCGTCCCCGGCCCCTTCACGTGCTCGCTCTCCATCGCATGGTGCACTATGCGCGCGCGCAGCGCCACGTAGACGCTCTCCAGCCGGATCGGCAGCCGCACCCGCGTGGCGAAGCCGGCGATGGGAAGGTCCCGGTGGGCCGAGCGCAGCCTCTCCAGATAGTGGCCGAGATCCTTGTCCGCCTCCGGCGGAGCGGAGGGCGTGGGCTGGAGCGCGGGAGGTATGCCCTTGGGCCGGCCCTTGCCAAGGTCACGCAGCCAGGGGAAGTCGAGCGGCCATATACCGTGCGGGGCGTCGCCATGAACCGCCCGCAGCACCCAGCCGCCTCCGGTCTTGTCGTAGCGCCGCAGAAAGACCTCACCGCGCCCGGTCTCCAGGTCGAGCCGCATGAGGTTGTAGCCGTTGTGTTTGTCGGAGCGGTCATAGCAGGCCCCGGCGGCGATCGTGGTGAACGCGCCACCGGCAACCGGCTCAACCCAGTCCTGGTGCTCGTGGCCGTGGAGAAGGAATTGGAAGTCCTGGCGCAGCTCGCGGCCAAAGCCGGGGGTCTCGTGCTCCACCAGCCAGCCGGGCGGATGGTGCATCAGGGCGAGCGAGACGTCGGCTCCGGCGAGTTGTGCCCGCAACGTCCCCTGCTGCCAACGCCCGGCCGCCCAGAGCTTCCCTCGCTCGCCGTCGCGGCCGCACGACCACGCCGAGTTGAAGCCGGCGAGGCCGAGGCGCAGCCCGTGGACCTCGCGGACCGTGGCCCACAGGGCCCGCTGTGGATCGCCATGGAGGTGGCCGAGATCGTGGCCGCGGAGGAAGTCCTGGTAGGGGCCGAGGCGGTGCATGAAGCCCCGCCACTCCGGGCCACCGTCGTGGATCAGCTTCTCGACCCGTTCGAGCATCTGCCGGTCCAGCCACTCGGTCTGAGATTCCAGGACGTCCCGCCGGTCCACGTCGTGATTGCCCGGGACGAGGAAGAGGTCAGCCAGCGGCACCTCCGGCGTGAACGCACGGCGGACTGCATCGAGGAACGCCCCGGCTTCACGGAACTGCTCTTCGATCGATCGGCCCGGCTCACTGCCCGGGAGGTGCCCGAAGGCGGCATCACCGGTGAAGAAGATCAGGTCCGGCCGCAGGCCGTGCTCGCGCTGCAGCCCAGCCAGGTCGTCGACAAGGGTCTTCGCGATCCGCCCCGAATCCCAGCCGGACCGGGGCCGGCAGGCGTGGAGATCGGAGAGGTGCAGCCAGGTCAGCGTGGCCATGGTGGGATTGTTTCATGGGCCGGCGGATTGCTGCCGATTTCCCCATCCCAAGAATCGGGGCGCCTTTCATGGTAAAAGATGCGCCATGGCAAGAAAGGATACGAAGAAAGAGGAGAAACCTCTCCGGCTCCGGGGTTGGCTCAGCACGGACGAAGAGGAAATCGAGCGGCGGCGGGAACGGGCGCAGGTGGAGCCGCTCAGCGTCGAAGCGCTCGACGAGGACGACCCGGTCTTCGGGACGTTCCGGGTCGGCTCCGCCCAGGGGAGCGCCTATGAGGTGGAGATCCGCTCCCTGACGCAAAGGGACAACTCCTGCGGCTGTCCCGATCACTTGGTCAATGGCCTCGGCACCTGCAAGCACATCGAAACCGTGCTGGCCCGTGTCGGCCGACGATCCCGGACGCAATCCTCAAGTCCGCGGGTCGAGGTCTTCCTCCGGC
>DATFPH010000532.1:0-36084 GCA_035264905.1 Thermoanaerobaculia bacterium
AATCCATCTTGATGAGCCTTCTGCGGACCTCTCAGCAGCGTGGGCTCAACTCGATCGCTCTTTTCAGTACAATTCTCCGCAGTCCCCGACCACCCTCCTGCAAAGACCTGCTGCCGGCGCCAGCCCGGTAAACAGATACAACCGGCGCTCTGCTAGCTGGAACCGAGATCTGGCACCTTTAGGCTCTGTGGCACCCTTTTCCGCACTCGCCTGGGGCTATGGTTCTCGGCTACTGCCGGGGCGCGGTTGCTTGCGGCATGACACCGATCAGCCCTGTGGCTCGTAGGGTATTCCGGGCCCAACGGGCTCAGGCTCAGGCGAACGGATCGATGATTTCGACTCCCGCCTTCTCGAAATCGCGCCGGTTCAGGGTTGCGAGCGGGAGGTCGTGAAGCAGGGCCGTTGCCGCGATCAGGCTGTCTTTAATCGGCATGGAGCGGCCGCTGGTGCGGAGCTCGGCGAGAAGTTGTGCCCACCGCAATCCCGTGGCTGCTTCCCAGGTAAGGCAGTGGATGCGCTCGACGCCTTCCTCAAACCAACGCTCCAATCGAGCGCGCCGTTTCCCGATCGGCAAGAGAAGAATGCCGAACCGGATCTCGCCGAGGATGAGGGGATCGACGGCGATCTCCCGTTCATGGCGCGCCAGCCATGCGAGGACCCTGGGATCGGGCTCGGGTCGGGTGGCTTCGCTCAGGACGTTGGCGTCGACCAGGAACGTCACAGTGTGTCGGTGGACTCGGACTCGATAGGAACGAAAAAGCCCTTCTCCGGACAAGCCAGAAGCCAGTCAAGAACACCCTGATTTCTAGGGGGAGAAAGGCGGATGAGCCGATACTCGCCGCTGTCGATGCGCTCGATCTCGAACACTTGCCCGGGCTCGATTGCATCTTGCTCGCGGATCTCCGCAGGGATGACGATCTGGCCCTTGGTGGAGACGGCAGTCTTCATGAAGAGTAAGATAGCGTCTTACTTAAGCTGCGTCAAGAGATGCGCCAGCCGGTTCCCTCAGAGACGACAATAACCGATGGGCCCGGCCTCGGGAAGTCGGCAATGTAGATCTCGCCGGGCTCCATCAAGGAGCCTCGTCAACACACCGCCCTGCATTCCAGAGGGCGTCCGCCCGGAGATTGCCCGAGCCTCTCGGGCTCTAGCCGTTGAGGCTCGGGTAACACCCCGCGAGTCTCGGGCTCCAGCTGTTGAGGCGCGGGCAACACCCCGCGAAGCTCGGGCACCAGCCGTTGAGGCGCGGGCAACACCCCGCAAGGCTCGGGTTCTAGCCGTTGAGACGCGGGCAACACTCCGCGCGGCGCGGATTCCAGCCGTTGAGGCGTGGGCAACTCTCGGCGAGCTGCGGCGGCTTCTGCGCTTAGCCACAACAGACCGCGCAGTGAGAAGAGGAGATCCTCACCCCTGCCTGCTCGGACTCTTGCGACGCCGCCTTCGTGAGCGCTATGGAAGCGCTCGACAGCGGCCAGAAGGTCGTGCACCG
This sequence comes from Thermoanaerobaculia bacterium, assembly GCA_035264905.1. Taxonomy (GTDB): domain Bacteria; phylum Acidobacteriota; class Thermoanaerobaculia; order Multivoradales; family UBA5704; genus UBA5704. Next base: position 1,490 of record DATFPH010000532.1, read on the forward strand.
GGTCGGTTGACGCTTCCCCGTAAATATGGAAAAGTGGTTGCCATGAAGACGACTTTGGAGATTCCGGATGACCTCTTTCGCCAAACTAAGGCTGTCGCTGCTCTCCGCGGCGAGAGCCTGAAGGACTTTGTCACCGAGGCGCTCCAAGCGCATCTGGAGCGGCAAACTCCCGGGTCTTCGACAGAGCGGGGCTGGCGTACCGTCTTTGGGCGGGCACGACGAGAGGATGTAGAGCCGGTCGATACGTTGATCAGCGAGGAGTTTGAGCACGTCGAACTGGATGAGTGGCGTTGATCCTCGACACCAACGCAGTTTCCGCTCTCTTCGTCGGCGATCCAGCTCTCGGCCAGGTCTTGGCTGCGGAGCCGCGCCACCATCTGCCCGTCATCGTAATCGGAGAGTACCGCTACGGGCTTCTCGGCTCGCGTCATCACGGCCATCTCCAAGGGCTTTTGGAGACTCTCATCCGGGAATCCATCATCCTGCCGGTCGATGAGACCACCGCTGAGACCTATGCGCAGCTGCGGGGCGAGCTTCGCCGGAAAGGCAAACCGATTCCGGAGAACGACCTCTGGATCGCCGCTCTGGCAATGCAGCACCGCCAGCCGGTGGTCAGCCGCGATGGGCACTTCGATGAGGTTTCAAGTCTTCGGCGAGTGGCGTGGTGAAACCTGCGCATCGCCACCATCCAGGGGCAGGCGACACGCCCCTGTTTTTCTCGTTCCCGGCCGGCTAGAATGCGCCTCTCGGTCCGTTGGATCAGCGCAACAAATTCTGCCTCCGGGGAATCATGCCGCAGTTCACGCATCTGGAGTTCCATCGTTCCGGTATCGGCCTCGTCCCGCAGGGGACCAGTCAGACCGACACCGCCATCTATATCGCCCAGGTGCCGGGCAGCTCCCGGTCGCTCCGCTCCTGCACCTGCGCCCTGAGCCGCAACAAGACCTGCGACCATCTGAAGGACCTCTCGCGGGCCGTGGCCGAGGTCCAGAAGAGCTGGGCCGGCCGGGAGTGGGAGGCGGCGTTCGCCACGACCCTCTGGCACCGGCTCGCCCGGCTGCTCTTCGAGGGGAGCGCGCAGCCCTCGGCCAAGGTCCGCGTCCTCCGTCTCGCGAGCGACGTCGTCCGCGTCACCTCCCCCTCGGGCGTCGAGCTGGCGCGCTATCTCGATGATTCGGAGAGCCAGATCCGCTTCCTGGAGCGGACCGGCAAGGTCGCTCTCGGCTCCGGCGTGTTCGACCGCGCCGAGTTGCTGGAGCGGCTGGCCCTGTTCCAGTCCACCTTGCAGGAGCGTGAGCTCTACAAGCGGGGGATGAAGACGCAGCGGCAGACCTGGGAGGAGAGCTTCTGGCACCGCCTCGCCTACCACTGCGAGCGCGAGCTGGAGCCGGGGGAACGGGGGACGTTCCACCCGGCCGTCCACGAGGCCACCGGTGCCTTTACCCTGACCTGGCGCCGGGCCGGGGCGCCGGTCGTCCAGGTGACCGTGCCGCGCGACCGCGTCCGCGCCGCGTTGCAGCTCCTGGCCGAGGCCTACCCGGAGCAGGAAGACCTGGTGCTCCGGCCGCTGCCGCTGCGCTCCATCTTCCACGCCACGCAGGACACCGAGCTCGATCTCGTGGAGGTGAGGCCCGTCCTCCGCGCTCTCCAGGAGACCGGCGAGGAGCGCTTCCTCGAAATGGCCGAGGTGGAGAAGTTCCGCTACGGCAACCTGATCTGGCTCAAGGATCTCGGCGTCCTCGCCGAGCTGGAGCGGGAAGGGAAGGAGCGCAAGTTCAAGGCGCCGGCCCGCCTGACCCTGGGGCGGCACCAGGTGCCGGGGTTCCTCGCGGAGCATCGCCACGCCTTGGGCGAAGGGGTGCTCGTCCTCGACGCGCCGCTGCGCGAGCGCCGGATCTTCAAGGAGTTCGACCGCATCGAGATCGCCGCCGCCGATCCCGAGGAGGCGCTAGAGCGGAGCTGGTGGTGGCTCGCCGTGGAGTACGGCTTCGGCAACCAGACGGTCTCCCTGGCGGACGTGCTCCAGGCCAAGCGCGAGGGTCTTCCTTATCTGGAGATCTCGGGTGGCTGGATCGACCTGAACGCGCAGGCCTTCCGCGATCTGGAGGAGCTGGTCGAGCGGCAGCCCCTGGCGGAGACCGGAGAGCGGCGGGGGCGCATCCGCCTGTCACCGAGCGAGCTGCTGCGCCTCCAGGCCGCGGCGGGAGTGCCCGTGCAGGTCGCGGACGAAGCGGGCACGCCACTCCTCGACCGCCTGCTCCACCTGCGGCCGGCCGCGCCCTTCCAACGGCCGCGCGGTCTCGCCACCGAGCCGCGGCCGTATCAGCGGATCGGCGTCGAGTGGCTGCGCTTCCTCTGGGAGAACCGTCTCGCCGGCCTGCTCTGCGACGACATGGGGCTGGGTAAGACCTTGCAGACCGCCGCGCTCCTGGTGGGCCTCGCCGAGGAGGGGGCGGTGACCGAGCCGTTCCTGGTGGCCTGCCCGACCAGCGTCCTGCCGCACTGGCGGGACCAGATCCGGCGGCACGCGCCGGGATTGCAGCCGATCGTCCATCACGGCCCGCAGCGCCGCCTGCCGTTCCGGCTGCGCGCGGGAGACGTGCTGATCACCTCCTACGGCGTGCTCCGCCGCGACGCCGAAGAGCTCTCCGCGATCCCCTTCTCGGTGGCGGTCTTCGACGAGGTCCAGCAGATCAAAAACCGGCAAACCCAGGCCTGGCAGGCCGCCTCTCACCTGGCAGCCGACGTGAAGCTCGGCCTCACCGGAACGCCCATCGAAAACTCCCTGGAAGACATGAAGACCCTGTTCGACCTGGTCCTGCCGGGCTATCTGGGCAGCGACGCCGCCTTCGCGAGCCGCTATATTCGTCCGATCGAATCGAGGCCCGCCGAGGGGCGGGGCCGGGATCGGGTCGAGGCGGAGCGGCTGACCGAGCTGCGGCGGGTCCTCTCGCCGTTCCTCCTCCGACGCCTGAAAGCGACGGTGCTCGACGAGCTGCCGGAGAAGATCGAGGACGTGCGCACCTGCGTCCTCTCCGACGACCAGGTCAAGCTCTACCGCGACGCGATCGAAGGTCGAGGAGCCGAGCTGCTCCAGCGCATCGAGGAGGCGGTGGACCAGCCCCTCCCCTACATCCACGTCTTCGCCCTGCTCAACCTCCTGAAGCAGATCTGCGATCACCCGGCGCTCGCCGTCGGCAATCTCGACCAGGCGGAGGGCTGGGCCTCCGGCAAGTGGGAGCTCTGGAAGGAGCTTCTCCAGGAGGCGCTCGACAGCGGCCAGAAGGTCGTGGTCTTCACCCAGTTCCTGGGCATGATCGATCTGATGGAGCGGCACCTGCGGGAGCTCGGAGTCGAGCACGTAACGCTCACCGGCGCGACCACCAAGCGGGGAGAGATCGTCGACCGGTTCAATCACGATTCGAGCTGCAAGGTTTTTCTCGGCAGCCTGAAAGCCGGAGGCACGGGGATCGACCTGGTCGGCGGCTCGGTCGTGATCCACTACGACCGCTGGTGGAACGCCGCGCGGGAGGACCAGGCCACGGACCGCGTCTACCGCATCGGCCAGAAGCGGGCCGTGCAGGTGTTCAAGCTGGTGACGGAAGGAACGCTCGAAGAAAAGATCTCAGCCATCATCGACCGCAAGCGCCGGATGATGAATAGCGTCGTCCAGGAGGACGATCCGAAGCTCGCGAAGATCTTCAGCCGGGAGGAGCTGCTGGAGATGTTGCAGGGGGTGTGAAACGAATGAGCGCGTCCGTCTCAGAAATTGAGCCCATGGAGGCTCGATCCCAACGAGGAGGGAAGGCAATGGCCCGCTATGTCCTCTCGCATCGGCGTGCCGGGAAGTTCGGAGAAGACGAGCATCTGCAATCCCGAGCCACTCTGGGGGCTGCGCTTCAGAGAATGGAAGCTGAGGTGGAGGTCGTGCGCGACTTCGAGCCCGAGGATCCCACGGCGCGCCGAGTCTTGATTGTGGAAGCCGAGCCGGCCGACATGGCGGCTCGGGTGCGCGACCTGCCGCCCGATGTTCTCCTGGAGCCGGAGATCCTCCATTGGCCCGTCACAAATGTTCCGATCGATTTTATTGGCGTCCGGGCAGTACCTGCCACGGCCGCTCCAGCGGCCGCCGGGGCTACCCGGTCGGTTGCTGTACAGATCCTGGGAGCCGGTTCGCCCCTGGCTCATGCGAACGTCATTCTCTTCCTGCGAGGGCCGGGAGGCGCAGAAAACAAGCTCGAGGGAACAACCGACGCCGGCGGCACCGTGTCGTTCTCGTTCGCTTCCTTTTGGCGGCCATCCGCCCTCGTCGCGGTTCCATATGCTGGGTTCTGGACGATGGTGGTGCGTGGGGTCGGGCCGTCAGTGACCGTCGACTGTCCAAGCCTTCCGCAGGATGGTCCCATCGGGTGGTGGCACGACTTTGTGAGCTCGGACGGCGCCCTCCAGATCGGGGTAGGCATCCGGGTCGGAGTGGCGGACACTGGATTCGGACCCCATCCAGGGTTGGCGCATTTGGTGGATGCCGGGGCCTTTATCAACGGCCAGCACCAGCCAGGCGGCGCCACAGACGCCGACAGCCACGGGTCTCATGTCTGCGGAATCATTGGTGCCCGTCCAACGGGTGCGGGCGAATATGCCGGTATCGCTCCAGGAGTGGATCTGGTCTGCGCGCGGGTCTTCCCGCCGGGAGGGGGAGCCAACCAGGGAGACATCGCGAATGCGATCGACGAGCTCTCGCGCAACCGAAATGTCGATCTGATCAATTTGAGCCTTGGAGCATCCTCCGCGTCACAGATTGAGCAGGATGCCATCCGAGACGCCCTGGAACGCGGCACGGTCTGCGTCTGTGCTGCCGGAAACGAGGCAGGTCCTGTACTCTTTCCTGCCGCTTTTCCGGAGACCGTTGCCGTTTCGGCTCTCGGTTTCGAAGGATGGGGACCCGCCGGCTCGCTGGCAGCGAGCCGGCTGCCGGTCGACCGTGCGCTGTTTGGGGACAACGGTCTGTTTCTGGCCAACTTCAGCTGTTTCGGCCCGGAGGTAACGGTGGCCGGGCCGGGCGTCGGGCTCTTATCAACCGTTCCCGCGCGCCATGGTCTGACGGCGCCCTACGGGGTGATGGATGGAACCTCCATGGCGAGCCCGGCAGTGTGCGCGGTCTGGGCCGGTCTCTTGGCGCAAGATGCGACCTACGTCCAACTGCCCAGGGATAAAACTCGCGCACAGATGGCCCTGGCCATCCTGCGGCAGCACGTCAGCGATATCGGGCTGGAATCCCGGTTCCAAGGTTTGGGCTTACCGGGACTGTGAAGAGCGTCAGCGGATCGATTGCGGCCCGTGGAGGATGAGTGGCTCGATATGGAGTAGGTCACCCATCCGGTGCCGAGCCGTGCGAATCGCCTCATCCGAGGCCGTGACCTGGACCCGATAAGGATTGTGCCGCCCCAGGATCTCAAGCCCTTCGATCCGCTCCAACCGCTCCAACCAGTCCGGAGGTGCCGCGGAGCGTTGTTCTCGTTTGATGGCGACGACGTAGCTGCTCATATCCTCTAGGGTACACCTTTTGGCTGACAGTGGCCGCAGGGATCCTGGCGAGCACCGACGGAACGGCTCTGGAGTACGATGGAGAGAATGCCGGAACCGAGCTCCCACCCTACCTGGCAGCCTCGCTACACCTTCTCGCCGGCCGTCGTCCGTGCAATCCTGGAGATCGAGGCGGCGCGGGCAGTCGTCGATCACACGCCGTTCCCTCCCATGGTGGCGGAGGAGCTCCGCCGCCGCGCCCGCATCCGATCCACGCACTACTCGACGAGGCTCGAGGGAAACCGGCTGACGTTGGCCGAGGCCGAAGAAGTCCTCTCCGGGAGTCGGACGCGCTTCCATGGACGCGAGCGGGACGTCAGTGAGGTCCGGAACTACTGGAACGCCTTGCTCCGGGTCGAGGAGTGGGCGGCGCGGGGGATCCCTCTCACCGAGGATCTCATCCAGCGCCTGCATGCCCTGGTCGAACGCGGGCCCCGGGCTCGGCCGACACCCTATCGCGACGGACAGAACGTGATTCGCGAATCGGAGACGGGCGCGATCGTGTATCTGCCTCCTGAGGCGCGGGACGTGCCGGATCTGATGGCTGGCCTGGTGGGCTGGGTGGAGCGTGAGCGTGAAGAGCTGCCCGTGCCGCTGATCGCCGGACTGGCTCACTATCAGTTCGTGACGATCCACCCCTACTTCGATGGAAACGGGCGGACAGCCCGTCTGCTCGCCACCTTTCTCCTTCACCGGGGTGGGTATGGGCTCAATGGCTTCTTCTCGCTGGAGGAGTACCACGCCCGCGACCTCGCGGCCTACTACGGCTCGCTCGCCATACATCCCCACCATAACTACTACGAAGGGCGAGACCGAGCGGACCTCACTCCCTGGCTCGAATACTTTCTGCAAGTTCTGGCCGCCGTGTTTGGCACCGCTTCGAAGGAAGCGTTGCAGGCGGCGGGGGCGGGTTATCGGCAATTTAACGGCAATGCATCGGCGGTCTATCGGCAATGAGCTCCCACCTCTTCGTCTACTGCACCCTGATGAACGGCCAGAAGGAGACCCGATGCGCGATCTGATCCGCGATCTCCGCCAAAGCTTCCGTGCCCTGCGAAGCCACCCCGGTCCCGCTGCCGCCGCCATCCTAACGCTGGCTCTGGGGATCGGCGCGACGACGGCCATCTTCAGCGTGGTCGACGCCGTGCTGCTCCGGCCGCTGCCGTTTCCTGAGGCCGAGCGGCTCGTCGATGTTCTGGCGGTCCGGCCGCAGCGGGGCGAGGAGCGGGTGGCGATGACTCCTGCGGATTTTCTCGCCTGGCGTGGGCAGAGCGGCTCGTTCGAGCATCTCGGGGCCTATGTCCCCTTCGGTACTCTCGACTGGACGGGCGGCGAGGAGCCGTTGCGCCTGTCTCGCCACCTCGTTTCGGCGGGACTGCTGGAGGCTCTCGGCATTCGTCCGGCGGCCGGCCGCCTCTTCGTTGCCGAGGAGTACGGTGCGGGACGGGATCGGGTCGTCCTGCTGAGCCATCGCCTCTGGCGGGAGCGCTTCGGTGCCGACCCCGCGGTGGCGGGCCGCGCCATGACGCTCGGCGGCGAGGTCTACCAGGTGGCCGGAGCGTTGCCGGCGGACTTCCGGATCCGCGGCGGCGCACCGGATATTCTCATCCCGCTGGCGTTCGGACCCGAGGCCGCGGCGGATCGCGAGTCGTCCTATCTCGGCGCGATCGGACGCCTGAAGCCCGGGGTCGCTCTGGAGAGGGCCGGCCGTGAGCTGGACGCGATCCGCGCCCGTCTCGAAACGGATCTGCCGGAGTCCGAGCGTGGCGTGCGCGCCAGCGTCATACCGCTCCGTGAGGCTTTCGCCGGACCGGTGCGGACCGCGCTGCTGGTTCTCTTTGGCGCAGTCGTTTTCGTCCTGCTGATCGCGTGCGCCAATGTCGCCAGCCTGGAGCTCATCCGGGCCGCCGCGCGAGAGCCCGAGATCGTGCTGCGCGCCGCCCTCGGTGCCGATCGCCGTCGGCTGGTCCGGCAGCTCCTGGCTGAGAGTGCCGTTCTGTCCATTCCAGGCGACATTGCCGGAGTGGCTCTGGCTGCTCTCGCCTTGAAGCTCCTGCCAGACGCGCGGGGCGTCTATCTCCCCAGGGACCTGGAGATCGGGATGGACCCGCGGGTGCTCGGCTTCGCGCTCGGCCTCTCCCTCCTGGCCGGGTTGCTCCCCGGCCTGGTGCCGGCTTTCCGTGCCTCGCGAGCCGATTTGCGGTCGGCGCTGCGGGCCGGGACTCGCGACGACAACGGCCGGTCCCGCTGGCTCGATGGCTTCGCCGTGGCCGAGATCGCCCTGGCGCTCGTCCTTCTGGCTGGCGCCGGATTGATGGTTCGCTCGTTCGTCCAACTCCTGGGCGAGGACCCCGGCTTCGTGGCGGAGAACGTCCTGACCCTGGAAGTTGATCTGCCGGAGGCGCGGTATGCGGAGCCTGAGCGGATCGCGGCCTTCTACGGACAGCTCCTGGAGCGGATCGGTCACCTGCCCGGCGTCGTAGCGGCCGGTGCCGTGCGGCAGCTCCCGCCGGAGAGCGCCTGGAGCTTCCAGCCGGTCTTCGAAGGGCAGGAGGAGCCGGCCGAGGATGCCTCGGCGGCCTGGGATCTCGCCACACCCGATGCCTTCGCGGCCCTGGGAACGCCGGTGCTGCGTGGCCGCGCCTTCGACGGGCGCGACCGGCCGGGCACACCGTTCGTGGCGGTGATTGACGAGGCCGCCGCCCGCCGCTTCTTCCCGGGTGTCGACCCGATCGGCCGCCGGGTTCGCTTCAACGGGGAGTGGCACGAGATCGTGGGCGTGGTGAAGGAGCAACGGCGGCCGGGTGCCGCGGCGGGCACGGAGCCGGTCTTCTGGTTCGCCTTGGCGCAGCTCCCGGTGCCGGCCGACTATCTCCGCTCGATGGGGATCGCGGTGCGGACCGCGAAGGACCCGCTCGCTCTCGCCGCCGCGGTGCGTCGCGAGCTCTGGGCGCTGGACGGCAACCTGCCCACCGGGGAGCTGCAGACCCTGGAGGGGCGCCTCGCCGGGAGCATCTTCTACGCCCGGTCGCATTTCAACACGGTCCTGCTGCTTCTCTTCAGCGGCCTCGGGCTGGTACTGGCCATGATCGGGATCTACGCCGTGCTCTCGGAGCGCGTCAGCCGGCGCACCCGCGAGCTCGGCATCCGCATGGCGCTGGGAGCCTTGCGGAGCGACATCGTCCGGCTCGTCCTCCGCCATGGCCTGGCGCTCACCGGCATCGGCCTGGCGCTGGGCCTGGGCGGAGCCGTGGCGCTGGCGCGGGTGCTGGGAAGCCTGCTCTACGGCATCGGCGCCCTCGATCCGCTGACTCTTGGCGCCGTAGTCCTCACCCTGACCGCCGTCGCCACTCTCGCCTCCTGGCTCCCCGCCCACCGCGCCAGCCGGCTCGATCCGTTGGTGGCGATCCGGGCGGAGTGAGGAGATATCATCCCCTTCAGCTCCACGGCCGCTTTGCCGCGGAGGGAGGGACGGGATGCCCCGAGAAAAACGCTACTGGCTCCTGAAGTGCGAGCCGGCCGCCTATACGATCGACGATTTGGAGCGCGACGGCTCGACGACCTGGGAAGGGGTCCGCAACTACCAGGCGCGCAACTCCATGCGCGGTGACATGAAGATCGGCGATGGCGTTCTCTTCTATGCCTCGAACGCCGAGCCTTCCGGCGTGGCCGGGGTCGCCGAGATCTCCCGCGAGGCCTATCCGGATCCCTACGCCTTCCAGAAGGGACATCACTACTTCGATCCGGACAGCGATCCCGCCAATCCCACCTGGTACATGGTGGAGATCCGCTTCGCCGAAAAGTTTCCCGGGATCATTCCTCTCGCCGCTCTCAAAGCAACGCCCGGTCTCGAAAAGATGGTGGTGACCCAGAAGGGCTCGCGGCTTTCAGTCCAGCCGGTCACCCCGAAGGAGTTCGAGATCGTCCTGGGTCTCGGGCGGAGCGGCGTGGCGGCTGTGGCTCCCGCGCCCGCGAAGCCGGCGAAGAAGGCTCCGGCCAAGAAGGCAAAGAAATGAGCGGCGACGGCTATTGGAACGACACGATCGAGGTGCAGTGCCCCTGGTGCTTCGAACGGGTCGAGATCTCGATCGAGACCGACGTGTGGGGCACTCTCGTCCAGGATTGCGAGGTCTGCTGCAATCCCTGGCAGGTGACGATCACCCGCGACCGCGATGGGGATTCGGACGTTCAGGTCGAGCGGCTGGAGTAGTCGATCTGGAACAAGGCGAGCGGGAAAAAGGGGCCGGGGGCCGAAGCCCCCGGCGCTGGAGGAAGCGTCTCACCGGAAGGAGAGGCGGGCGCCGAGGCGGAACACCCGCGGGCTCACGATCTCCAGCACGTGGTCCGCGTTGTTCTTCGTCAGCAACCCCTGACGCTGCAGGACGTAGGACTCGTTCAGGGCGTTGAACACGTCCACCCCGAGCGTCAGCCCGAGATCGCTCAGGCTGAATTCCTTTTCGACCCGCAGATCCAGGATGTGGACGTCGGGATAGCGGTAGGCGTCGGGATCGGCGACCACCGGCACGTCGATGCCGAGGCCGGCCGCGTCGACGATCGTGTCCCGCACGATGCGCCGGGCGTAGCGGAGCGGATAACCTTCCCGTCCCGTCAGATTGGCCGCGACGCTGAAGCCCCACCGCCGGTCGGGCGCGATCTGGTAGAGGCCGTTCAGGCTGTAGGACCATGCGCTGTTGATGAACACGTTCCCCTTGGCGCCCGAGACGACGCCCGAGCCTTGCAGGACCTCGGTGCCGTCGACGATGCCGCCGGCGATGGTGTCGGTCGGGTCTTCGTTCTCGCTGTCGGGGATGTTCCACGTCCAGTCCTGCCACGAGACATTGCCGCGCATCATCCAGCGGTTCGCCAGACGCTTGGTGAGGGAGAGCGATGCGCCGAGGAAGTCCTGCACGCGGTCGCCGTTCTCCAGGCGGAAGCCGTCGCGCGTGGTCACGCCGTCCCGCAGCTCCCACCAGGAGACGGAGTAGGGGCGGCCGTCCGGCAGCAGGCCGCTGTCCGTCCGCTCCACGTAATCATCCCGCCGGTGGACGCGGCCGACGTGGCCGAGGTTCTCGTCGGCGAACGCGTCGCCGTCGAAGACCAGGCGCTCGGTTTCGAGGTTGCCGGTGTGGCTCCGCCAGGTGGCCTGGAGGCCCACGACCAGCTCGGGCCGGAGGGCATGCTCGATGCCCACGAGCGCCTCGCTGGTGATCGGCGCCGCGAGCTCGGGATCGATGGCGTTCGACTGGAGCGGTTGGAAGGTGAACGGATCGATATTACCGCTCGGTTGCCCCGCCTCGTCGCCGATGTCTCCCGGCTCCAGGCTCGGGCCGCCGTTGTTGTCGGTGAAGAAATACCGGTACTGCTGGGCGCCGATCGGGTTGAGGAAGCTGACGATGCCGGTGGCGAGCTGGTCGGCGTACCGCGAATAGCTGGCGCGCAGCAGAGTTTTGCGGTCCTTGCCGAGGCCCCAGGTCAGGCCGAGCCGCGGCACGATCGTCGACCATTCGAAGCCGCCGTCCTGCCCGGCGAAATGGGCCTCGGGCAGCAGCTCGGGGAAGACGGGGTTGGCGCGCACCGTGGTGTCACGGATCTCGCCTCCCTGGCGATCGTAGCGCAGGCCGAGGTTCGCGGTCAGCGAGCCGGCCGCGAGGGTGTCCTGCACGTACAGGCTCGTGTAGTCGGCCTCGACGTTGGCGAAACCGTCGCGGGCCAGCAGAAGGATGCCGCCGCAGCACTCCCAGCCACCGCCCGGCGTGCGCGAGAGCGAGGTCACCTCGGCGACGCGGTAGCCCGCGCCGTACTTCAGCTCGTGGCTCAGATTCCCGGTCGAGAAGTAGCTCGCGCCGTCTCCCTTGAGCTGCTGCTGGGGCCGCTCGGTCTGGACGACGAAGAAGCTGTTGTGCCACTTGTTGTCCGCGTCGAGGTACGGCACCTTGTCGCCGCCCTGCGGGACGAACTCGAAGCCCCCGTTGGCTTCCGAGTACAGACCGGTCAGATAAAAGCTCGACCCGAGCATCTGGGTGTCCTCGACCTTCCAGGCGGTCGGCCGGCCGCCGAAAGCCGACTGGTTCCAGGTGGTCTCCTGCGGCCGTAGCGGGCTCGCGCCGCGCCCGAGCTTGATCTTGTCGCTGTCCCAGGCGAACGCGGTCAGCGAGTTCGACGGCGTGACTTGCCCGGTCAGCTTGAGGTTCGAGGATTCGAGAGTCGTGTCGTCGCTGTAGTCGTTGATCGTGAGCAGACGGATCTCCGGTTTGGCGTACGAGCCCCAGATCCAGAGCTTGTCTTTCACGATCGGTCCGCCCCCTTCGAGCCCCCAATCGATCACCTCGACGATGCGGTTGCCTTGCTTGAACTCGGGCTGCGGATGATCGTTGTTCCATGGGCCGCGCTGGCCGAGCTCGCTCTCGTCGAGGCTGAGATCGGATTGCAGCGAGTCGTCGGCGATCATGTAGCGGCCGGAGGCGCGCCAGTCGTTGGTGCCGCGCCGGGTGACCATGTTGAGCACGACGCCGCCGGTCGCGGTCGTGGCATCGCTGCCGCCGGTCGTCACCTGCATCTCCTCGAACGCTTCGAAATCGTAATAGCCCGGGGAGGAGCCGGTGGCCGACATGTCGGTCATCACCATGCCGTCGAGCGACCAGACCGCCTGGTCGCCGCCCGAGCCGGGGCCGACGTATTGTGCTTGCTGGCCGCTCTCGCTGCCGCTGACGTTGATGCGATCGGTCAGCACGCCGGGCGTCGACTGCAGAACAGCCCAGGGATCGCGGGCAGTGGGGATGCTTTCGAGCTCTTCGAGCGTGACCGTCTCGTCCACACTGATCCTCCGGGCATCGAGCAGGGGTGAGCCGACGACGGTGATCGTTTCATCGATCCCCTGCCGGGCGGGCTGGAGCGTCAGCTCCATCGTCGTGTTGCGCCCGACGTTGATCGTCAGGTCCTTTCCTTCGAGCGGGATGAATCCGTCGAGCTCGGCGAGGAGCTGGTAGCTGCCGGGAGGCAGGCCGGGGAAGCGGAACTCACCCTTTTCATTGGTCGACTGGGCCGCGGGCGCGCCGCCGCCCGAAAGAGTGACGGTCACGTTCGGAAGAAGCGTGCCGTCGGCTGTTTTCACGGTTCCAAACAAATTTCCTGTCTGAAGCTGCGCGGCCGCGGGAGCGGCCAGGGCGGCCAACAGGACGGCGATCACCAGGATTCCGGACTTCTTGTCTCTGTTCATTCGCGGACCTCCTCTTGCACCGTCGTTGTTCGTCGCCCTCCAAATTCACAAAAGAAAGAAATCCCCTCCAGGGCCGAGATCTGTTCTCTCCGTCCCTCACCTCCTTTCGTACGACATCTCTGACGATCGATGTGAAAGGCAAGCGGCGTGCCATGCCGCCGAGGCGAGGTAAATCCATATTCCACCGGGCTTTTCTGAAAGCGGAGACCCCGAGGGTGATCCGTGCTCTCCGGAAAACTGAATCCGAAATCCAAAATCTGAAATCCACAATAAAAAAAGCCGCCGGAGGTCTCCCCCCGGCGGCTCCGGCAAGTCCGGATGTGAGAGGAGACGTTTCAGCGGAAGCGGAAGCGGGCGCCGAGGCGGATGATCCGCGCCGAGAGGACCTCGACCACGTGATCGGAATTCGGCCGGTTCATCACGACCGTGCGCTGCAGGACGTAGGGCTCGTTGAGGGCGTTGAACACGTCGACTCCCAGCGTGAGGCCGAGGTCGCGGAGGGTGAAGTCCTTCTCGACCCGCAGGTCGAGGACGTGGACGTCCGGATACTTGAAACGTCCGGTATCCGAGGTGACCGGGATGTAGGTCGGCCGGCCGGTGTTCAGGCTGGTCCGGAAGGTGCGCTGGACGTAGCGGATCGGATAGCCTTCGCGGCCGTTCACGCTCGCCGCCACGTTGAAGCCCCAGGAGCTCGCGGGAGCGATCTGATAGAGCCCGGTGAAGGCATACGACCAGCCGTTGGAAATGAACACGTTTCCTTTGGAGCCGGCGGCCACGCCGTGCAGCACCTCGCTGCCGTCCTTGACGCCGCCGGCCACGTCGTCGGTCGGGTCCTCGTTCTCGCGCTCGGGGATGCGCCAGCGCCAGTCCTGGAAGGAGACGTGGCCGCGCGCCATCCAGCGGCCGGTCAGCCGTTTCTGCATCGTGAGGAACAGCCCTTTGTATTCCTGCTCGCGGTCGCCGTTCTCGAGGAGGAAGCCGCCGCGGGACGTGATGCCTGGCCGGAGCTCGCGAATGCGGACGACGTAGCTCTGCCCATCCGGACCGGTGAGGGTGACCTCGCGGCCGGCACCGTAATCGCTCGCCTGGTGCGGACGTCCGACGGTGTCGAGGTTCTCCTCGGCGTGCGCGTCGCCGTCGAAGACCAGGAGCTCGGTTTCGGGGATGCCGGTGAAGTGGCGGTAGCTGGCCTGCAGACCCATCACGAAATCCGGCAGGAACGAGTGCTCGACGCCGAGGAGGAATTCGTCGGTCAAGGGAGCGGAGAAGTCCTTGTCCACCGCGTTCGACACCAGGGCGCCGTAGGTGATCGGATTGACGCCCGGCGATGGCGGAGAGAATTCGTCCAGGATCTCGCCTGGCTCGAGGGTCGGCCCGCCATCGTTGCTCGTATAGAAATACCGGTACTGCTGGTACTGCACCGGGTTCGTCCAGCCGGTGTACTCCGATCCGAGCTGGTCGGCGTACCGCGAGTAGCTGGCGCGCAGCAGCGTGTTGCGCTTCGCGCCGAGCGCCCAGGTCACGCCCAGGCGCGGCACGAGATCGTCCCAGACGAACCCCGCGTCCGCGCCGTCGACCTGCACGGCCGGCAGGAGCTCGGGCGCGGCCGGGTTGGCCGGGACGGACGTGTCGAGCGTGCTCCCCGTCTGCCGGTCATATCGCAGGCCGAGATTGACCGTCAGGCGCCCGACGGCCAGCGTGTCCTGCGCGAACGCCGAGGTGTACTCGCTGTCGACGTTGGCCACGCCCTCGCGGCTGAGATAGAGGTAGCCCGGTCCGTATTCCATGCCGCCGCCCGGGAAGCGGGAGCTGGACCTCGCCTCGACCACGCGATATCCGGCCCCGTACTTGAGCTCATGGCTCAAGCGCCCAGTGTTGAAGTAATTCGACGCGTCGGTCTGCACCTGCCGCTGGGGCCGATCGGTCACGTAGACGGCGTAGCCGTTGTGCCAGACGTTGTCGAAGTCGAGCACGGGGAGCTGCTCGCCACCCTCGGGGTTGAGAGCGAACCCGCCGTTGACCCGCGAATAGAGAGCGGTGACGAAGAAGCTGGAGCCGACGATCTGGGTGTCCTCCACCTTCCACGCGGTGGGCTCCGACCCGTAATCGGACTTGTTCCAGGCCGTCTCCGGCGGCCGCAGCTTGCTGACGCCCAGGCCGTGCTTGATCTTGTCGTCGTCCCAGGCGAAGGCGGTGAAGGTGTTGCCGGTGCGGGGCGCCGCGTTCAGCTTGAAGTTCCAGGCCGTGGTCTTCTCTTGGTCGACGAAATCCTCGTTCGTCAGCTTGCGGATGACCGGCTGCGCGTACGAGCCCCAGAGCCACAGGCGGTCGCGCAGCACGGGGCCGCCACCTTCGAGCCCCCAGTCGCGCAGGGAGTCGATCCGGTTCCCCTGCTTGAAATCGGTCTGGGCTTTGAACTGGTTCCAGGCTCCGGCTTGTCCGAGCTCACTATCGTCGATGTCGAGGCCCGACCGCAGGCCCGCGCCGGCATAGTAGAAGCGGCCGGAGGCGCGCCAGTCGTTCGTGCCGCGCTTGGTGACCATGTTGAGGACGACGCCGCCGCTGGCGATCGAAGCGTCGGAGCCGCCGGTGGTCACCTCGATCTCCTCGAACGAATCGAAATCGAAATATCCCGGCGCCGAGCCGAGAGCGGCCATGTCGGTGATCGTCATGCCGTCGAGAGCCCAGACGACCTGTTCGTTGCCCGAGCCCGGGCCGACGATGCGGGCCTGGCTCCCGGTCTCGCTGCCGCCGACGTTGATGCGGTCCATCAAAACGCCGGGCGTGCTCGACACCACCGACCAGGGATCGCGCGCCGTGGGCACCCGTTCGAGCTCGGTGAGCGTGAAGGTATTTCCTTTGGAGAACCGCCGCTCGTCGAGCAGCGGCGCCTCGCCGGTGATGGTCATGGTCTCGGTGATCGATGGCAGCAGGGTGACCTCCACGTCGGTATTGCGGCCCACGTGGACGATCAGGTTGTCCATGTCCGTCGGAGAGAATCCATCGCGGTGCGCGTGCAGCCGGTAGGTGCCGGGGGCGAGGCCGACGAAGCGGAAACGGCCTTGCGCATCGGTGAGCTGCGTCTGCGGAGCCCCGATCCCGGACAGCGTCACGGTCGCGCCAGCAAGGGGGATCGCTCGCTGTCGAGGATGATTCCAAACAGGCTTCCGGTCTGGAGCTGTGCCATCGCCGCGCCGCAGGGTGCGACCAGCAGGGCGGCGACGATCCAGGCGATCGGCCAACCGAACCTATCTCTCATCGTTTCTCCTCCCAGAAAGATCAATGGGGTGCGAGGGACGCGCGGGGTCCTTGCTCCTGCCGGGCTCCACCTCCTTTTCCACTGCGCGGATTGAAACGAAAAACTGAAAGGCAATCGGTGTGCCACGCGGGGTCGCCAGCGGTCGATGAGAAATTTCGGCGCTTCATTGTCCTCAGAACCGGTCGCGCCCGTCCCTTTGCACGGACAAAGCGCGTTTTCTCGCAGTGGGAGAGCTGCGCGCGGTCGTGGATTCCGGTAAGATGTGACGCATGAGCGGCAGGGACCAGGCGGATCAGCTCGCGTTGTTCCCGGGACTGATGCCGGAGACGGCGCGCAAGAAGCGGGTGGAGCCGGCGGAGGTGCCTGAAGACGTCCGCCAGCTCGGCCGCGATCTGCCCCCGGACATCCGTCTCGGAGGCTCGACTTGGTCGTTCCCCGGCTGGATGGGGTTGGTCTGGAGCGGCAAGTACAGCGAGTCGCGCCTGGCCAACGAAGGGCTGGCGGCGTATGCCCAGCATCCGCTGCTGCGGGGAGTGGGGCTCGACCGCACCTACTACCAGCCGCTGGAGACCCGGGAATTCGCAGAGTACGCGGCGGCCGTGCCGGAGAGCTTCCGGTTCCTGGTCAAGGCGCAGGAGGTGCTGACCGTCTCGCGCTGGCCAGACCGTCCACGCTATGGCACCCACCGCGGGCAGATCAATCCGCTCTTCCTCGATCCGTCCTATGCAGTGGACAACGTCGTGGCCCCCTACGTCGAAGGGCTGGGAGAGAAAGGCGGCGCCCTGCTCTTCCAGCTCGCGCCGCAGGACCTCGGAGTGCCGGAGAAGTTCGCGGACGAGCTCCACGACTTTCTGGCTGCGCTGCCGCGCGGCCCCATCTATGCCGTCGAGCTGCGCAACCGCGAGGCTCTGACGCGAGCCTACGCCGACGCCCTGGCCGCGACCGGCGCCGTCCATTGTCACAACGTCCATCCGCGCATGCCGGACGTGCGGACCCAGGCGCGCCTGGCCGGGAGCGGCCGTCCGGGAGCCCCGGCGACGGTCATCCGCTGGCTGCTCGGTCCGGGCATGACCTATGAGGAGGCGGGGAGGAGCTACGCGCCGTTCGATCGCATTCAGAAAGAAGACCCCGCCGCCCGTGGCGCTCTCGCCGAGCTGGCCCGTGAGGCCCACGCCGCGGGCCGGCCGGTCCTCTGCACGGTGAACAACAACGCCGAGGGGTGCGCGCCTTTGTCGATCGTGGAGCTGGCGCGGGAAATCGTGGGAGGCCGATCGGACCGATCCGACGGATCCGACCGATCGGTCTGATGATCGGGGCCCCCTCTACGGCATCCGCCGTGCCAGCGTGCTCCCCTTCGTCCCGGCCACGTCGCTCCAGAAGCCGCCGCGCAGGCTCGTGCGGTCGGCGGAGAGGTGGAGGTCGAAGCCGCCGGTGCTGGAACGGCGAGCGCCTTCCTCGGTGAAAGTCAGGTGGAGCGTGGTGCCGTCGAGGGTGCCGGAGACCCGAATGGGGCTGCGGGCCGAGCCGGAGACGGAACGGCCGTCCTCGGTCGACTTCCGGCCGCGGCCGGTGATCCGGTTGCCGTCCTGTTCGAGCTTGATCTGATAGCCGAGGCGGAGGCCCACGTAGTCTGTGTACTTCGAGGCCTGGATCCGGTTTGTCAGCTCCCACCAGCCGGAGAGGTCGGCGCTCTGCTCCTCGCGCTCGGGCTCGTCGACCTCCACCTCCGCGACCTCCGACTCCGATTCTGGATCGCGCCGGCTCGCCCGCTCCTCCCGCTGGAGCAGCTTCTTCTCTTCCCGGCGCAGCTCGGCCTCGCGCTCGGCGATCCGCTCCTCGCGCTCCTTCTGCTCCTGGAGGCGAGCCTGGCGCTCCTCCCTCGCCTCGCGCTCTTTTTGCTCCAGTGCCTGCTGCTCGTTCTCGGCCCTCGCCTGAGCGAGCTCCTTGGCCAGACGCTCCTTCTCCCGCCGCTCGGCCTCGCGGAGCTCGGCGAGCTTCTGCTCTTCCTTCTGCTCGAGCTGCTCGGCTCGGGCGCGCTGGGCCTCGGCGTCCTCCCGGACCTGGAACGGGAATCCATGGACGGGCCGGGGCTCGCGGCCGGGACACCAGGCGGCGGGTATGGCCTCTTCGAGGAAGAGCTCGCGGCGGGAGGCTCCGCGCAACGGGGCGCAGCCGTCCTTCAGGACCAGGCCCGACGCCGGATCGACCGGACGGGACACCACGCTCTCCGGCTGGGGCCAGGGTTTCGGGAGGGGCCGTCCGGAGTAGGTCCGCCGGATGAGGCTCGCCCAGATCGGCGCCGCCACCCGGCCGCCCGCGGCGTCTTCCACGATCGGCTTCGGCTGGTCGAAGCCGATCCAGATGCCGGCGGCCAGCTCCGGGGTGTAGCCCACGAACCAGGCGTCGGCGCCGTCGTTCGTCGTTCCCGTCTTGCCCGCGGCCGGGGCGCGGACACCGCTCTGCCGCACGCGGTACCCGGTGCCGCGTTCCAGGGCCTCGGAGAGGACGTCGGTGATCAGATAGGCCACGCCGGGATCGAGCACCTCGCGGCGGCGCGGCTCCGAGCGCCAGAGCACACGGCCGTCCGCGTCCTCGACCGCGAGGATGCGCCGCGGCTCCACGGCCGTGCCGAGAGCGGCGAAGGCGGTGTAGGCCGAGGTCAGCTCCAGCGGCGAGACCGCCGCGGTGCCAAGCGCCATCGCGGGACCCGACGACAGCGGCTCCTCCAGACCCACGCGCTGCGCCGCCTGCGCCACGTCGGCGAGCCCCACGGCGGTCGCCAGGCGCACCGTGGCCACATTCTTCGAGCGGACCAGCGCGTCGCGGACCGTCACCTCGCGCTCGTAGCTCGCGCCGAAGTTGCGCGGCTTCCAGATGCGGCCGTCCGGCAGGCGGACGGTCAGCGGCAGGTCCACCAGCGGCTGGCTGAGCACCCAGCCGTCGCGCAGCGCCGCCGCGTAGACGAATGGCTTGAAGGCGCTCCCCACCTGGCGCCGGGCCTGTGCCGCGCGGTCGAACTGCGACTGGGCGAAGTCGCGGCCGCCCACCCAGGCGAGGACGTCGCCGCCGCGGGCGTCGAGCAGGACGACCGCGCCCTGGAGATAGGGCGTCCCGTCGGGAGGCGTTGCGGCCTCCGAGGAGTACCGCCGCCCCGCGAACTTCCCGAGCTCGCCGTTCTCGATGCGGCGGAGCTGGCGCGACAGCTCCTCCTCGGCGGCGCGCTGGAGGCGCGCGTCGAGCGTCGTGCGCACGCGCAGCGGCTGCCGGTAGAGATCGGAGCCGAACCGGTCCTCCAGCTCGCGCCGCACCTGCTCGACGAAATAGGGGGCGAGCCCCGACTCCGTCGGCACGTGGCGCGGCGGCGGCGTGATCCGGAGGGGCTCGCGCCGCGCCTCTTCGGCGATGTAGCGCGGAATCCGCCGCTGCCGCTGCATGAGCGTGAGCACCAGGTCGCGCCGTTGGCGCGCCTCCTCGGGGTGGCGCCGCGGATCGTAATGGCTGGGCGCCTTGGGGAGCGCGGCGAGGAGCGCCGCCTGCGGCAGGGTGAGCTGCTCGGCCGGGACGCCGAAGTACTGCCGGGACGCCGCGTCGATGCCGTGCGCCCGGTTGCCGAAGTAGATGTGGTTCAGATAGAGCTCGAGGATCTCCTGCTTGGAGTAGCGCTGCTCGATCTCCTTCGCCACGCGGATCTCGGTGAGCTTGCGCGAGAGGCTGCGGTCCTGGCCCGGGATGCGGTCCGGGAAAACGTTGCGGGCCACCTGCATGGTGATCGTGCTGAACCCCTGCTCGAAGTCGCCCGACCGCAGGTTGGTCAGCAGAGCGCCGCCGACCCGCCGCAGGTCGATCCCGTGGTGCTCCTGAAACCGCTGGTCCTCCACGGCCATGAACGCCTGGGCGACATGGGACGGGAGCGAGGACAGGGGGACGATCCGCTGCTCGACCGGCGTCAGGTCGGCGAAGGGCTCGCCGTGCCGGTCGAGAAGGATCGGCGCACCGCCGGGCTGATAGGCGGCGAGCGACGCCACGTCCGGGCAGCCGTCGAAGAAGCAGCGCTCCCAGGAAAAGACGAAGATGAACAGGGCACAGACAAGAGCGACTCCGATGGCGAGCCACGCTCTCTCGGCCGTGAGGTTCCGCCAATGGCGACCGATCTCGGGGAGGAAGCGCGTACTCTCCATGATCAAAGCGGGAGAGCAAGGGTGGTGCCACCGTCCCGGGCGGCGGCTGCTATCCTTCGCCCCGGCCTACCCCTCCCGCGGGGCTGGTATGCTGGGGACCGGAGAAAGCACCTGTATGAGCGAGCTGATACTGATCGTGGACGATGAGCCCGGGATTCTCACCACCCTCGGGGGGATTCTGTCGGATGAAGGATACGAGACCCTCACCACCACCAGCGGCGAAGAGGCCCTGACCCTCTACCGGGAAAAGAAACCCGCCGTGGTCTTCCTGGACATCTGGCTGGCCGACCGGGACGGCCTGGAGGCCCTGCGCGCCCTGCGCGACGAGGACCCCGCGGCCGCCGTCGTCATGATGTCGGGCCACGGCACCACGTCGACCGCGGTGAAGGCGATCAAGATGGGTGCCTTCGACTATCTGGAGAAGCCCCTCTCCTACCGGCGGGCCGTGGAGGCCGCGGCCGGCGCCCTCTCCTACCGGCGGTCGCTTCTGGATGCCGGTCCGACGGCGGCGCTGACCCCCGGCCTGCCGGTGGACCGCGCCGAAGCCGAGCGCCGCTTCGCCGCCGCGCCCGCCCCGCCGCTTCTCGCCGAGACCAACCGGCGGCAGCGGACCATCCAGCACTCGACCGTGGTCTACGGCTTGGGACTCCACTCGGGCCAGCGCACCGGCATGGTGCTCCAGCCGCTGCCGGAGAACAGCGGCATCCATTTCGTCACCTTGCCCACCGGCATCGAGATCCCGGCCCACGTCCGGGCGGTGGCGGAGACCGACTACGCCACCACGCTCTCGGGCGAGGGAGAAAACATCCGCACCGTGGAGCACCTCCTCTCCGCCCTCCACGCCTACGGAGTGAGCAACCTCCTGATCAAGGTCCACGGCGAGATCCCGGTCCTCGACGGCTCGGCCCTGGAGTTCTGCAAGACCCTGGAGGAGGTGGGGATCGCGGAGCAGGACGAGCCGCAGAGCGAGGTCGTCATCGACCGTCGCTACGAGGTGAACGGCTCGGGCGAGAAGCGGCTGACCCTCGAGCCGGCCGACGAGTTCTCGGTCTCCTACCTCCTGCGCTATCCGGCGCCGGTGGGCGAGCAGTCCGCCGAGTTCACCCTCACCTCGGCCGAGGCCTACAAGCGGGAGATCGCCCCGGCGCGCACCTTCGGCTTCATGAAGGACCTCAAGATGTTGAACGAGCTCGGCCTGGGCTCCGGAGGCCGGCTCGACAACTTCATCCTGGTCGGTGAGGACGAGGTCATCAACACCGAGCTCCGCTTTCCCGACGAGTTCGTCCGCCACAAGATCCTGGACATCATCGGCGACCTCTACCTGGTGGGCTATCCCATCCGCGGCAAAGTCACCGCCCGCCTGACCGGCCACCGCGACAACATCGCAATCGTGCGGCAGATCGTGGCGGGGGGACGATAGGTCTCTTTTTTCGAGGCGTCAAGATCCCAATCGACTTTTCCCGTGATTTCATTTCCCAAAGACCAACGCCCCGCACCGGGCCGGAGTCCGCCGCAATCGCACAAGATGTGGGGGCGCAAGTGTTTACGCGCACTAGATTTGGCCCGCTCTTTCCAGGTAGAATCTCCTGGAGCGAACGCCCGCTGGAGCGCGGTGGCCGCGTGACCCCCCCTGAAGGATGGAGGCTTGGCGTGGAAGCGAGATGGCCCCCGAAAGGTATCCTCGAACCGGAGCCGCGTGAGCGGGAGGACAAAAACGCCTCGGTACCGCGTGGCAAAGAGGGGCGCGGGCAACGCCCTTCGGGGAAGTCCCGGCCGCTTGCCACCAACCTGAGATTGTTTCCGGCTGTTGCTGAGCCGAAGACGGCCTTCCAGACGGATCTGGGGCAACTCGTCGTTGGCGACTGCCTGGACATTCTGCGTGGGCTCGCGGACGAGACCGTCGATCTCGTGGTCACCTCTCCTCCCTACGATGGCCAGCCCAAGTACGGGAACGGCGAAAAATACGAGCGGGACTGGTATGCCGGATTCTTCATGGACGTGGCCGTGGAAATCCACCGCGTTCTCAAGCCGCACGGCAGCTTTGTCCTGAACTACCGCTCCAAGCGTCATGGGAACGAGAGGGGGACGCTCCAGTACGAGCTGATCTTCTGGCTTCGGGAGAAGGGCTTCCTTTTCTGTGAAGACTTCGTCTGGGGCAAGCCCTCGCCGCCGCCGGGTCGTTTCAACCGGTTCCTCAAGGACGCCGTCGAGTACTGCTTCCAGTTTGCCAAGACGCCGAATTGGCAGTTTTTCCCCGAGCACTGCTTGGCTCCGGCCCGCTGGGACGCCAAGGATCGAGAGCGGCGGAAGCGCCTGGCGCACAACTATGAACGGGTGAACGCGCCGTCAGGTCAGGGGAGAAAGCGGGTTCAGGCAGGGCCGGACCTGGTGCGCCCGTCGACGCTCCTGCACTTCGAGCCCGAGTTCGGACCCAACCCCGTACGCCATCCAGCGCGTTTTCCGCTACAGCTTCCAACCTTTTTCATCAAGCTTCTGACGAAGCCGGATCAGCTGGTTCTGGATCCTTTCGGAGGAACCGGGACGACGGCTCTGGCCGCCGAGCAGTTGGAGCGGCGCTGGCTTGTGACAGAAATTGATCCCGAGTACGCGGCGGCTGTTCCCGAACGATTCAAAACGGGTCGATAGAGCGCGTGACCGAGATCGACTCCCTGGTCGGCCAGATCGACTCGGCGACCGATTGGAACGCCCGAGCCGCACTCATTCGCAAGGTCCCCGAGCTTTTTGGCCTGGCCTCTCATTCGCTCGTCTATGCCCGGATCGCCAAGAAGATCTACGTGCCGAATCTCGCGCCCGATTTTGCGTACGTTCATTGGCGCGACGAGTACGAGCTTGCCCCATTCGAGGAGGCTTATGAGTGGGCCTTTGAGCTGACAGCAGGCTTCACGGTAACGGACGTCGACACGCTCACGGCGGCGATCCGGGCTCAGCCAAGGACGCTCAAGGTGTTTCGCCTGCTCTTGGGGCTCACCGCCCAGGAGCTTGCCGCCGCCACGGAGATCATCGCGGCCCGCTATGATCTCAAGGTGGTGGGTTCGAGCCGAATCAAAGGCATGGAGGCTGGCGCAGGCAGCAGCGAGAGCGTCGCCAGGTGCTGTGCGTTGACCATCGACGAGGGGATACGAGGCGAGCTGTTTGGGGAGCCGCCCACCGAGACCCTCCGGCCCAAGATTCGGAAGCCGGACACGCTGGACGGCTGGGCGACCGTGCAACGGTATGCGACGGACGGAGTGCCGCTCGCCGTCTTCCTGCATCAGCGCCATTATGGGGGCGCCTTTCGACAGCTCCTCGACGCAACGAGCACGCCGCGCGGTGACATCCTCGAGGATGCGGTCGAGGAATTGTTCTTCAAGCATGGCCTCCAATTCATTCGGACGGGCTCTGACAATCAGGAGGAGATCGCCCGCCGTTTTGGCGTGACGGTGAAGCCTGCTCCGGACTTCGTGGTGTTCGACAGCTCGGATACCTTGCGTGCTCTCCTCGAATGCAAGGCAGCCAATGATGGAGGGACTGCCCGCGACAAAGCCGCACGCTTCAGCGCCTTGCGCGATGCGGCGAGCCGGCTGGGCGGCGTTCCCGTTTTTGCTGTTCTTGCCGGCCTGGGTTGGAAGCGTACGAAAGATGCATTGGGGCCGGTCGTTCGCGACACAGACGGCCGCGTGTTCACTTTGCCAACCCTGACCGATTTGCTCGACGTGCAGCCCTTTCCTGGGCTCGTCCGCAAGTAAGGCTCACGCGCCCGGGCGGCCGCAACCGCCTGGATCCAGCAAAACACCGTCCCTACTTCTTCTTCCGCTCCTCCGCCGGAACCACCCCCAACAACACCGCGTTCCGCTTCGACCGCGCATCGAAATCCTGCAGCAGCGACTCCTGCGATCTCTCGTCTTTCGGGACGAGAATGTCCACGAGGGGTGGCTGGTTGGGGGCGGCTTCGCGGCCTCCTCCGAAGCGGTCGGTCCACTTGCCGGGGGAGATGGGGAGGATCATCAACGACTCTTCTTTGTCGGACGTGCGGCCGAGGACCCGGCTCAGATCGAAGGCTTGCAGGACGTTGGCTCCGGAGACGGCGACGACGTAGCTCCAGGTGTCCTTGGCCGGGCCTCCGAGGAAGCTGTCGGGGACGAAGAAGGTCACTTTGTTGCCTCGCACGCGGATCTGGTTGGGGAAGAAGATGCGGCTGTCGACGTCCTCGGGGATCTGGCCCCGCAGCTCCGCGGCGGTGTCGGTGTCGAGCGTGCTCTTCTCGTCCTTCAGCTCCTGGTTGAGCTTCCGCATCAGGAGGCGCTTGAGCTCGCCTCGCGCCTCGTTGGGCCTCGGAGTGAGGATCACCGCGCGCTCCCAGCCCGCGGCGCGGTCGACGTTGGCGTAGCGGCCGGGGAGCGTGGCCAGGGCTCCGGAGCCCGGCTGGCGGTCGGTGTCGATGTAGATGTCGACGTTGAACGTGTAGAAGCCGAAGCGGGCGATCGATTTGAGCGAGGTTCCCAGGTCGTCCACCACCTCGGCATCGGGCGAGCGGATCGGCTTTGCGAAGGTGACCTCGAACCAGGTGCCGCCTCGCGCGGGATGGGCGGAAAACGTGAGCAGATCCAGATCGCCGGGATCGAGCTCTTCGTTCAGCGGATAGATGTAATTGCCGTCCCCGTGGTCGTCCCCCCGCGGATCGTTCAACGTGAACAGGGCCTTGCCGAAGACGGGCGGCGCGGCGAGGACGGCGAGGAGCAGGGCGGCGGCCAGCGGAGAGAGCGTGGAACGAAGCATGGACGTCTCCAAATCTATTTCCAGAAGCGATGTTGAAAAAAGACCCGGCGGCGGATGGTTCGGGACGCGCCGCCGGGCCTCGTTGGCCGCTTAGAAGCGGACCTTCATGAACGCCTTGAGGCGCTGCTGGCGGAAGTCCCGCTCCTCGAGGCTGTTCCAGCCGCCGAAGCGGCCGCGGAAGCCCAGGGAGCCGACCGGCACGCCGAAGTCCGCGGCGGTCTGGACGTCGGCCGCCGTCGGCACGAAGCCGCTGCCGAAGTCGGGGTCGAAGGTGCCCCAGTTGTACTCGTAGTTGAAGCCAAATTCGGCGCCGCCCAGCGTGTAGCGGGCGAACAGGATCGCCTTGTTCTTCGTGTGGTCGCCCGAGGCCATGCTGTGAAGCTGGTAGGCCTGGAACGCGGTGTTGCCGTCCTGCAGGTCGACGTCATAGACCTCGAAGGTCAGCGAGCTGTACAGGTTGTCGCTGAGCTGGTAGCCGGCGCCGAGCTGGAGGAGCTGGTAGCTCATGTCGCGGTCGTCGTCGCTCAGGCTGTCGAACGGCTTCCACTGGTAGCCGACGGCGCCGTTGGCCCCCGGGATCACCGGCGGGTTGCCGTAGATCGACGACGTGGAGTTGCCCGGCGAGTAGAAGCGCTGGTTGTTGGCGCAGGCCGCGCCGCCGCCCGGGCAGTCGCCCGGCAGGTACGGGAGGAAGCTCGCGTCGGTCATGCGGTCGTCGGTCTCGTCGATCCACTTGATTTTGCCGAACACGTCGACGCCCTTGCCCACGTCCAGCAGGTACTTGGCGCGCAGGACGATGATGTCCGTCTCGCGGTCCTGGAACGGCGCGTAGGCGTTGCGGAAGGAGCGGAAGCCGGCGTCCGAATCCATGTTCGGATAGATCGTGCTGTTGACCGGCTGGCTCGCATCGCCCCAGGCCTGCCAGTTGGTGTTGTAGTCGACCTTGGTGTACTCGCCCGAGAGGTCGAGGTTGCCGATCGTCCAGGTCGGGGCGACGGTGATGCCCTTCCAGCCGATGACGGTCTCGGCTAGCGGCTCGTCGAAGTCGGTGAACTCGTTGTCCACGTTGATCGTCGCGACCTGCTGCGCCGGGCCCTGCCAGCCGCCGAAGCCGATGCGGGTGGGGTTGCCGGCGAAGACGCCGAAGGCCGAGTTGTCCGGGCCGGGGAAGGCGAATGCGCCGTCGCGCCCCTCGGTCAGCAGGACGTCCGCCTCGCGGCGGGCGGCCAGCATGGAGACGTACTGGGCGCCGATGTCGAAGTACTCGAGGTTGAACGAGAGGCCGATGCCGAACGGATCGTTGATGTCGACGTTGCCTTTGTAGGACTCGTCGTCGAGCTCGCCCGCCGGGACCGGCGAGAAGCCGGAGATCGAGAAGAAGCTGCCCGGCGCGCGCGCGATCGGCTCGGACTTGGCGTCGGAGAAGTACGCCGCGGCCCGGACGTCGAACATGCTGCTCGGGTGGATGCCGACCTTCAGGCCGTAGACGTCGTTTTCGAAGCGGGTGCGCACGTCGCGGCCGTCGTCATAGTCCTGGTCGCGGCTGTCGACCTCGATGTCGCGGACGCGCTCGACGATGCCGACGAGGTCGAACATCTGGGCCGGCGCGAGCTTGAGCTGGAGTCCGTAGGCGCCGTCGGCGGCGGTGTAGTCGCCGGTCTCGAAGTTGGGGCCGGCCCACAAGCGGGGCAGCGAGACGCGGATCAGGTCGTAGCCGAGCTTGCGGTCGGCCACGGAGCCCTGGAAGAGGACGGCCTTGGCGTTGTCGCGGTCGATGTAGCGGATCTTGCCGATGGTGAACGGATCGAACATGCCGAGGTCGGACGAGCCGATGGTCACCGAATCGACCCATTTGTAGCCCGGAGTGAAGCGGGCGGTCAGGCCGCGCATCTTGATGTACTCGTTGGAGCGCGGGTCGAACTCGCCGCAGTCGCCGCCGGTGCAGGAGCCGGCTGGCGGCTCTTCGAGCGCCGGGTTGCGGCCGCCGAAGCCGCCGAAGTTGGTCCACTGGTTCTGGCTGAAACGTGATTGGATGCGGGCCGTCACCTCGATGTACTTGGAGGGACGGGAGGCGACGAGGAAGTTGATCTCCGTGCCCTGCCCGTTGTCGCCGTAGCCTTCGCCCGGCACGGTGGTGAAGTTGTAGAGGCTGCCGTCGGTGCGCTGGGTGCCCCAGAGCCACTTCGTGTAGTCCTCACCGGTGATGATCATGGTCTGGCCGTCCGCGGCGAACGCCGCCATCGGCGCCAATGCCGCCGCGGCGGCCAGCAGGCCCATCGCGAACCCCCTGAAAAATCTCATTTGAATTCCCTCTCCTTTAAGTGGCCGGAGGTCGCGGTTACGACTTCCGGACCATCTTCAGGACGGCGCCGGTCTTGGCGCTGCCGTCCGGGTTGCACTCGTACTTGAGCATGTCGTGCTGCGCCTGCACCTCGCTCGCATCCCCGGTGCCGCTGCCGGCCAGGATGTCGATCGCGTGCGGGTCGCAATCGGTGTCGGTGCCGCCGCCGAAGCGGTGCTGCCCTTCATATTCGTTGACCTTGCGGGTGAGCAGGTCCTTGTCCGCCGGGAAGCCTTCATTGGACTGGACGACCACCTGGTAGCCCCACTGGGACGGATCGCCCGCGAGGTCGACCGTGCCCGAGATGGTGCGGCCGGCACCCTTGACCCGGGTCGGGACGAGGATGGCGCCCTGGCGGTCGGCGGCGGCCTTCGACGAGACCTCGTCCTTGACGCGGCCCGGGGGTTGCGGCGAGAGGATCACCAGCTTGTCCCAGGCGTTCGCCTCGTCGAACTTGACGTTCAGGCCGGGCACGGTGTCGGTGAAGCCGCCCGCGCCGGTGTCGATGAAGATGAAGATCATCTGCGTGGCGAAGCCGACTTTCATCCCCCAGGGATCGTCCAGCGGGGAGTTGAGCGTCACGTCGAAGGTGGTCTTCCCACCCTTGGATTCGACGTCGAAGCCGGTCAGGTCGAACGAGCCCCGCTTGTAGACCGCGTCGGTCGGGTAGGTGTAGGTGCCCGGGCCGTTGTCGTCGCCGGTCGGGTCCTTGAACGAGACCTTCTGGGCGGTGGCCATCGAGGCCAGCAGCAGGCCGGCCGCGACCGCCAGGGCTCCGGTCTTCCAGAACGTGGTACGCATGAGCAAACCTCCTTCGTTGAAAAGCTTCAGCCTTTGACGGCGCCTGCCGTCAGGCCGGAGACCAGGTACTTTTGCAGAAACAGGAACAGGATCATGATGGGGATCGCGGCCACGATCGAGCCGGCCGCGAAATAACCCCACTGTTGCGAGAAGCCGCCAACGAAGAACCGCAGCCCCACCGGCATCGTGTACATCTCCTCCTTGTTCATGAAGGTGGCGGCCTGGATGAACTCGTTCCAGGCGGTCATGAAGGAGAAGAGCGCGGTGACCGCGACGGCGGGCTTGGCGAGCGGCAAGACGATGCGGAAGAAGATCGTCGCCTGCGAGGCGCCGTCGATCAGCGCCGATTCTTCGAGCTCCCGCGGGATCGTATCGAAATACCCCTTCATCATCCAGACGCAGAAGGGGATCGCCGTCACCGTGTAGACCAGCACCAGGCCGACGTAGGAGGAGCCCAGGCCGAGCCACTGCACGATGATGATGTAGAGCGGGATCATCATCAGGACGCCCGGAAACATCTGCGACACCAGGAACGACATCAGCCCCGCGCGGCGGCCGGGGAAGCGGAAGCGGGAGAAGGCGTAGGCGGCGGTGCTCGCCAGGAACACGCCCATGAACGTGGTCGCCGCGGAGATGATGACGCTGTTGAGCATCCACCGCGCGAACGGCTGGTCGGCGAACAGCGACCGGAAGTTGGAAACCGAGAAGTGCTTCGGCCAGGGCGTGATGGCGCGCAGCCGGTCGCCGAGAGCGGCGTCGGGGGGCAGGTCGGAGATGGAGAGGCTCTGGCCGCCGGAAAACGCGATCGTCAGCACCCAGAACAGGGGGTAGAGCGTGATCACCACCATGAGGAGCAGGAACAGGTGGAGGGGCCAGTGCGGCAGCTCGCCGCTGCGTGTCCGGTTCATTCTCCGATCGCCTCCGTGGCCTGGGTCGCCCGGTTCTGGAAGATGCCATAGGCCATCAGGATCAGGAAGATCACCATCGAGTAGGCCGCCGCATAGCCGTACCGGTACTGCTCGAAAGCCAGTCGGTATGCTTTGGTGATCAGGATCTCGGTCGCTCCGGCCGGCTCGCCGGCGGAGACCAGGAAGATGACGTTGAACTGGTTGAACGTCCAGATGACCGACAGGATGATCGCCGGGATCAGAGCGGGGCGCAGCGACGGCAGGGTGATCGCCAGGAACTGCTGCCAGCGCGTGGCGCCGTCCACCTTGGCGGCTTCGTAGAGATCGGACGGAATCGACTGCAGGGCGCCCAGCGAGACGACCATCATGAACGAGAACGAGAGCCAGCCGTTGGTCGTCAGCACCGCGGCGAACGAGGTCAGAGGTCCGTCGAACCAGGCGACGGGCTCGAGCCCGACGATCTGGCGGATCTGATTGATCACGCCGAACTGCTGGTGGAACATGCCCTTGAAGATCAGGGACGTGATGTAGTTGGGCACCGCCCACGGCAGGATCAGGAGGACGCGATAGATCGGCCGCAAGGCGAGCCCGCGGGTGTTCAGGATGAGGGCCAGGATCAGACCCAGAGTGACGCCGATCACGACGTTCGCGATCGTCCAGACGACGTTGAACCCGAGCGTCCAATAGAAATTGTTGTAGTTGATGACCAGGCCGTCGGCCGTCGAACGGGCGATCGAGAAATCGCTCAGGATGGAGATGAAGTTGTCGAGCCCCACCCAGAGGTCGGTGATCGGTTTGTTCGAATTGTAGATGTTCGCGTTGGTGAACGACAGCGCGATCCCGTAGAAGAACGGGAAAAAGGACAGGAGGGTCATGGCGAGGATCGCCGGCAGGGTGTACGCGTAGGCGGCCCGGTACCGGACCAGACTGCGGCCTGTCGCGGCGGCGCCGCCGAAGCCGATGAAGGTGAGCAGAACCAGGGCGAGGACGGCGAGGACGGCCACCGAGCGGGTGAGGCGCCCGGCGTCGAGACGGATCTGCTCGCCGAGCCGTCCTTCGTCGAGCGTCCCTTCCGCCGTCACCAGCTCACGGGGTACGCGGTAGAGGTCCACGTCCCAGCGCAACGGATCGAGCGGAGCCGCGCCTGTGGAGTCGATTTCAGTGAGGAGTTGGCCGGCGATCTCGCGCTGCTCGTTGACATGCGCCGCGAGCTGCCGCGCCGTCTCGCGCCGCTCCGCCTCCAGGACGCCCAGGACCCAGCGGGAGAATCCGAAGAGGCCGGCGGCGAGGAGGACGAGGGCCGCCGCGGCGAGCACCGTCCGCCGCTCGCCGATCGCGAGCCCCAGAAGGGCGAGAAGGGCGACCGGCGCGAGCCAGGCGAGGAGCGCCGGCAGCCAGGCGGGAGCGGGCGGGCGCACGGCCGGGTTCGGCGCGGTGCGGATCTGCACCATGCCGACGGTCGCGCCGCCGCTCTCCACCGGGCCGGCGATCGAGAGGCCGCCGTCCGCGAGCTCCTGGACGGCGATCTCCGGGTTGATCGGCGAGCCTCCGCCGGCGACCGCCTCGCGGTTCTCGTCGATCGCGGCGCGCAAGCGCTGCCCCTGGTCGTAGACGTCCTTCTCCTCCCGCTCGAGGCGCCGCGGCGCGGCCCGCGCGCCGGTGTCGGCCGGGTCGGTCGAGGCCTCGAGGCGGATGCCTTCGAAGGTGACGACCCGGACGGAGCGCAGCTCCGGATGCGCCGCGGCGAAGCGGGCCGCGGCGCGGCGGACCGCTTCGCCGGGCTCGTCCGGCGCCGGCTCTTCCGCCGGTTCTTCCGCAGGGGTGTCGAGGCCGGCGAGCTCGTCGGCGAATCCCCCCTCCTCGGCTGGAGGCGGCGCCTCCGCCCGTTCGATGAGGCCGGTCAGGGCGCGCAGCGTCACCACCGCCTCGCGCGAGG
The DNA here is from genome assembly GCA_035264905.1 of Thermoanaerobaculia bacterium. Lineage (GTDB taxonomy): Bacteria > Acidobacteriota > Thermoanaerobaculia > Multivoradales > UBA5704 > UBA5704. The sequence goes on from DATFPH010000532.1 coordinate 32,488, forward strand.
CGAGCTGGTGGCGCTCCGCCGTCCGCGCGGCGGTGAGCAGCGCCAGGCTCACGCCCACTCCGAGGAGGAGGGCGCAGGCCAGGCCGATCACGAACCGGCGGCGGTGCGACGGAGGGCGGAGCGGGGCGCGCATGACCGGCGTCTCTCAGCCCCTCAGCTTGGAGATCCGCTCCACCACGTCCTTCTGCGCCTCGTCGAGCGCCTGCTTGGGCGTGGCGGACTTCTTGGCGACCTTGTTCATCGCCGTGGTCGCCGGCGACCAGACCATGGTCATCTCGGGCAGGTTGGGCATCGGGACGCCCGTCTCGACCTGCTGCCGGAACGCCTTGAGGACCGGGTCCTTGGCCACCTGCGGATCGCTGTAGATGCCTTTGTTGGCCGGGCTCTGCCGCCCCTCCAGGGCGAGGACCTTGGCCGCCGGAACGTCGGTCACGTACTTGGCGAATTCGTAGGCCGCGTCTTTGTTCTTCGACGGCGCCGCGATGTAGACGCCCTCGACGGTGATCCAGGGGCGGATCGGCTTGCCGCCCGCCTCGGAGAGCGCCGGCAGGGGCGCCAGGCCGTAGTCGATGCCGTCCTTGATCTCGCCGAGGAACCAGGGGCCGGAGAAGACCATGGCCGCCTTGCCCTCGTTGAACAGCGAGGTGATCAGGGCCACGGAGGGCTCGGCGGGCATGAAGCCCTGGCCCGTCCACTTCATCAGCGTCTCGAAGGACTTCACGTTTTCCGGCCGGTTGAGCGTCGGCTTGCGGCCGTCGAAGACGCCGCCGCCGAAGCCGTTCATCAGGGCGGCGTGGTAGTAGAAGTCGGTGTAGGCGTAGGCGAGGCCGAACTTCCCCGAGGCGGCGTTGGTCAGCTTCTTGCCGGTCGTGATCATCTCCGCCGTGGTCTTCGGCGGCGCCGGCAAAAGCTTTTTGTTGTAGATCATGGTGATGACCTTGAAGTTCAGGGGGAGGCCGTAGACGTTCCCCTGATAGGTCATCGCCTGCATCGTGGTGCCCAGGAAACGGTTTTTGATCGGCGCGTCGAGGAAGAAGTCGAGCGGCTCGACCGTGTTGCCGGCGGCGATCCAGCCGCCGAGGCGGTCCTGCGCGTAGATGAAGATGTCCGGCCCCTTGCCGCGGGGGACTGCCGCGGTGATCTTGTCGGCGAAAGCGTCGTAGGGAACGGCGAGGGACGAGACCTTGATGTTCGGGTGCGACTGGTTGAACTGGCCGACGACCTTCTCGAAGGCCGTCTTCTCGTCGCCGCGGTAGGCGTGCCAGACCACGATCTCCTTCTGGGCCAGGACGAGCGCCGGCGCGAAGAGGGAGATCGCGAGGAAGAGGATGGGGAGGAGCTTGGCTTTCATGAGATCTCCTAGGAAGCGGTGAGCCTCTGCTCGGTCGCGGCGTCGAACAGGTGGATCGCGTCGGCCTCGATGACGAGCGGGAAGTCCATACCCATCTCGGGGCTGCGGTGCGGATCGGTCTTGGCCACCAGCAGGTCGTCGCCGACCCGCCCGTGGACGATGACCTCGTGGCCGAGCGGCTCGACGAACTCGACCCGCGCGGTGACCGGCACCGCCGATCCGCCACGGGACGCTTCGCGGATGTTCTCCGGCCGGATGCCGAGGACGACTTTCTGACCGTCGCGGCTGGCTGTCGCGGCGCGCCAGACTTCCGGCACGGGAAGGCGGAAGCCGGAAGCGACCACGGTGGCGCCGCCATCTGCCCCCCTCGAAACGACGGCCGGGACGAAGTTCATCGGCGGCGTGCCGATGAAGCCGGCGACGAACAGGTTGGCCGGCTGCTCGTAGACCTCCAGCGGCGTGCCGACCTGTTGCAGCTTGCCGAGCCGCATGATCGCGATGCGATGCCCCATGGTCATCGCCTCGATCTGGTCGTGCGTCACGTAGACCGTGGTCGTCTGGAGCGCCTTCTGGATCTTCGTGATCTCGGCGCGCATCTGCACGCGCAGCTTGGCGTCGAGGTTCGACAGCGGCTCGTCGAACAGGAAGACGGAGGGCTTGCGCACGATGGCGCGGCCGACCGCGACGCGCTGCCGTTGGCCGCCCGAGAGCTGCTTGGGCTTGCGCTCCAGGAACTCGGCGATGCCGAGGATCTCAGCCGCCTCCTGCACCCGGCGGTTCATCTCGTCCTTCGGCGTCTTGCGGATCTTCAGGCCGAACTCCAGGTTCTCCCGCACGGTCATGTGCGGATAGAGCGCGTAGCTCTGGAACACCATCGCGATGTCGCGGTCCTTGGGGGGAACGTCGTTGACGATCCGGCCGCCGATCGAGATGGTGCCGCCCGTGATCTCCTCCAGACCCGCGATCATGCGCAGCGCCGTCGACTTGCCGCAGCCGGACGGGCCGACGAGGACCATGAACTCCCGGTCCCGGATCGCGAGGTCCAGGCTCTCGATGACGACGTTCGTGCCGTAGGCTTTGCGGATCTTGTCGAGGATCACCTCGGCCATCACATTCTCCCTTGATTCGTCGTGCCCGCCGTTTCGAGCCGGGTGGACAGGATCCGCGCCCCGTGCGGTGCGACCGTGGTCTCGATCCGGCCGCCGCTCCGCGGGATCGCCTCCCCGCTCCACTCGTCCCGGACCGGGGCGTCCTTCCAGTCGGCGGGAGCCTCGAAGCTCGCCGCCGCCGGCTGGGTCCCCCGGTTGACCGCCACCACCACCGCGTCGCCGCTCGCCTCGTCCCGGCGCAGGAAGACGAGGAGGTCGCCGTCGCTCGACAGGCCCGTGTGGACCCCGCGCGACAGCGCCTTGTGGGCGCGGCGGACGGCGATCAGCTTCTTGTAGTCGGCGCGCAGCGCCTCGTCGCGCGTCTCGCCGGCGCCGGGCTGGATCTTGCGGTCCCCCCAGGGCATGTCGCTCCGGTTGTCCGGCCAGTCGCCGCCCGGCCGGCCCACCTCCTCGCCGTAATAGATCATCGGCAGCCCCTGCGCGGTGAGCTCGAGGATCGCCGCCAGCCGGAACAGCTCGCGGTCGCCGCCGAGCTGGAACAGGGCGCCGGGCACGTCGTGCGACGAGAGATAGGGGGACAGGAGGAAGCCCGGCCGCACCTTCTCGCGCGACTTCAGATAGCGGTCGAACGCCACGGTCCTGCCGCGCCCCTGGACCCAGCCGAGGACGTTCCCCTGGAAGGAAAAGTCGAACCCGGCGTCCATCTCGTCCCCGGCGAACCAGGGATCGAGCGACTGCGCATCGCCGCCCCAGACCTCGCCGATCAGGAAGAAGTCCTCGCCGAGCTCCGCGTTGACGCGGCGCCGGTGCTCCTGCCAGAAGTCGTGCGTCACGTGCTTCACCGTATCGAGGCGGAAGCCGTCGAGGCCGGCCCGCTTGGCCCGGTCGATCTGGGCCTTGAGAAGAAAATCGCCCACCTCCGGAAGCTCGGTCTTGAAATCGGGGAGGCCGGAGACGCAGGAGGTGACGTCGTCCTGGCCGCACGTCCCCAGCCCCTCGGTGCGCATCCAGCCCTTGTATCGCGCGTCCTTGGTGTACTGCGAGTCGTAGCCCGCGTGGTTGTAGACCACGTCCAGGAGCACCTTGATGCCGCGGGCGTGGGCGTCGTCGACCAGCGCCTTGAGCTCCTCTTCACTC
>DATFPH010000533.1:0-14619 GCA_035264905.1 Thermoanaerobaculia bacterium
AAGGTCCTGGCACATCGGCAAGCGCCAGACAGACTGAGAGCCGGTGCGGAAACTTCGGCGACTGGAGAGAAGGAGAGAAGAAGACGACGAACACCCCGAGACGCTTGACACCGGTGGCCCACATAGAAGCCCTGGGCTATGTTCTCCCGGCCCGTTGGGCCGGGTGGAAGTTCAGTGTGCTCAGGTTATTTCGAGACAGGCCGTAAGACGAGGCCCGGAAGCTCGCGTCGAGCAGGTATTCATTCGAGAGCGAGACGCGATTCGTACGGGCCCTGGGGTCCGCGCTCGAGAGGCGCGTCCGCCGTAGCTCCGTACATCCCGACATCGGGCACCCTCCCTGCAGCAGCAATCGCAATACGGATCGGCTGGGGCTTTGCCTCGCCATGTTCGAGCTGCTCCGCGAGAACGCGCAGAGCGAGGATTTCGGCGCGGGCCATGGCTTCGTCCGGTGATGAACCGTAGGCGAGGACTCCCGGAAGCTGAGGTACCTCGGCCAACCACCGGCCATCTTCTTCACGCTCATACTCGATCTTGAATTCCATGGCTTGCTCCGATAGCGCTCGTAGTATTCCTTGCGGCGCCGACATAGTCTACCACCCCTCTCCAGCCCCAACTGCCACCCTGGCAACCATCCGGGAGATAATCCCCTCCACATGGCCAACCACTCGCAACAGATTGTCCAAAAGCTCTGGAACTACTGCAACGTCCTGCGGGACGATGGGCTCTCCTACGGCGACTATGTCGAGCAGCTCACCTATCTGCTCTTCCTCAAGATGGCCCATGAGCGGGCCTCGGGGAGCTCGCCGTCCGTGGTTCCCGAAGGGTATGACTGGCCGAGCCTGCTGGCGCGCGACGGCGACAGCCTGGAGACTCATTACCGGCACCTGCTCGACGAGCTCGGCAAGAAGCCGGGGATGCTCGGCGTCATCTTCCGCAAAGCCCAGAACAAGATCCAGGACCCGGCCAAGCTGCGGCGCCTCATCGTCGAGCTGATCGACCGCGAGAAGTGGTCCAGCCTCGATGCGGACGTGAAGGGCGACGCCTATGAAGGGCTCCTCGAAAAGAACGCCCAGGACACCAAGGGAGGCGCGGGCCAGTACTTCACGCCGCGCGCCCTGATCCAGGCCATCGTCGACGTGATCCGGCCGCGGCCGGATGACAGGATCTGCGATCCTGCGTGCGGCACCGGCGGCTTTTTGCTCGCGGCGCACGACTACATTGCGCAGCACCATCCCAATCTCGACCGGGAGCAGAAGCGGCATCTGAAGCTTCAGGCTCTGCGCGGCTACGAGATCGTCGACTCCGTCACCCGCCTCTGCGCAATGAACCTCGTCCTCCACGGCATCGGGCCGGGGATCAACGACAACGCCGAGCCACCGGTCGAGACCCGCGACAGCCTCGCGGCCCATCCGGGTCGGTACTTCGAGGTGATCCTGACCAATCCGCCCTTCGGCAAGAAATCGAGCGTGCTGGTGGTCAATGAGGAGGGAGACCAGGAGCGGCAGGCGCTCACCGTGGTGCGCGAGGACTTCTGGGCTTCCACCACGAACAAGCAGCTCAACTTCGTGCAGCACGTCAAGAGCCTGCTCGAGATGCATGGCCGGGCGGCGGTCGTCGTGCCCGACAATGTGCTCTTCGAGGGGGGCGCGGGCGAATCTGTGCGCCGCCGGCTCCTCCACGACTGCGACGTGCATACCCTGCTGCGGCTCCCCACCGGGATCTTCTACGCGCAGGGAGTCAAGGCGAACGTCCTCTTCTTCGACCGCAAGCCGGCCAGCGAGAAGGCTTGGACGAAGGAGCTGTGGATCTACGACTTGCGGACCAACATGCACTTCACGTTGAAAACCAACCCGCTCAAGAGGAGCGACCTGGACGACTTCGTGCGGTGCTACCACGCCGAGAACCGGCATACGCGGACACCCACCTGGTCCGAGGCGAGCCCGGACAGCCGGTGGCGGTCCTATCCCTACGACGAGCTCGTCCAGCGGGACAAGTGCAGCCTGGACGTCTTCTGGCTGAAAGACGAGAGCCTGGAGGCGTCCGAGAACCTGCCGGACCCGGATGTCCTGGCGGCCGAGATCGTCGAGGACCTGCGGGCGGCGCTGGAGCAGTTCGAAGCCATCCAGGCGGACCTGGCGGCCGGCCCGGCGCCGTTGCCGCCGTCCGCCTGACCATCGCCGGAGCGCCGAGCAACGCCGGCCGGGCGCCGATCGAAGCCGGCGTCGTGCCGATCCCCATCGGCGTCATGCCGATCAGGAGCGGCGACTCGCCGATCGGGAGCGGAGGCACGCCGATCGTCATGGGCTCTATGCCGATGCCGAGAGTTGGCTCGCCGATGCCGATTGATGAGCCGCCGATCGTGATCGGCGTGCCAGCAATGGCGATCGGCAAGCCGGAAATGACGTTCGGCGTACCGACGATCCCGATCCGCGCCATGACGATCTCGATCGGCGACTCGGCGGTGCCGATCTGCGGCGTGACGATGAGGATCGGCGACCCGGCGACCCCCATCCGCGGTACGATGCACGGGATCGGCATGGCGGCGAACAGGGCCGGTGGGATGTCGGGGATTCCAGGGGAAGCGGCTCCAGCTTCGGGAGCCCTCCCCGTCACCACCACCCCAACGCCTTCGACATCACCCAGTAGACCGCGTTCTCTTCCAGCGTCCCCTGGACCAGGTGTGCCCAGGGGCCGCGGGCGTAGATGACCACGTCCTCGCCGCCGTGGGTCTCCGCGCCGAGCGGGACGAGGGACTGCTGCTGGAAGTCGTCCGCGGTCGTGTCCACGCTGGAGAGGTCGGCCCGCGGCAGGCAGGAGCAATCCATTGTTCCGTCCGGGGCACGCTGGCAGGCGCAGGGGATGGCGCCCGGGCCGTTGGCGTAGCCGAGGGTCGTGTAGGGCTTGCCGTCCTGCGCCTTGCGGGGGGTCTTGGCGGGCAGGCCGGTCTCCGTGTTCTCGACGACCAGGCCGAGGATGGGGTTGCCCCGGGTGGGATAGCCGCTCATGGTGAAGGCGTGGCTGTGATCGGCCGTGACGATGATCAGCGTGTCGTCGCCCATCAGCTCGGCCGCCCGTTGGACCGCCCGCGACAGCTCGACGGCGTCGGTCAGGGCCTTCTTGGCGCTCCCCGCGTGATGGCCATGGTCGATGCGCCCGGCTTCGACCATCAGGAAGAAGCCCTTCGGGCCGCGCTGAAGGATCTGGATCGCCTTCTCCGTCATCTCGGTGAGGGAGGGCTCGCCCGCCTCGTCTTTCGACCGTTCGAGCTCGTATTTCATGTGGGACGGCTCGAAGAGGCCCAGCACCGGCCCCGTCTTGGCAGGATCGATCGCGGCGAAGCTCTTCGCGTTCCAGACGTAGGTACCGCCGCGATCCTGCCACTCGCGGGTCAGGTTGCGCGCCCGCCGCTCCCCGTGGACCTCCGGATCTTCAGGATCGGTCTCGTCGAAGCGCAGGAACTTGGTACGGCCACCGCCCAGCGCGACCTCCAGCCCCGGGCTTGTCTTGCCATTCATTTTGACGGGCGCGATCTTGAAGTCCAGGAGCTGGCGCGCGATGTCCGGAAAGCCGCCGGCCGCCGCGCCGGCGGACAGCTCGGCGTCGCTCTCCCAGCCGCGGTTGGGCGTATGGGCGTAACAGGCTCCCGGCGTGGCATGGGTGACGGTGGCGGTCGAGACCACGCCCGTCCACAGCCCGCGCTCTTCGGCCTGTTCGAGGAGGGTGCGCAGCCGGTTCTCCGGCTTCGAGGCGGCCTCCCAGTCGTCGCTCCCGTAGACGTTCGGCGCGATCGAGAGCATGCCGTCGTTGGCCTTGCTGCCGGTGACGAGCGAGGTCATGGTGGGGGCCGAGTCGGGGACCTGCTGGTTGTTCTGGTACGTCTTGGAATGGGCGAGATAGGGGAAGAGCTCGAAGCTCAGGGAGCTCTCCTCGCCCCCCTTCCCCTGGTTCTGCCCGTCCAGGATGCGAGCCGCCGTGATCGTGGTCACGCCCATGCCGTCGCCAACGAACAGGATGACGTTCCGGGCCTTTTTCGTATTCGGGGTCAAGCGCTGGTTCGCCTCCACCTGCGCCCGCGCCCGCTGCATGTAGGTCTCCTTGGTCTCACCCGCAGCCGGGGCCTGGGCACCGAGGGTCCCGGCCAGCCCCAAGGCCACAATCCCGCCGAGCGACAGCACCCGCCACATCCCGCGCATGTCCGTCATGTGGTTCTCCTCCTGTGGGGATTCTCTCCCGAAAGGGCCGTGATGAGCCACGTCGCATTTGACGCGATCAGGGCCGTGCCATACCCTCCGCCTCATGATCCGCCGCCTGGCCTCGATCCTCGCTTGTCTCGCGGCCTCTGCCGCAGCGTGCGCGCCCACCTCGCAAGGCCCGCAGAGCGCTTCTCCGCCCGCGGTCTCCCCAGGGAACGACCTCGTCGAGGTCAGCGCGGGCAGCCCGGTGGACGACGGGATGGCGCGCTGTCTGGGGAGCTCCGGCGCACAGTCAGCCGTCCGCTCGGAGGTCGAGCCGCATGCCGTGGTGGCACCGTCCGATCCCGACCATGTCGTCGCGGCCTGGATGGTGCGGGGCAGCGAGGGCGGGCTCCTCCAGGCTTCCGCCTCGTTCGACGGCGGGCGCTCCTGGACGCCGGCTCGGACGCTCCCCTTCCAGGCGTGCGCCGGGGGGCCGGTCGACGTCCTCTCCCGCGTCTCGGATCCCTGGGTGGCGATCGGCCCCGAGGGGCGCGTCTATGTCAGCGGGATCGCTTTTCAACCGGCGGAAGGCATGGATGCGGCCAGCGCCGTGATCGTCGTCTCCAGCCCGGACGGCGGGCGGACCTGGGATGCGCCGGGCATTGCCGCGATCAGCCGCACGCCGGCTTTTTTCCACGACAACACGGCGGTCGCGGCCGACCCGCGGCACCCCGGAACGGCGTACGTCCTGACCACGCGCTATGAAGGCAACGAGACGATCGGTCCGGCGTCAGTTTCCAAGACGGTCGACGGCGGGAAGACCTGGAGCCCGATCCGCGCGATCTCTCCGCGGACGCCGGGCGCGTCCTGGGCGGATGCCCCGCAGATGGTGATCGATCCGCGCACCGGGCACCTGTTCGTCTTCTACACGCACGAGCTGTTCGGCTCGTCCATGTCGTTCCTGCGCTCGGAAGATGGCGGGGAGAGCTGGAGCCCGCCGTCTCGGGCGTACACGGGCATCCCCCTGGCCGGCGGCGACAGGACGACGTTTCCGGGGACGGACACGGAGGTCCGGATCGCTCCGGACATCGGGCATGCGGCGATCGATCCCCGGACGGGCCGGCTCTACGCGGTGTTCACCAACGGGTACTTCAGCGACGGCAAGTCTCTCCAGGTCGGCCTCACGACCTCGGGCGACGGCGGCCGCACCTGGACCGCGCCCCTCCGCGTGAGCGCCGGCACCGCGGCCAGCGCCTGGCGCCCGGCCCTGGCGATCGACGCCCAGGGACGGGTGGCGGTTTCCTACTTTGCTCCGACGCCCGGCGAGCCGGTCCGAGGCGACCAGCTCCCGGTCAGCCTGCATCTCGTCGAGATCGGCCTGCAATCCGACGGGACCCTCACCGGGGGGAAGGACGAGGTGGTGGACCGCTTCGCATGGTCCCCCGCGCCCCGTATCGCCTACTTCCTCGGCGACTACAACCCGCTGCTCGCGGTGCGCAACGGATTCCTGCCGCTCTACAGCCGGTCGATGAAGGACGGCACCCGGGTGGTGGTCGCTCGGCCGCGGTGGCCTCACCCCCCGTCCCCCTCTCCCATCGCACACCCTTCCACCGGGAGAGGGGGCGCCACCGCCCTCCCACGCGCCTCAGGCGCGCTTCAGGCGGTCAGGGTAGTACTTGCGGAGCTTCTCGACTTTCGGCATCGAGGTATAGGCGACGTACGGCTGCCGGGGGTTCCGCGCCGCGTAGTCCTGGTGGTAGGCCTCGGCTTCGTAGAACTTCTCCAGGGGGACCACCTGCGTCACGATCGGTTTGCCGAGGACGCCGGCTTCGTCGAGCTGCCGGATGTAGGCCTCGGCGACCCGCTTCTGCTCCTCGTCCATGGTGAAGATGGCCGAGCGGTACTGCCGGCCCTGGTCGGCGCCCTGGCGGTTGAGCTGGGTGGGATCGTGGGCCACGGAGAAGAACACCTTGAGAAGCTGTCCGAAGCTCGTCCGGGAGGGATCGAAGCGCACCTCGATGGCTTCCGCGTGGTCGGTCATCCCCGAGCATACCGATTCGTAATCCGCTGTCTGGGCCGTGCCGCCCGAATATCCGGACCGGACCGCGAGCACGCCGTCGATCTCCTTGTACACGGCTTCGACGCACCAGAAGCAGCCGCCGGCCAGGATAGCCGTCTGCTCCCCCGAGGCCGGTGCGGTGTCGAGCTGAGGATCGGGAAACTGATGCGATGCCACGCGGGGAATGTCACAACTCTGCTCCATCGTCTCTCTCCTTGCCGCGGCCGACGAAAACTGCCGCGGCTCGCTCATCTTACGCGGTCGGGGGGTGGTTTGGATGGGTCGCAACGAGGCCGTTTGTCCTTCCTGGAAGGACAGATTGTCCTGGATTTGTCCTTCGTGGAAGGACAAACAGATGTCCCGTCATGGATCCCCTGTCCCGTTGGCGTAGGGGCAACCCTTGTGGTTGCCCCGTTGTGCGCCACTCGCCTACAACACAGACCAGCTATACACCGAAACTCCGGAGCGTCGATAGCTGCGGTCTCCCCCATAGACCAGAGCGGCAGGGGCGTCCGGGTCCCCCACCAGCTTCCGCCAGTAGTCGAGCCCCGCGAAGAAGTCCTGGGCGACCGTCTGAGCGGACTTGATTTCGATGGCCACTCTCTCGCGGCCCTGGTCGATCAGCGCATCAATCTCGTGGCCAGTGGAATCCCTCCAGAAATACAGATCCGGCTCTCGACCCTGGTGGAGAAAGTTCTTGAACAGCTCCGAGAGAACGAAGCTTTCGAAGATGGGCCCGCGGCTGCCATGCAAGCGGAGGTCTTCGGGGAATTGGATCCGCAAGAGGTAGCACAGGAGGCCGGTGTCGAGAAAGTAGAGCTTCGGGCTTTTGATCAGGCGCTTGCCGAAGTTGGCATGGTACGGCCGGAGGAGGCGGACAAGAAAGCTGGCCTCGAGAATCGAGATCCAGCGGCTGGCCGTCGTGTGGGTGATCCCGCAGTCGTTCGCGAGCGAGGTGAGGTTGAGAAGTTGCCCGTTGCGGCCCGCACAGAGGCGCACGAAACGGCCGAATGCCTCGAGATCGCCGACGTTGACGACTTCCCTCACGTCGCGCTCGATATAGGTCTGATAGTAACCCGAATACCACATCTGCGGATCGAGGCCCTTGTCGTGAATCCGCGGATAGAAGCCACGGAAGAGGACATCCATGACATCCGGCGAGCTCTCCTGGCGTGTGCCGGGGATCTCCTTTCCCAACTTCTCCAGCGGGAAAGGCTTCCGCCCCAGGAGCTCACCGAGGGACAGGGGGAGCAGGTGGAGAATGGCGCTCCTCCCGGCGAGAGACTGACTGATGGAACGCAGGAGGAGAAAGTTTTGAGAGCCGCTGAGGATGTATCTCCCGGGGGTATCCTCCCGGTCGACGATGGTCTGGATGTAGGAGAAGAGATCGGGCGCGCGCTGCACCTCGTCGAGGATCACCGGACCGGTGAATTGCCCGAGGAAACCGCGGGGATCCTGAAGCGCGAACTCACGAACGTCGGGCTCCTCGAGCGACGCATACTCGTGATGGGGGAACGCCGCCTGGACCAGCGTGGTTTTTCCTGATTGGCGCGGTCCGGTGAGCGTCACCACCGGATACTGCTGCGCCGCCTTCTTGAGGACGGGTTCGAGGTTGCGCTGAAGCATGCAGATTGAATTTACAATGTTCAATCTGCAAAAGCCAGGCTTCGCGTCCCCCGGAGACCCTACTCCACTCGTACCTCCCTCCCCGCCGAGTACGCCGTGTGCTCCGGGGCGTACATGGACTGGATCGTGGCCGGTCCGGCTTTGAAGGTTCCGACCATGTTGGCGCGGACTCGGTGCTTCAGGGTGTATTCGCCCGCGGGGAGGCTCTCGAAGAAGAAGCTCATGCCGCTGTCGCGGGTCTCTTCGTACCACCAGGCGCCGTCGCTCCAGCGCCAGCCGGAGTGGGCTCCTTCGGGCTCCAGCCCGGCCGGACGGGGATCGCGCAGGTGGACGTACTCGGCGGCGACGCGGCTGCGGATGTGCAGGTGGACCTCCACCTCGTCGCCGGGATGCAGGACGTCTCCGGTCTCCAACGGCTGGAGCACGGTCTCTTTCTCTGCCTTCACCCTGCGGAAGTAGCGGCGATCGACGCTGAAAAGTTGCCCGTCTCCCTGCTCGGGCAGCTTCTCGGTCGAGAAGTGCCAGGTGGCTCCGGCGAAGAGAAAGCCGGGGGTGGGCTTCTCCACCACGATCGTTGCGTCGCGTGGGCTCACGTTCTCCCCTGGGACGATGATCCGGTTCTCCTTGCCCGTGTAGCTGTCCGGCTCGAAGACGAAGTCCTGCCGCCGTTCGCCGATCCGCACCGTGGCCTCTTCGCGGGTCCCGATCTGCCCTTCCTTCTCCAGGTAGACGGCGACGGCGTAGATCACCTCGGCGGTGTCGCGCGTGGACCTCCAGTGGCTGAGCTGCTTGTTGAGGAAGAGCCACTGCACGAGCCCGTGCCGGCGCGGGTCCTCCGGGAGCAGCTCCTGGACGGCTCTCAGCACGAACGCGTGGGTCTCGACCGTGTCCTCGTACCAGAGCCAGCCGTGCTCTCCCTCGGTCCAGAACGTCCCCTCGTCCGTCGTGGTCTTCGTCGAGGCCAGGGCGGCGGTGAGGACCTGCCGCCCGTCCGCCGTGCGCCCCATGCGGTGCAGGGTGAGGGCCAACATCGCCTTCAGATAGGGCGTCATCTCGAACCGGTGCGCCCAGGAGATCTTCAGGATCTCCTGGCGGTCTTCGGCGCTCAGCGCTCCCCGGGTCCACTCCTCCGGAGAGGCCGACGCCGCGTAGTTGAGGAAGGTCGCCAGGGGCCAGCAGCCGCAGCTCTCGAGATCGTCCTTCCGCTCGGCCTTGAACCATGTGCCGAGATAGCTCCAACCTCTCTGGATCACGTCCTCCGGCACCTGGAGACCGAACTCGTGGCCCTTGGCGAAGCCGTAGAGCAGGTAGATGGTCATGTAGGGGGATTCGGGGCCGCCCGGCCACCAGGGGAAGGCTCCGCTGGGAAGCTGCGCCTTCCTCAGCTGGTCCAGGGCGGCGAGCTGCTCGGCGCGCGCCACGCGCGGATCGAGGACGCGGAGCGACGGGCTGTCGTCTCCGTTCCGCAGCCCCCGCGATTCGGCGAGCCAGGGGGTCTCCTCCAGAGTCATCTTCCGGTTGGGATCGGAGGAATCCAACGTCTCCAGGGGTGCCTCGCGCTTCGCCAGCTCCCCGGCCATCCGCGCGACTTCCGGATAGCGGTCGAACAGGCTCGTCAGGATGCCCGTGGAGACGAACCGGTTCAGCGTCTGCTCGGTGCACTCGTAGGGATAGTCCACCAGGTAGGGCAGCGCGGCCAGGAGCCCATAGAAGAGCTGGCCGTCCACGGTCACCACGAGTTGCTCGTCGATCCGCGTCGGATCGTCGTTCCGCGCGAGGTCGGGGAACGTCATCTCCCGGCTCCCGGGCTCACGCAGGGCGACGTAGCGCGACTGGGCGAGGTGCATGCGTGCGGGCAGGATCGGCAGCGGGCGCAGCTCGCCGTCCTGCACGCCGGGCGTGACCGCGGTCACCTGGAAGGCGACAAGCCCGGCGCGGCGCGGCGTGGCCAGCGGGAAGGTCACGGTCGTGCCGCCTCCCGCCGCGGCCTTGAAGGGGAGGCGGGCCGTCTCCCGGGTGAGGCCGAACGCGCCGAGCAGGCTCTCCTCGGTCTCCGGATCGATCACGTCCAGCTCGACCTCACCGCTCAGAGGAGCCGCGGAGGCGTTGTCGACCGCCACCTTCAGCTCCGCCCGGTCCCCCTCGCGGAGGAAGCGCGGCAGGTAGGGACGGACCATCAGCTCCTTGACGCTCTCCACCCGCCGGGAGAGCGAGCCGACGCGCAGGTCGCGGGTCAGCGCCTGGACCCAGAAGCTCCAGGAGGTCACGGAGTCGGGGACGGTGAACTCGATCTTCGCGGAGCCGTCCGGTCCGGTGAGCAGGCGGGGCTCCCAGAAGGCGGTCTCCCGGAAGTCGCTCCGGAGCTCCGGCGCCTGCGTGGCCTGCTGCGGCGCCGGCGCGGGTGGCGGAGGCGGCGGCGGCGGGGGCGCCATGGCGAGATCCTCGGATACCACCTGCGAGACGGTCGCTCCAGTGGAGATCCGTCGTTCGTCGAGCAATGCCTTTTCGCCGAACGCGAAGGTGCGGCGCCCCTCGAGCCGCAGGGCGTCCTCCAGCGTGGCGGGAGTCGCCAGGAGCTCGTACCAGGGGAGACCATACCCTTCGCCGGGGAGCCGCAGACGGTCCCTCTGCGGCTCGAACCATGTCCACTCTCGCTGGAAGGGTTGTGCCAGGACCTGCGCCGGGCCGAGGCTCGACTCGTCCGGCGTCATGGACGTCCGGTCCGGGAATAGAGAGAGGAGGTCCGGAAGCTGGTGCTCCTGGAAGAGATCGAGGCTCCGGTCGTACATCGAAGCCAGGACCTCGGCCGCCGCCGCTTCGGCGCCGCCCTCCCGCGGGGTGCGCACCGTGACCGACCAGGTCTCCCGCGCACCCGGACGGATCTTTTCGCGGAACGTGGCCAGCTCGACGGAGAGCTCGTGGTTGTCCCAGGGGACGAACACATGAGTGGCCTGGCTCAGGATCTGGTGATCCCGCACGCCCACGAGCTTGAAGCCGAGCCCCCCGCGGTCCTCGGAACGCAGCGGGATCTCGAGGAGGGACGGTCCGCGGTCCGAGAGCAAGGCCCGCCGCTCGCGCAAACGCCCGCCGCTGTAGATCTCCAGGAAGAGCGGCTGGTCGCGGAGCCCGGAATGGGCCAGGAGATGGATCGTCTCGCCGGCCCGTGCCCGCGGGCGGTCCACGGCGAGGACCAGCGGCAGCGCGAGAGGCATCTTCCGGCCGGCCACCAGGATCTCCTGCTGCGCCCGCACCTGAGTCCCGAAGTCGTCGACCGTCTCATAGCGCAACCTGTAGGCGCCGGCAGCCAGCTCAGGGAGAGCGACGTCGGCGCGGCCATCCCCCTTGTGGCGGGCGGTGCCGGAGGCGATCCGCTCTCCGTCCTCCCACAAGGTGAGCACGCCGCCCGGGCTGTAGGCCGGCTCCTCGCGCGGCCGGAGGGCGTCGCCGGGCGTCTCGTAACCTCCCGCATCCGTCTCCAACGGGAGAGGCAGTGGCTGATCGGCCGGGAGGAGGGTCTCCTCCGGCTGGCGCAGAGCCACCAGGGTCCAGGTGCCCTCGCCCGGCCGCGGCACGCCGTCGAGGCTGGTGCGCGCGATGCGCACCACGCCCGGCGTTCCCGCGAGGAGGAAGCGGGCCTCGTCCGCCAGGCCGATCCACGCCTCGACCGCGGCCTCCCCCAGGCGGAACCGGCGCTCGGCCTCGCGGGTCTCCCCCGCCGCTTCCGTGACCTCGGCCTCGATGTGAAAGCTCCAGGTGGCGCCGCCCGTCGCGACGCCCTCCTGCGCAGCCGGTGTGAAGCTCAGGCGGAACGCGCCCTCGGCATCGAGCGTGGTGGTGCCGGTCGCCACCACCCGTTCCCCACCCCAAGGCGGCTCCCAGCCCCAGAGGCGCCACCGCTCGTTCCAGACCGTCTCGCGGACCACCCGCCAGCTCACGCGGCCGTCGGTCACGGGCAGGCCGAAGTAGTACCGGGCCTTGCCGGAGAACGTGGCCGGCCGGCCGAGGCGCACGGCCTCCGCCGGATCGTCCAGCGTCACCTCGAACGTCGGCCGCTTGTACTCCTCGACCCGGAAGCCCGTCCCTCCGGAGAGCGAGCTCGTCAGGCTCCAGGAACCCAGAGGGCGCCCGGCGGGGAGAGGGAACGAACCGGCCGCCGTGCCGAATTCGTTGGCCGTGAACGAGCCGGAGGCGACCGTCTCGCCGTGCGCGTCGAGGAGACGGATCTCGGCGGTCCGCCCGGAAGCGGGCACCGGCTCTCTTCCGGCGGATGAGTCATAGACGAGAGCCTTCCAGAACACCGTCTGCCCGGGCCGGTAGATCGAGCGGTCGGTGAAAAAGAGGGTCTGCGCCGACGCCTCGGTGTCGAGCCCCCCGTAGAAATAGGCCCCGAGAGAGGAGACGTCGTCCCCGTGCCGCGCCAGAAGCAGCGCGCTCCCCTCGGGAAGCGCGATCCGGGCCCGGCCGTCCGGTCCGGTGACCGCCTTGACCCCAGGGACCGGGTTGGAGCGTCCCTCGCGGGTGTACGCCTGGATCCCGACGCCTGGAAGCGGCTCGCCGGTGGAGCCCGAGAGCGCCGTGACCACGAAGGACCCCGGCTCATCAACCTGGCTCGACAGCACGAGGTCGCCCAGCACAATGCCGACGGCGCCGACGAGTCTCTCCGCCTGGTCCTTCTCCTGCGGCTCCGGCCAGGGGGTCGCCGCCACCAGATAGGCGCCCGGACGTTCGATGGGCGGTGTTATATAGGTCTGGTGGAGCTGGAAGTCGGGCGTCGGAGGGAGGTCCGATGTCCATTCGACCGCGGGCTTGCCCGCCGCGAGGGCTTCCTGGACCGCCGGAAAGGTGTCCTGGCCGCGCTGCACACGCGCCGCCAGGTCCACGGGCCAGGCGCGGAACCGCAGGCGGGCGAGATTCTTGTGCTCCACGTGGAGCGAGCGGCGGCCGGGGCCGTCGCTCGCCATGCCGCTCAGCGTGAAAAGGGGGGCCTCGATCCCCTCGGCCAAGCTCAGGGCGCGCTCGCCGCCGGGCGACTTCGGCCAGGCCGCGGCCGCTTCGCGGGCGAGCGTCCGGGCCCGCGGCAGGTCCCCCTCCTGGCGCACGAAGTCCGCCAGCGTGGCCATGCCCATGGCCCACCAGGGGAGATCGCGGAAGGCCGGGAGACGCTCCTCGAGGTCGCGGCGCAGGAGCCGCCGGTCCTCGTCTTCCCTGAAATGGCTCCAAAGGAGGCGGAGCCGCTCGCGGCGGGCCTCCAGAGCGCCGGCCCTCTCACCCTCTGCGGCGTGCCAGGATTCCAGATCTCCCAGGACCGCCGCCATCCGGGCGAGGGGGTGGATTGCCGCGTCGTCCGGCTGCGCGTCGACCGTGCCGTCGATCAGGCGGGGCAGATCGGCGCGAGGCAGATCCTGCGCCTCCTCGACCGACCAGAAGGCGGAATCGGCGAGGACCTCCGCGATCCGGTAGGAGACCGCGTCGCGCAGCGTGCCGCGGACTTCGGAGGGATAGCCGTTGGGGACCAGATAGCGGTAGACCTCGGAGAGCTGGACGTCCGAGAGCGTCTCCCGGGCCTTCCAGGCCTCGGCCGCCTCGGCGAGAAGGGCTTGCAGGATCTCGCCGCGCGTCGCGCGCTCCAAGTCGAGCAGCCCCTCGTCCCGCGGCTTGTCGATCCGCTCCCGCTGGTGGACCCGCCAGGAAAATTCGCGGGCGTAGGCCTGCAGCGTCGCCGCCACATAGAGATGCAGGATGGCCCGGTCGCGGAGGTTCCGGGGCCACTCGGCCTGCCGCAGGACGCGGTAGCCCTCCGCGTGGCCGGAAGTGGCGACCCGGAGCTGCGTCTCCTGGATCAGAGCGCGCGTCCAGGTGGCCTCATCGCCAGCCTTCCGGGCCTCCTCCCGCACCTGGGCCGCGGCATCAGCCGCCGCGGCGAGCTGGCCTTCCGTGAGGAGCGCCTCGATCTGCTTCCAGGGATCCGGAGGCGGCTCCGCACCGAGGGCTGCCAGCCCCTCCACCGCGAAGCCGTCGCGGACCGAATACGCCGCCGAGGCCGCGAGCATCGGGCCGTCGAGCTTCAGGAGGCTCGCTGCGGTCGCGGCGAAGCCGGCCTCCACCGTGGTCTGCCAGGTGCCCGCCTCCAGGCGGCCCGCGGGCCAGGGGAGGGCCAGGAAGCGGGCGTCCATGCCGCTTTCGGGCAGGTGCTCGGTGATGTAGTCGATGTCTTCGGGATCGGGGTTCGGAATCGCGGCCAGGGCGGGGAGCGGGGCCAACGCGAGCAGTCCCAGCAGGAGGGTGAAACGGTTCAAAAAAGCCATGATCTCATTGTAGACTCGCGACATGACCGAGCGCCCGACGCCGGATGAGTCGCTACGGCCTAGCGAGGAGCAGTTCCGCCTCCTGATCGAGGGTGTCAAGGACTACGCCATTTTCATGCTCGACGCCGAAGGACGCGTGGCCAGTTGGAACACCGGGGCGGAAAGCATCAAGGGCTACCAGGCCCAGGAGATCATCGGCCGGCATTTTTCCGTGTTCTACCCACCCGAGGCCATCGCGCGCGGCTGGCCGGAGCATGAGCTCGAGGTCGCCCAGCGGGAAGGGCGCTACGAGGAGGAAGGATGGCGGGTCCGCAAGGACGGCTCGACGTTCTGGGCCAACGTGGTCATCACTCCGCTGTACGGCCGGGAGCGGCGGCTGCGCGGGTTCGCCAAGGTCACCCGGGACATGACCGAGCGCAAGCGCATCGCGGCTCTCGAAGCGAGCAACACCCAG
>DATFPH010000534.1:0-21247 GCA_035264905.1 Thermoanaerobaculia bacterium
CGCTCATCACCTCGCGGTGCAGGGTCGTCTCGGCCATTGGCTGGCCGTCGGAGGTGGGGTACTCGATCTCTTCTTCGAGCGGCATCGCGCACATAGGTGCCATCCTTGTCCCGACGGGTTGCGGCATCAGATCACGCGACCGCGTCCAAACGCAACCTGTCGTCCAAATCATAGCACGACCGCCGGGTAGGGCTCAGTCGGCCGATCCCCCCGGTATAAGATCCCACTGTGAGCCTCCGCATCCTACTTCTCTCGACGGCGCTCCTCGCGGCAGCGCCCTCCCCCACCCGCGCCGCCGACCTTTCCGACGAGATCGAAGCCTTCCTCCGCGTGCCGGCCGTGGCTGGACGGGAGGAGCCGGCGCGCGATTTCGTCCGCCAGCGCCTCCCAGGTCTCCCGGTGGAGACCGACAGGGCCGGCAACGTGGTCCTGACCGTCGGCTCCGGGACTCCGCGCAAGCTCGTGGCCTGCCCGCTGGGCGAGCCCGGGTTCGTGGTGACCGGCATTCAGCCGGACGGTTATCTCCGCCTCTTTCCGGCCTCCGGCGCCCCCGTCGGAGCTCTCTGGGAGCAAGCGCACGAAGGCAACGTGGTGATGATCGGCGGGTCCCGCGGCCTCGTTCCCGGCGCGGTGACGCTCCACTCGGTCCACCTCCAGCAGGGACCGGACGGCCCGGGAGATGCCAAACCGTTCCAGATCGGTGATGCGTACGTGGACGTCGGCGCCGAATCGGCCGCGGAGGTGGCAGAGCTCGGCATCCGGCTGCTCGATCCGGTGACGCTGATCCGCCGGCCCGTCCGCCTCCCGGGCGGCCGGATCGCCGGGCCTTCGGCGCGCGCGAAGGGGGCCTGCGTCGCCGCGATCGACGCGGCGCGCACTCTCGCCGCCCATCCCGGCACCGGCACGGTCGTCTTCGCGTGGACGGTCAACGACCTCTCGAATGGTGCGGGGAAGGCCTTTCTCACGAGCCAGCGCGGCCCCTTCGAGGAGACGGCGCCTCTCGATCTCCCGGCTCTCTACGTGGGCACGCCCGTCGAGATGGTTGCGGCGGAGGACGTCCGCCGGCTGGCCGACGCCCTCGTCACCTTCGGCGGCGGCTCCCCGGGCTCGTCGCCCGCTCCGCCGGCCCTCCCTCCCCCGCCCGCGCTCGCTCCGTCCGCCAAAGGGCACGAGGAGGTCGCGTCCCTCGTCGGCAGCCTGATCGCGATCCCGGCCGTCAGCGGCGCCGAGGGGCCGGTCCGCGAGGAGATCCGCAAGCGCCTGCCCGCCTGGGCGAAGCCGGAGACCGACGCCAAAGGGAACCTCCTCGTCACGTTCGGCCAGGGAGCCAAAGGGGAGGACGACCACGTCCTGTTCATCGCTCACATGGACGAGGTGGGGTTCCGCGTCACCGAAATCCAGCCGGACGGACGGCTGAAGCTGGAGATCCGCGGCGGTCTCCTGCCGTACGTCTGGGAGGCCCAGGCCGCTGTGGTGCAAGGCGAGCGCGGACCGGTCCCGGCGGTGTTCGAGCCCCGGGAGAGCTGGAGCACGGCCGAGCGGCAGAGCCTGCCCGGCGGCGGTCCTCCCACGGTCTTCCTCGGCGTCTCGTCCGCCCGCGAGGCCGAGGCCCTGGGCGTCCGCATGGGCAGCACGGTCACCATGCCCAAGCAGATGTTCCGCCTCGGCCGGCATCGCGGCGTCGGCCGCGCCTTTGACGACCGCAACGGCTGCAGCGCGCTCCTCCTCGCCCTCGGGCGCATCGATCCCGCCAAGCTCCGGCGCAAGGTCACGTTCGTCTGGGCCGTCGAAGAGGAGCTGGGGCTCGTGGGCTCGAAGGCCGTCGCCGAGCGGATGACCGGCCTCACCCGGGTCCACCCGGTCGATACCTTCGTCTCGGCCGACACGCCTCGCGAGAGCCGCCAGTTCGCCTATGCCCCCCTCGGCAAGGGCGCGGTGCTGCGCACCATGGACAATGCGTCGATGGTTCCCCGGGAGCTGATCGACCGCTACCTCGCCCTGGCCGGCCGCGCGGGCATCCCGGTGCAGTACGGCTTTACAGGCGGCTCCAGCGACGGCGTCGCGTTCCTGCCGAACGGCACCGGAATGATCCCCTTCTCCTGGCCGGGCCGCTCCTCCCACTCCCCCGTCGAGGTCTCGGACTTCCGCGACGTCGAAGCCCTGGTCCGCCTGGTCGTCGCCGCCGCGACCGAGTGATCTCGCCAGGGGCTCCCATCATGCTCGACGAGCTCTACGGCCCGACATCCCTGGCGCTCCTGACCGACCTCTATGAGCTCACCATGGCGTACGGCTACTGGAAGTCGGGGACCTGGGACCGCGAGGCGGTCTTCCTCCACCACTTCCGCACACCGCCGTTCGGCTCCGGGGTCACCATCGCCTGCGGGCTCGCCCCGGTCATCGAATTCATCGAACGCTTCCGCTTCGCCGAAGACGACCTGGAGTACCTGGCGAGCCTGCGGGGCAACGACGGCAAACCTCTCTTCGAGCGGGCCTTTCTGGACGTCCTCCGCCACCTGGAGCTGAGCTGCGACGTCGACGCCATCCCCGAAGGAACCGCGGTCTTCCCGCACGAGCCGCTGATCCGCGTGAAAGGACCGCTCCTCCAGGCGCAGCTCCTCGAAACCCCGCTCCTCAACCTGGTGAACTTCCAGACGCTGATCGCCACCAAGGCGGCCCGCGTCTGCCGGGCGGCCCAGGGGGAGCCGGTGTTGGAGTTCGGCCTGCGCCGCGCCCAGGGGATCGACGGCGGCATTTCCGCCGCGCGCGCCGCTTTCGCCGGCGGGTGCGCCGCGACCTCCAACCTCCTCGCGGGCAAGCTCTTCGGCATTCCGGTCAAGGGGACCCACGCGCACAGCTGGGTGCTCTCCTTCGACACCGAGCTGGAAGCCTTCGACGCCTACGCCCGGGCCATGCCGAACAACTGCGTCTTCCTGGTCGACACCTACGACACGCTCCAGGGGGTGCGGCACGCGGTCGAGATCGGCAGGAAGCTGCGGGAACGGGGGCACGAGATGGTGGGCATCCGCCTCGACTCGGGCGACCTCGCCTGGCTGAGCATCGAGGCGCGCCGCATCCTCGACGAGGAGGGCTTCCCCGAAGCCCAGATCCTGGCGAGCAGCGAGCTCGACGAGCACCTGATCGAGAGCCTGAAGCTCCAGGGCGCCCGGATCGCCGTCTGGGGGGTGGGGACCAAGCTGGTCACCGGCGACGAGGACCCGGCGCTCGGCGGCGTCTACAAGCTGACCGCGATCCGCGAGCCCGGCGGCGCCTGGAAGCACAAGGTCAAGCTCTCGGAGCAGGCGGTCAAGATCACCACCCCCGGCCTCCTCCAGGTGCGCCGCTTCGGCTATCCCTCCGGCTCGGATGGAGAGTTCATGGCCGACATGATCTGGGACGAGCTGCTGGGGCCACCTAGGGCAGTGCCCACGATCGTCGATCCCAAGGACATGACGCGCCGCCGCGAGATTCCGGCGGGGACGCCGTCCCACGAGCTGCTCGTCCCGGTCTTCCGGCAGGGCCGGCGGGTCTACGATCCTCCTCCGCTCGAGGAGGTCCGCGCGCGCACCCTCGACCAGCTCGACCATTTCCACCCCGGCATCAAGCGCTTCGTCAACCCGCACCAGTACCCCGTCGGGCTCGAGCTGGGCCTGTTCGACCTGAAGACCCAGCTCATCCTGGAGGCCCGGGGCCTGGTCCACGCCCAGGCCCATGGGAGCCTTGTTGGACGAGGAGAGCGCCATGAGCCCACGTGAGCTTCCGGTCCCGGATCTCTACCGTTCCGGGAATGCCCGCGACTGGGGCTACGCTCCGGACCAGCACGCCCTCTTCCTCGCCGCCCGCGCCTGGCGCCGGCAGCACGGTGTCCGTCCGGCCGCGGCCGATCAGAAGAAGGTTCACCTGGTGCTGGTGGACGTCCAGAAAGATTTCTGTTTTCCCCGGGGGACTCTCTACGTCGGCGGCCGGAGCGGCACCGGGGCGATGGACGACAGCGACCGCATCGCGCGCTTCGTCTACCGGAATCTTGAAAACCTTTCGGAAGTCACCTGCACCCTCGACACCCACTTCCCTTTTCAGATCTTTTCCCCGTCCTTCTGGCTCGACCAGAACGGCGAGCCTCCGGCGCCCCACCGCGAGATCACGACGGAGGACATCCGGGCCGGCCGCGTGCGTCCCAACCCCGACGTGGTCGCCTGGGTGGAGCCCGAGATCGACGAACAGTGGCTTCAGAAGCAGGTGGAATCGTATTGCGCGAAGCTGGAAAAGAACGGCAAATACAAGCTCTACCTCTGGCCGCCGCACTGCTTGCTGGGGAGCGACGGGCACCCGCTCGCGGGGGTGATCCACGAAGCCCGCCTTTTCCACGCCTGGTCGCGTGGCGCCCGCAATGGGATCGAGGTCAAAGGGGACCAGCCGTTGACCGAGAACTATTCCGTCCTGGCGCCGGAGATCCTCTTCACCTGGGACGGCCGGCAGATCGCCCATCGCAACGCGCGCTTCATCCAGACCCTCCTCGACGCCGACGCCGTGGTCCTCGCCGGCCAGGCCGCCAGCCACTGCGTGAAGAGCACCCTGGACGACCTCCTCGTCGAGATCGCCGCGCGCGATCCGAAGCTGGCCCGCAAGGTCTACGTCCTGCGCGACTGCATGTCCGCCGTGGCCGTGCCCGACCCGGAGCGCCCGGGGCAATTCATCTTCGACTTCACCCCCCAGGCCGAAGAGGCGCTGGAGCGCTGGGCCGCGGCGGGGATGCACGTGGTGCGCTCGACGGACCCGATGGCCGAGTGGCTGAGGCTGTAGGAATGGGGGACGCAGAGACGCTGCCAGCAGCGATCTACCGGGACGAGCTCACCGTTCCAGAGAGCGCGATCGACGAGAACGGACACGTCAATAACGTCGCCTTCGTCCAGTGGATGCAGGACGTGGCGATCCGCCACTTCGACGCTTCCGGCGGCCGGGACGCCATGCAGGCAGCGGGCGGCGCCTGGGTCGTCCGCTCACACCACGTCGAGTATCTCCTCCCCGCCTTCGCCGGCGAGCGCGTGCAGGTCCTCACCTGGGTGGCCAACTTCAACCGGGCTCTGTCGCTGCGGCGCTACCGGTTTCTGCGTGCAGCGGACGGCAAGCTCCTCGTCCGCGGCGAGACGCAGTGGGTGTTCGTGAGCGCACAGACCGGACGCCCGCTGCGGATCCCGGCGGAGCTTCAGCAGGTTCTTCCCCTCTTGCCGGAGGGCGAGGAGCCGCAGTGACGGCCCGAAGGCCGCTGCAGCATGTCGAACATGCGCTAAAATCGGTTTCCGGGAGGCGTAATAGCCATGCGCAAAACGTTCACACTGGAGTACTGGCAGGACGAGGGTTGGTACGTCGGGCAGCTCCGGGAAGTCCCCGGAGTCTTCAGCCAGGGAGAGACCTTGGTAGAGCTGGAGGAAAACATCCGCGACGCCTTCGAGCTGGTGCTCGAAGACTCGGGAAAACCGGTGCTCCGGAACGTACAACAGATGCAGATCGAGGTGGAGGTTTGGAGCTCAGCTCCTTCTTGAAGGAGCTGTCAAAGGCCGGTTGCCACCTCGATCGACACGGCAAGAAGCACGACCTCTGGATCAATCCCGCCACTGGAAAGAAATCTCCCATCCCTCGACATACCGAGATCAAAGACTCCCTCTGCGAGCTGATCCGCCGGCAACTCGGCGTGTAGCACCTCCCGCCTCTCCTACGTCCTCTCGGTTGCACAGCAATGCTACTCTCCTCCAAGGAACGCGCGACGAGTCATTGCGACGTTTCTCGGAGGGGGAGAGTGAGCCTGCGGAACATCGTCTCCATCTCGATCCCGGTCGCCGCGATCCTCGCGGCCAGCCTGTCGATGGCCGGCTGCGCCGGCCGCCGGCCTCCCGCCACACCCGTCGCGCAGGCGCCAGTGGCGACGCCGTCCGAGCCAGCCCCGGCGGCGCCCGCAACCGAGGGTCCGGCAGGCACCCCGGAAGCGGCGCCTCCGGGACTGCGCGACCTCTGCCGCCGGGAGGCCGGCGACAGGGAGCTCCTCGACGAGGCGCGCCGGCGGCTCGAGGAGACCTTCTGCGGCGCCACCCTCTGGTTCGATGGCCTCCTCGGCGGCGAGCCTGACCTCGAGAACGCGCGCGAGGTCTCGGGCCGGGTCGAGCTGTCGACGCTCTACACGGAGGTCGACGGGCTCGATCCCAAGGCGCGCTTGCGCCTGCGCTATGAGCTCCCCACTCTCGAGCGGCGGTTCAACGTCTTCCTGGGCCGCGACGACCGCGACGAGCTCGTCGAGGACCGGCGGGAGGGGTTCGCCATCCGTTCCTCGGTCTTCGGCCTGGAGACGGAAGAGCAGTGGCTCGCCGGCCTCGGCTACTCGCCTCCGGGCCGCTGGGGGCAAAAGATCGACTTCCGCGTCGGGGGCAAGTTGAAGACCGCTCCCGAGGTCTTCGCCCAGTCCCGCTACCGGCGCAACGTCTTTGTCGGCACGCGGAACGTCTGGCGCTTCCGGGAGACGGTCTTCTGGGAGAACCACGAGGGCTTCGGGTCGACCACCAGCCTCGACTTCGACCGGGTTCTGCGTCGCGACCTCCTCGTCCGCTGGGGCAACGTCGGCACCTTCTCGGAGTCGACCGAGGGGATGACCTGGCGCTCGGCGGCTCTCGCCTACCACAACCTCCACCGCTCGCGGGCGGTGGCGGGCGAGCTCTTCCTGCGCGGCGCCACCCAGGCGGAGGTCAAGCTCCGCGAGTACGGCACCCGCGTGATCTATCGCCAGCCGGTGGGAAAGCCCTACCTCTTCGGCGAGCTGATCGTCGGCTACACCTGGCCCCGCTTCGAGCGCGACCAGCCGCGCGAGGGCTCGGCGATGCTCGGCCTCGGGCTCGAGCTCCAGTTCGGGCGCGAGCCTCGGTGAGCCACACGTGCCGAACTGCTGCATGAACGCGTCACTTGGCGGCGTTCAGATAGCGCAGCAGCTCGCTGTCGGTCGACAACAGGAGCATCGTTTCCGCATCGAAGCTCTCCTCGAGCGTTCCCATCGACTTGAGGAAGCGGTAGAAGTCGGGATCACGGTTGTAGGCGGCGGCATAGATGTCGGCCGCCTGGGCGTCGGCCTTGCCGCGGATCTCCTGCGCGGCTCGATAGGCCTCCGACTCGATGACCTGGAGCTGGCGCTCCTTCTCTCCCGCGATGCGCGCCGCCTCGCCAGCGCCCTCGGAGCGATAGCGCTCCGCGATCCGCTTCCGCTCCGAGATCATCCGCGCATAGACCTCCTGCCGCACTTCGTCGACGTAGTTGATCTGCTTGATGCGGAAGTCGAGGATCTCGATGCCGAGGTCTCCGGTGCGGCGGCGGGCGTTCTGGAGCACCTCCTCCGTCAGCTTGTCGCGACCGAACTCGACCCGCTCGGCGGCTTCCGGCTGGCTCAGCTCGGCGATGTCCTCCGCGACGACAAACGGCCGGTTCGTCGACCGGACGAGGTCGATCAGCTCGTGCTTGGCGATCGTGTTGCGCGTCTCGCCGTCGAGAATGTCGTCCAGCCGCGACTGCGCACCCTGCTCGTCATGGAGGCGCTGGAAGAAGAGCAGCGGATCGGTGATGCGCCAGCGCGCGTAGGAGTCGACCCAGATGAAGCGCTTGTCCTTGGTCGGGATCTGATTCGGATCGCCGTCCCATTCGAGAAAACGCTTCTCGAACGCGTACACGTCCTGGACGAACGGCATCTTCAACTGCAGGCCCGGCGTGGTGATGGGCTTCCCGACCGGCTTGCCGAACTGCGTGAGCACGACCTGCTCGGTCTCCTTGACGGTGAAGAGCGCGCTCGAGAGAACGATGACGACAATGAACGCGACGACGGCGAGGACTGCGAGCCTGGTCACTTTCACGGCTTCACCTCCGTCTGGTCCCGAAGAGAAAGGAGGGGGAGGACGCCTTTGAGGCTATCGTCGAGCACGATCTTTTTCTTCACCTTGGGATAGATCTTGCTCATCGTCTCGAGGTACATGCGGCGGCGCGTCACCTCCGGGGCACGCTGGTACGCGGCGTGGACCTGGATAAAGAGATCGGCATCACCGCGGGCTCGATTGACGCGATCCGTGGCGAAGCCCTGGGCCTGCTCGAGAGTCTGCAGCGCCTGCCCCTTCGCGCGCGGAATGATCTGGTTGTAGTCGGCGCGCGCCTGATTGATCAGCTTCTCCCGCTCCTGCTGCGCCTGGTTGACTTCATTGAACGACGGCTTGACGGCATCCGGCGGATTGACGTCCTGCAGCACCACCTGCTCGATTTTGATCCCGGTGTCGTATTCATTGCACAGCGCCTGCAGCCGCTGCTCCACCTCGGCGGCGATCTCCTGACGGCCGACCGTCAGCACCTCATTCACGCTGCGATCGCCGATCACCTCGCGCATGACCGTCTCGTTCATGTCGCGGAACGTCTGGCGAACGTTCCTCACCTTGAAGAGGTATTTGTACGGATCGCGGACGCGGAACTGGGCGGTCCACTCGACGACCGCGACATTCAAGTCGCCGGTCAGCATCAGCGACTCCGCGGAGAGGTCTTCTTCGGAGTAGCTCGTGCGGATGCCCGCCTCCTCGGTGCGGAACCCGAACTCCTCTTTCAACTGCCGCTCGACCGGAACTTTCATGACGGTCTCGAGCGGATACGGAAGCTTCATGTGCAGACCGGAGGGGACCTGGCGCACGAAACGGCCGAAGCGGAGCACGACGCCCGCCTCCTCGGGTTCGACGGTGAACCAGGTCGTGAAGACAAGAATGGCTGCGACGGCAAGGACGATCACCCGCACAACGATCCGCCCTGGGGGGCGGGGTGGGCGGAACTGACGCACGTTTGGCATCTGAATTTCCATGGGAGCTCCTTTCGCGGTCCAGGGGGGCCGCGGACGATACTACCAGCTCATGGCTGGGCCACGGCCTGCCTATCCCGTTGTGCTACTCCGGAAGGGATAGGGCCAGCCCGTGATTCTCGATTTGATGCCGGATCACGCTCGGAGACACTCCGAAGCTGTCAGCGAGATCATCGATGTCTTCATCACCGATAACATGCCCCGGCAGAACCTCTCGCAGGAGATCCGCAGGAACGAGGAACTCGGCAGCGAAAGCGCGATTGCGCTTCTGCCGTTCGGAACGGGCGCGGGTTACAATCAGTGGCTGATCTGACGGGATTGTCAGATATTCAAACAATGCCCGGCAGAAAGCAAAGCGAACGGCCACCTCGCGGCGTTCGGATATAGCAAAGCCGGGGCTCTGGCGCGAGTTTGTCGCGCCGAGGGCATCCAGAGAGCTGGGCAGGACGGGCGTTTTGAGGATCGCCGCGTGCAGTTGACGAGGGGTTACCCCAAGTGCCTTCGCCAGTAACGGGAGAGAGCTCAGTTTGTCGCCATTCAGATTCAATCGTTGGCGAAGGTCATGGGCGAACTGATACCCCTGCCGCCATGGCGGTCCCTGTGGCTTCTTCGCGGAAGCAAGCTCCTGTTTCAGTGACTTGAGAGACATCAGGTTCGCACCATTGTTGCGGCTGGACTCCAATGCATCAAGAACCTGAGATGCCTGTATTGGTAGAGCAGGAAAATCCGCAACAGCGAAAAAATCCCCCAGAAGACTGGCTGGAAGCGATTCGCTGACTTCGAGGATCTGTTGCTGCTGGCTTTCGTCCAGTGTGTACGGATCGAGCCCGAGGGAGGCGACGGCGGAGCAGAAGTCCCTCTCCTCGGAATCGACTGGCTGAATGCTCCGCCACTCCTCCTCGAGAAGGGTATCCTCGACCCCTACCTCTTGCAGACGCTTGAGGACCGCCGTAATGAAGTCAGAAAATATCTGACGGAGATCCTTGGCGGGCACGTGAACTGATCCAGATTCCGTGAACTCCAGGTTCTGCGCGCCAAGACGAACACGCCGCCACTCCAGCTTGATCTGTTCACCCAGAGGTTGGATCGTGAGCGAGGGTAAGGCGAAGCCTTCGGCACTGTATCTGATGTTGTGCCTGCGGTCATATTGATCCGATGTGCTCCGTCCGAGCGTCTCGACCTCATAGAAGAGAAACCACCAATGGGTCGCCAGCCACTCCGCCAACGGATAGAGCGGCAGGAATACACTGTTGCGGATTCCGCGCGACTCGAAGTCGATGAGGCGGGTGACCACGGTCTCGGCGAGCGAGATCTCGAGCCTTGCCCAGGTCGCACGGAGCTCCGCTCCCCTAGCTTCCGCTGGGTCGATCCATTCAAAGTCCAGAGTCAGGCCGCTCATGGCAAATTTTGAGGCCATTCCTCAGGGTTCAGCGGATATCCCTTGTACTGGCCGATTCCTTGATTGACGAGGCGAGCTTCGTATACGGTGTCTTCCTCCCTGTGCCAGACGTAGCGCGGGAAGTCACCTTCCCAGTAGGCACTGACGTGCCCGTTGCGGATCGCCCGCTTGAGCCATCTCGTGACCTGCGCCTGCCTCTCTGCCAGGCCGCGATCACAGATGGCGGCGTCTGCTCTAGGTCTTGGTTGCCCGGCGAAGGAGGGTGTGTCCTTGTGCTCGGGACTTCCGACGTAAGTCGCTTTGCGCGCCACGGCTCCCAGATCCCTCCCAGGGGGAGGAGCCACGACGCGCAAGAGAGGCCGTCGCCTCTTGGGTGCTCTCATGGTGAGGATTCTACCTGGAAGCAAGCCTCTCGCTCCAATTCTGGAGGGCGGCGCGGCCGAGGAAGCTCGTCACTGCTTGCCGCTGACCATCAGCGTCCTCGTCATCCCCTTCGCCGCGTGGTTGCCCATCGGACAGTAGACCTTGTATTCGCCGGGCTGGAGCGCGACCTGGAGGGTGGCGGTCGTTCGCGGCTTGATCAGGGCCTCCACCATGACGTCGATCCCCGGTCCCTCGATCTTGAAGCTGTGCTGCTTGCCGCCCTGGTTTTGGATGAGGAAGGTCGTCGGCCCGGGGGGAAGGGTTGCAGGCATTTCGATGGCATACTCGCTCAGGCGAATCTCCACCGGAGTGCCGGTCTTCTCGTCCTTCGGTGTTTCTGAGCCGACCGCCACGGCCAGGCCGAGGAGAAAGACCGGAACGAGGAGATGGAGGGTGAAGCGCCTCGCCAATCCGCTTTGCATGCTCTGACTCCTTTCGTCTCGCCCCAGGATAGCGACCGCCTGCCAGCATGGGAAGCCTCCGGGCTCGCGTTCTGTTGTTGAGATCCATGCGGAGATTCTGGCGGTTCATCGCGGTACTTCTCGCCTGGACGGCTGGGTGGTGGCTGGTGATCGGAGCGCTGCTTCATTCCCTGCTCCCCGGCGGCTGGCTCACGGTGGTGGGAGCGGCGGCCCTCTGTACGGCTCCGATCCTGGCGCGGATCGGGATTCTGGGCCGCGAGGCATACCCGTCGGCGCTCAAGCGGCTCTGGCTGTACCGCCCGTTCTGGTACATTCAGCTCTTCGTTCCTCTCCTTGCGCTCGCCGGGTTGGCGGGTGCCCTCGCCGGCTCTCCGTTCGGCGCGAGCGGGCCGGCGGGCCGTGGAGCGCTGGCGCTGGCCGCGCTGATCCTGGCCGGGCTGGCGCTGGCGGGGTACGTGGGCACGCACCGGCTCGTGGTCCGCCGCCTGGAGGCCGACTTCGACGACCTCCCTCCGGGACTCGAAGGGATGCGGATCGTGCAGATCTCCGACCTGCACGTGGGACCGCACACGTCGCGCCGGCACCTGCGACGGATCGCGGCCGCGGTCCGCGACGCGCGGCCCGACCTGATCGCCATCACCGGAGATCAGGTGGACGACTACGCGGGGGATATCGAGCCTTTCGCCGCGGCCTTTGACGGGCTCTCCGCGCCGCTGGGCGTCTTCGCCATCCCGGGCAACCACGACGTCTATGCGGGGTGGACGGCGGTCCATCAGGGACTGGAGGCGCTGGGGATGACGGTGCTGGTCAACCACGCGGTCCCCCTGGAGCGCAACGGGTCCCGCTTCTGGCTGGCGGGGACGGGCGATCCCGCAGGCCGCGGCGGCTCCGCGGTCGCGCCGGACATTCCCCGGACGCTCGCGGCCATCCCGCCGGACAGCTTCACGATCGCTCTGGCGCACAATCCCGCGCTCTGGCCGGCGCTGGCAGAGCGCGGCGTGGAGCTGACGCTCAGCGGGCATACGCATTACGGCCAGCTCGCGATCCCCCGGCTGGGATGGAGCCTGGCCTCACCGTTCCTGAAGCACGCCATGGGCGCGCACCGCCAGGACGGCTCTCTCCTCTACATCAATCCAGGGACGAACTACTGGGGGATCCCCTTCCGCCTCGGCACGCGGCCCGAGGTGACTGTGCTGACCCTGCGCCGGCACCCGGAGGTGGCGCCGCTGCCCTACGGCAGATCCGGCGCCGTGGCGAAGTCGCCGAAGACGACCACCTTGTCGGTGACCGCGGCGTAGCGGGGCCCGTCGGTGGCGACGTCCAGGATCCCCAGGCCGAAGCAGCTCTCGATCAGCTCGTCGAAGCCGCTCGCATCGGCCCGGGGGCGGAGCAGGACGGTGTTCTGCCCCAGGCCTCGGGACTGCGAGGTGAAGCCGCCGAAGAAGACGGGTTGGCCTTTCCAATAGAAGAGATCGCGGGCGGGGATCTTGAGGTACCACTGCTCGCGGGCGCCCCCGACATCCGCTCCCTTCACCACCGACCCGGCCTCGTGCGTGGGGACCTGGAGAGCGGCGAAGAAGGTGGACGGAACCTCGGTCCAGGCTCCCTGGGCGTCGAGCTGGTGAAGAGTCCGGCGGGCGTAATCCCAGACCACGATCCGCCCCTCGGGATCGCGCTCCATGCGCACCGGAGAGCAGCGGACGCCCAGCTCCTCCATGGTCACCGGCCGGTCCTCCGCGGGATCGGGCGGCGGCACCGGGAAGGCCGAGCTCAGGATGTTCCCCTTGCGGTCGAGGCGCCAGATCCCGTCCTCGGCGCAGAACGGCTCCGCATAGATGGCGTCGGCCGCCACCTGGAGGGACTCGAAGCCGCCAGTCCCTTCGACCCGCTTGATCTTCACCGCCTGGGCATTCCAGTCGCGGTCGAAGCGCACCAGCGCGAAGCGCTCGTTGGAGACCCAGACCGAGCCGTCGGTGGGATCGACCGCCATCGCCGTCCAGGTCTCTCCCGGCGGGGCGAGACTCATCTCGAGCTGGGCTTTGCCCTCCTTGCGCGTGATGCGCGCCAGACGGCCCGGCTCGAACAGGACGTAGGTGACGTCGCCGTGCACGGCCACAGCCTTCGGCCGCTCCCCTTGGGGAATCCCCATCTGATCGAAGCGGATGGCCGTCGATCCTTCATGGCAGACCAGGGAGACGCGCTGCGGCTCGGGCTCCGCGGCCACCGCCGGGGACCGGCCGGGCGCGGGAGCCGGAGAGGAGGAAGCGCAGGCGGACAGCAGAAGGACCAGGGGAGCGAGGCTGCCGAAGGCGCGGACACGTTTCATCATCGCGGATCACACCTTGAGACCGTAGCGTTCCATCTTGATCGCCAAGCCGTTGCGCGAGAGCCCCAGGATCCGGGCGGCCTGCGACTTGTTGCCGTGGGTGCGGCGGAGGGCCTCGCGGATGGCGGCCTGCTCGCAGGCGCCGACCAGGCGCTCCAGCTCGAGATCGGAGCCCGCGTCGACGCGCGAGGTCACGAGGGTGCCGTTGCGCACCCGCTCGGGGAGGAGGTTGATGTCGACCGGCCGTCCCGGCGGCGACATGTAGACGAGCTGGCGGGCGATGTTTTCGAGCTCCGCCAGGTTGCCCGGATAGTCATAGTTGAGCAGCGCGGACATCGCCTTGACCGTGATCCCCTGCATGCGTTTGCCGGTCTCGTGGCAGAACCGGTTGACGCACGACTGGATGAGCAGCGGGAGGTCCTCGCGCCGGTCGCGCAACGGGGGCACCTCGATGGTGATCTGGGACAGGCGGTAGGCCAGGTCGGCCCGGAAGAGATCGCGGGCCACCACGGCTTCCAGCGGCGTGCGGCTGCCCGCGACGAGCCGGACGTCGACCTTGTGCGAGGCGTTGCTCCCGGTGGGCTCCACCTCGCCGGAGCGGAGGAAGCGGACGAGCCGCGCCTGGACCTCCATGGGGAGCTGATCCACCTCGTCGAGGAACAGGGTGCCGCCATGGGCGAGCAGGAGCTTGCCCTCGCGGCGCACCGGTCCTCCCTTGCCGGCTACCTCGGCGCCGAACAGATCGGCCTCGATCTGCACCGGCCGCGCGCCGCTGCAGCTCGCGATCACGAAGGGACCCTGGCGGCGCGGCCCCGAGGCATGAATCGAGCGCGCCAGCAGGTCCTTGCCCACGCCCGGCTCGCCGAGCAGCAGGACGTGCACGCCGGGATCCACAGCAGCGCGGAGCTGCTCGATCACCTGTTTCATGATCTGCGACTGGCCGACCACCAGGCCCGGGTCGAGGACCAGGTCCTGCTGCCCGGGATGCCCCGGCAGGATCGGCTCGTACCACCCCACGTGATGGACCAGGCCGAGCACGAGGAGGTGCCCCAGCGTGCGGAAGGCGGGCACCGGCGTCCACGCGCCGTCGGGATGATAGGCCGGGAAGGCGGCCGTCAGGGTGTAGGTCCGCTCCAGAGCGCCGAAGGAGTGGTAGCAGATCCACGCCGGCGCACCCGCCAGCTCCCCGTCGAAGGCGCCGCCGCGCTGCAGGCTATGGCCGGCGTTCCGGTGGGCCAGGAGCTGCTCCGTCAGGCGCTCGCCGCTCCCCAGCCAGGACGGATCGGTGCTGACCACCAGCTTCAAGCCAGCCTTCTCCATCTCCCCCTGGAGCAGGAAGAAGACGCCGCCGCCGAAGTCGGCGAGGATGTCCTCGACCAGGGTCTCCGAGGTGGTGCGGCTCTCGGTGTCGGCGAGCACCCACTCGCTGAGCCGGCTCAGGTGCTCGACCATGCGCTCGGGCGAGATGCGGGGCGGTCCGGCCGGTTGCGGCTCGACAGGCGGCGCCGGCTCCTTCTCCTGCGCCGGGACTACGTCCTCGACCAGGAGGGTGACGCCGCCGACGCGGATCTCGTCCAAGACCTCCAGGAGGGCCTCGCGCACCTTGCGGCCGCTCACCAGCAGGCCCTTGCGCGTGCCCAGGTCCTCGATCCGCAGCTCGTGCCCGTCATAGCGCAGGATCGCATGCTTCTGGGCCACCCCCGTGTATGGGAGATAGATATCGGCCTCGGGCAGGCTGCCGATGAGGAGCTCGCTTCGGTGGACGGGAAACCGCTGGACACCATCCGGTGCATACGCAACAAGTCGAAACATCGGGAAGAGTGTATCCTATCCCCCTTGTGAACGACCTCTTTCTACGCGCCTGCCGCGGCGAGGCGACCGAGCGGCGGCCGGTGTGGATGATGCGCCAGGCCGGGCGTTATCTCCCTGAATACCGCGCCATTCGCGAAAAAGCCGATTTCCTCACCCTTTGCAAGACCCCCGAGCTCGCCGCCGAGGTGACGATCCAGCCGGTCCGCATCGTCGGCGTGGACGCCGCCATCCTCTTCGCGGACATCCTCCTCCCTCTGGAGGCGATGGGGGCCGAGCTGGTGTTCGCCAAGGGGGACGGCCCGACCTTCCCTCATCCCGTGCGCACGCGCCAGGACGTCGAGCGCCTGCGCGTGCCGGACGCGGAGGAGACGCTGGGCTATGTGTTCGATGCCCTGCGGCTGGTGCGCCGCGAGCTCGACGGTGTCGTCCCGGTCATCGGCTTCGGCGGCACGCCGTGGACTCTCGCGGCTTATCTGGTGGAAGGGGGTGGCTCGAAGGATTACGGGCACCTGCTCGCCTGGAGCTATGAGGACCCCGAGGGGCTTGCCCTGCTCCTCGACCGCATCGCCGACACCTCGATCGCCTACCTGCGCGGCCAGATCGCCGCGGGCGCCCAGGCCCTCCAGCTCTTCGACACCTGGGGCGGCCTCCTCGACCTGGAGCGCTGGCGGGCCATCGCCCTGCCGCCGCTGCAGAAGATCGCCGAGGCGATCCGCGGGCACGTCCCCCTGATCTATTACGTGAACGGCGGAGCGCACCTGCTGGAAGGGATGCGCGAGCTGCCGGTGGACGTCCTCTCGGTCGACTGGCGGGTGCCGCTCTCCAAGGTGCGGCAGGTCGTCGGAAGCCGGGTGCTCCAGGGCAACTTCGATCCGACCGCGCTGCTCGGCCCGATCCCCGAGATCGAGCGCCGGGTCGCCCGTCTCCTCGAAGAAGGCAAGGACGGCGGCCACATCGTCAACCTGGGGCACGGGATTCTCCCCCGGACGCCGGTGGATCACGCGAAAGCTTTCGTGGATGCCGTGAAGCGCTCCTCTACTCCGACCGCAGCGCCACCACCGGTTCCACCCGAGTAGCCCGCAGGGCGGGCAGCCAGTTGGCCAGCAGGGCCACGGCCAGGAGCATCAGCGGCACGGCCACCAACGTCGGCGGGTCCACGGCGCGGCCGCCGTAGACGAAGCCCGCGATGCGCTCCGAGAGCCACCAGGTCAGGAGCAGGGAGAAGGCCAGGCCGACACCGACGCCGGCCAGCACCAGGGTCATCCCCTGCCGCACCACCAGGCCCAACACCTCGGGCCGGCGCGCTCCCAGTGCCATGCGGATGCCGATCTCGTGCGTCCGCTGCGCCACCGAGTAGCTGATCACGCCGTAGACGCCGATCGCGGCCAGGAGCAGGGCGGCGCCGGCGAAGATGCCGAGCAGCACGGTCTGGAAACGCGAGCTCGTCAGGGCTTCCGAGACCACGTCCTCCATCCTCCGCACCCGCTCGACCGGCAGGTCGCCGTCGATCGAGCGCACCGCCTCGCGCACGGCTCCCGCCAGCTTCGTGGGCTCCCCCTGGGTGCGCAGGACGACCGACAGCTGGCCGCTGACCGGGTTCTGGAGCTGCGCCCAATAGACTTCCGAGCCGGGGTCCTTGTCCAGGGCCTGATGACGGATGCCCGCCACCACTCCGATGACCTCCATCCATTGCACGTCCGGCCCCTCGCTGTCGCCGAACGTGATGCGCTTGCCGACCGGGCTCTCGCCCGGCCAGATCCGGTCCGCCATGATCTTGTTGATGACGATCACCGGTATGGACTTCGCGTCGTCGCGCGGAGTGAAGACGCGGCCCTGGAGCACGCGGATGCCCATGGTCCGGAAGAAGTCGGGAGTGACGAGCCGGACGTTCGCATGGAGGCTGCTGTCCTCGGACGCCGCGACCGGACGCCCCTGGACCTCGAAGGCCAGCACGAATCCGTTCCCGCCGAGAGGCATCGGAAAGACCGTGTCGGCCGACTGGACCCCCGGAATCGCCCGCAGGCGGTCGAGCAGCTCCCGGGTGAACAGGATCTGGCGCTCCTGCTCGGCGTACTTCTTCTCCGGCAGAATGAGCTCGGCCGTCAGCACTCCCTTGGGATGGAAGCCGGGATCGACAGCGCGCAGCCGCGCGAAGCTGCGCAGCAGCAGGCCGGCCCCCACCAGGAGGACCAGGGCGACCGCGACCTCGCCGAGGACGAGGAGGTTACGCATCAGCCGGCCGCGGGCGCCGCCGGCCACCGCCCGTCCCCCTTCCTTGAGCGCTCCGAACAGCCCGCCGCTGGTGGCGGAAAGCGCGGGCGCCAGGCCGAACAGGATTCCGGTGACCAGGGCGAGGACGAGGGTGAAGAAGAGGACGCGGCTGTCGATCCCGATCTCCTGCTGGCTCGGCAGGCCCTCACCGTAGAACGCCACCAGGGCGCGGGTCGCCCAGGTGGCGAGCACCAGGCCGAGAGCGCCGCCCACCAGGAAGAGGACGACGCTCTCGGTGACCATCTGCCGCACGAGACGCGCCCGCCCGGCGCCGAGGGCCGTGCGCACCGCGATCTCCCGCTCGCGCGACGCGAGCCGCGCCAGCAGGAGGTTGGCCACGTTGGCGCAGGCGATGAGCAGCACGAACGCCACCGCGGCAAGCAGCAGGAGGAGTGCCGGCCGCACGTTCTCGACGATGGAGTCCTGCAGCAGACGCAGCTCGGTCGTCCAACCCTTGTTGCTGTCCGGATACTGGCGCTCCAGGCGGGCGGCGATGGCCTTCATCTCCGTGCGTGCCCGCTCTAAAGTCATGCCGTCTTTCAGACGCCCGAAGACGACCAGGAAGTGGCCGCCCCGCGAAGCGGGCGGGAAATCCCAAGGGAGCGGCAGCCAGACCTCGCATTTGGAGGGGAAGCTGAACCCGGGCGGCATGACGCCGATGACCGTGAAGCTCTCACCGTCGATCGGGATCTGCCGGTTCACGATGCCGGGGTCGGACCCGAAGCGCCGCTGCCAGATCCCGTGCGAGAGAACGGCGACCTTGGGGCCGCCGGCCCGGCCTTCCTCGGGGAGAAAGCCGCGGCCCAGCGCGGGCGGGACGCCGATCGTGGGAAAGAATTCGGGCGTCACCTGCGCTCCGGCCACCGCCTCGGGACGCTCGCCGCCGGTCAGGTTGAAGCGGCCCTGGGAGACCGCGGCCATGCTCCCGAACACCTGATTCTGGCGGCGCCAGTCATCGAAGTTCGGCGGCGCGACGCTGAAGCGCGGGAATCCCAGGCCGGGGTTGCTCTCCAGGACGATGACGAGCTCGCCGGGATCGGGATAGGGCAACGGCTGCAGCAGCACGCCGTTGACCACGCTGAAGATCGCCGTATTGGCCCCGATCCCCAGGGCCAGGGTGAGGAGCGCCACCACCGAGGTGGCCGGGCTGCGAAGGAGCGTCCGGAAGCCGAAGCGGATGTCCTGCCACAAGGTATCCAAAGAGCGGGTCCCTCCAGGGGAAAGGGTATCAGCCGCCAGGGGTTAAAACCTTGGCTACCCTGAAAACGATCGTCCCCGAAGGGACGATGCCCTCTCCCCGCCCCCTTTAGGGGTCGGTTTTTCCATATGGTAGCCAGGGATTTCAATCCCTGGCGGACGGCGCCGCGGCGACAAAGCTGGCGCGCAGGCTCCCCCCAGCCCGTCCCCCGCTCCCCTACTACGACCGCAGCGCCACCCAGGGTTTCACCCGCGCCGCCCGCCGGGCCGGCAGCCAATTGGCGACCAGGGCCACACCCAGGAGCACCAGCGGCACGATCGCCAGGATCAGCGGATCGAGAGCACGGCCACGATAGAGATAAACCTCTCACCATCGACCTGCACCTGCCGGTTCAAGATCTTGGGATCAGGGTGTCCAAGAAGGAAAGGGTAGCAGAGGAAGCCAGCCCCGCAGCGTCCAGACCCCGCCCCGGCACCTGTTGCCCCGAAGGCTGAGCCGTCTGGCTCAGAGGCTGGATCACCTGGCCAAAAGGCTGAGCTGTCTGGCTAGGAGGCTAGATCATTCGGCTCAGAGGCTGAGCCATCCGGCCAAAAGGCTGGACGATCCGGCTCAGAGGCTAGATCATCCAGCCAAAAGGCTGGATGACTCAGCCAAAAGGCTGAGCCTCTCGGCCAACAGGCTGAACCGTCCAGCCTCTTAGCCGAACCGTCCAGCCAATTGGCTAAGCGATCTAGCCAACTAGCCGAACCGCCCAGCCTATTGGCTGAACCGTCCAGCCTATTGGCCGAACCGCCCAGCCTATTGGCTGAATCGTCCAGCCTCTGAGCCGAACCGTCCAGCCAGTTGGCTGAACCGTCCAGCCAAAAGGCTGGATCGTTCGGCTTAGAGGCTGAAGGGCTTGGCTGGGAGGCTGGAGTGTTTGGCGGAAAGGCTGGACGGTTTAGCTCAGAGGCTGAGAAGCACAGCTCAGAGACTGGAGAGGACGGCTCGAAGGCTGAAGGGTCTGGCTCGAAGGCTGGACAGCCTGGCTTAGAGGCTGGGCATTTCAGCCTCCGGGCGGGACTATCCAGCCTGAAGGCTAGGTGGGCGAGCTGAGAAGCTGGTTTGCCTGGCCTGAGGGGCTGGCTCTATCGCCTCAGCTCTCGGGCGACGCGGTCGAAGTCGTATCACCCCGGAGAGTAGCGGCGACCGTTCCCAGAGACTCGTAACGCCACCCTCGCGCCCCCGCACGGAGGGCGACGCCGAGCCGGAGAACGCGGTCCCCGTCGAGAGCAAGTTTCAATCCACGCCCCCGCACGGAGGGCGACAAGTGCAGGACGGTCCGATGCCCGTCCAGGTGCGGTTTCAATCCACGCCCCCGCACGGAGGGCGACGCAGTCTGCGCCGATTCTCTTGAAGGATTCCTATTGTTTCAATCCACGCCCCCGCACGGAGGGCGACGTAGTCTTGTCTGGGCGAAGAGGCCAGAAGCCGAGTTTCAATCCACGCCCCCGCACGGAGGGCGACGGCGGTCACGCTCTTACCTTGACTGGGGCTGTCGCTGTTTCAATCCACGCCCCCGCACGGAGGGCGACCGTTTCGGCCGGCTTCGCGTCACCGGGCTGATCCAGTTTCAATCCACGCCCCCGCACGGAGGGCGACGTACCTACCGTGCTTGATGGGGTTGGCTCCACCATGTTTCAATCCACGCCCCCGCACGGAGGGCGACCTGACGAGACGTAGATCGCTTCTCGCAGGCCCGTGGTTTCAATCCACGCCCCCGCACGGAGGGCGACAGTGGATTCCAGACCAGTCGCGCTCGATGGCAGCGTTTCAATCCACGCCCCCGCACGGAGGGCGACGAGCCAGAGGTTGGACAAGGGCCAGGTATTCGAAAGTTTCAATCCACGCCCCCGCACGGAGGGCGACGAAGGAAGTCACCAAGACCACCCAGAAGGCCATCCGGTTTCAATCCACGCCCCCGCACGGAGGGCGACAGCGGCTCGCTCGCGTATACCTGGGGAGAGCTGAGATATGTTTCAATCCACGCCCCCGCACGGAGGGCGACCAGGCGAGGTCGAAGCGCCACTTCCGCGTCAGGTGTTTCAATCCACGCCCCCGCACGGAGGGCGACGCATCTCCGAGGGCGAACTGATCATCCGGCTCTGGTTTCAATCCACGCCCCCGCACGGAGGGCGACACTGGTTTTAGGTGTGCGTGTGGCGATGTCTGTAGTTTCAATCCACGCCCCCGCACGGAGGGCGACTTGGAATACGACTGAAGGACTGGATGACCTGAAGGTTTCAATCCACGCCCCCGCACGGAGGGCGACGTGGAGACCAGCGAAGCAGGTAGGATGAGAACGAGTTTCAATCCACGCCCCCGCACGGAGGGCGACAACATCTCGAAAGGAGAAAGCCGTCATGGCTGAAGTTTCAATCCACGCCCCCGCACGGAGGGCGACGGTGGTACAGCTCTCACACTGACATCGGTCACAAGTTTCAATCCACGCCCCCGCACGGAGGGCGACCGCATCCCAACAAGTCTATTCTATTCAGTCGGT
>DATFPH010000535.1:0-23854 GCA_035264905.1 Thermoanaerobaculia bacterium
TGGAAGACCCCTGGCGCGACGTCGAAAAGGCCGGCGACTGGCTGCTCAACCTGGAGAGCCGGATCTGCCCGGACCTGATCCACCTGAACGGCTACGTCCACGGCTCGCTCCCCTGGAACGCGCCGAAGATCGTCGTCGGCCATTCCTGCGTCCTTTCCTGGTGGCGCGCCGTCAAGGGCGACGACGCCCCGGACGTCTGGGACCGCTATCAGATGGAGGTCGCCTGCGGCCTCCACGCCGCGGACCTCGTGATCGCGCCGTCCGCCGCCATGCTCGCCTCCCTGGGCGAGCACTACGGGGAGCTCCCGCGGACCCGCGTGATCCCCAACGGCCGCGACGCCGGCCTCTTCCGGCCGTCCGCCAAGGAGCCCCTGCTCTTTTCCGCCGGCCGCCTGTGGGACGAGGCCAAGAACCTGGAAGCGCTGGAGCGCGTGGCGCGGCGCCTCCCCTGGCCGATCTTCGTGGCCGGCGACAACCATCATCCGGAAGGCGGCGAGATCCGGCCGCACACCACGCGCCTGCTCGGCCGCCTGTCGCAGCGCGCTCTCGCCGCCTGGGTCGGCCGCGCGTCGATCTACGCCCTGCCCGCCCGCTACGAG
Source organism: Thermoanaerobaculia bacterium (assembly GCA_035264905.1). Lineage (GTDB taxonomy): Bacteria > Acidobacteriota > Thermoanaerobaculia > Multivoradales > UBA5704 > UBA5704. The sequence goes on from DATFPH010000535.1 coordinate 600, forward strand.
CCGTTCGGCCTCTCGGTGCTCGAAGCCGCCCTCGCCGGCTGCGCCCTGGTGCTCGGCGACATCCCGAGCCTGCGCGAGATCTGGCGCAACCGCGCGGTCTTCGTGCCGCCGGACGACACCGAGGCCCTGGAGCGCGAGATCCAGGCGTTGATCAACGCCCCGGAGCGCCGCCAGTCGCTGGGCGCCGGTGCCCGCTCGCGCGCCCTGGAGCTCACCCCGGAGCGCATGGTCGCGGGGTACCTCGCCGCCTATGGCGACGTCCTCGCCCCCTACTCCGACGAAAAATACTCCGGCGAGGAGCACCTCTTCGAGCAGAGGGTCGCAGTCTAGGGCCCGGGCGATGCGGATCGTCCTCTTCGTTCATTCGCTCCTCTCGGACTGGAACCACGGCAACGCCCATTTTCTGCGCGGGGTGGTTGCCGAGCTCCAGTCCCGCGGCCACGACGTGCGCGTCTTCGAGCCGCGCAATGCCTGGAGCTTGCAGAACCTGCTGGACGAGCCGGTCGGCCAGGTCGCCCTGGAGGGGTTCCGGGCCGCCTATCCCACCCTCGACAGCACCCGTTACGACCTCGCCATCTTCGACCTCGACGAGGCTCTGGGCAGCGCCGACCTCGTGCTGGTCCACGAGTGGAACGACCACGGCCTGGTGCGGCGGATCGGCCGTCACCGCAAGCAGGGCGGCCGCTACCGCCTGCTCTTCCATGACACCCACCACCGGTCGGTGACCGACCGCGACAGCATGGCCGCCTACGACCTGTCGGGCTATGACGGCGTCCTCGCCTTCGGCAACGTGATCCGCGACCTCTACCTGCGCGAGGGGTGGGCGGCGCACGCCTGGACCTGGCACGAGGCCGCGGACACCCGGATCTTCCATCCGATCGAGGGAGCGCCCCGCGAGGGGGACCTGGTCTGGATCGGCAACTGGGGGGACGAAGAGCGCACCGCCGAGCTCCACGAGTTCCTGATCGAGCCCGTGCGCGAGCTGAGGCTGACCGCCCGCGTCCATGGCGTCCGCTATCCCGAGGAGGGGGTGCGGGCGCTGGCCGAGGCGAGGATCCAGCTCGCCGGCTGGCTGCCCAACTACCTGGTCCCTCGCGTCTTCGCCCGCTTCTGCGTCACCGTCCACGTGCCGCGCCGCCCCTATACGCAGGCGCTGCCGGGCATCCCGACGATCCGTCCCTTCGAGGCGCTGGCTTGCGGCATCCCCCTCGTCTCGGCGCCCTGGGAGGACGTCGAAGGACTGTTCACTCCCGGCGAGGACTACCTGGTGGCCCGCGACGGCCGCGCGATGAAGGAGCACCTGCGCGCCCTCCTGCACGATCGGGAGATGGCGCGGGAGATCGCCGCCCGCGGACGGCGGACCATCCTCGACCGGCACACCTGTGCCCACCGCGTTGACGAGCTGCTGGAGATCGACCGCGAGCTGCGCGGCCTCGCCGCCGCCGCCGCTCCCTTGCCCACACACATCGCGGAGAGACCGGCGGAGATCGGAATGCCATGAGCGCTCGCCTCACCATCGCCTTCTTCGGCTCCAGCCTCGTCTCGGCCTACTGGAACGGGGCCGCCACCTACTACCGCGGCATCCTCCGCGAGCTGGCGGCGCGCGGCCACCGCATCACCTTCTACGAGCCCGACGCCTTCGAGCGCCAGCAGCACCGCGACATCCCCGATCCCGACTGGGCGCGCGTCGTGGTCTACCCGGCCACCGGCGAAGGCGTCGAGCGGGCGCTCGACGACGCGCGCGGCGCCGACCTCGTGGTCAAGGCGAGCGGCGTCGGCGTCTTCGACGAGCTGCTCGAAGCCGCCGTCCTCGACCTCCGCCACCCCGGCGGCTTCGCCGCCTTCTGGGACGTGGACGCCCCGGCGACCCTCGACCGGATGGAGAGCCAGCTGCGCGATCCGTTCCGCCCTCTCGTCCCGCGGTACGACGTCGTCTTCACCTACGGAGGCGGCGATCCGGTCGTCCAGGCCTATCGCCGCTTCGGCGCGCGCGACTGCGTCCCCATCTACAACGCGTTGGACCCCACGACCCACCATCCGGTCCCGCCCGACCCGCGCTTCGCGGGCGACCTGGGCTTCCTCGGCAACCGCCTGCCCGACCGGGAGGCGCGCGTCGAGGAGTTCTTCCTCCAGGCCGCCGCCAAGCTCCCGGACCGCCGGTTCCTGCTCGGCGGCAGCGGCTGGGAGGACAAGCCCATGCCCGCGAACGTGGACTACCTCGGACACGTCTACACCCGCGACCACAACGCCTTCAACTGCACGCCCCTCGCGGTGCTCAACGTGAACCGCGAGAGCATGGCCCGCTACGGCTTCTCGCCGCCGACGCGGGTCTTCGAGGCGGCCGGCGCCGGCGCGTGCCTGATCACCGACGCTTGGGAGGGGATCGAGCTGTTCCTGGAGCCCGAGTGGGAGGTCCTGGTGGCGCGGCACGGGGACGAGGTGGTGGAAAAGCTGCGTGAGCTCACCCCCGACCGGGCGCGGCAGATCGGGCAGGCGGCTCTGCGCCGCATCCTCTCCGAGCACACTTACGCCCACCGGGCGGCCCAGGTCGAGGCCGTGCTGGACATCCTCACGCAACCCTTGTCGGGCGCCGCGAGCGCCGCCGGAGTGGAGGTTCTCTCATGAGCCAGTCCCTGGACATCGTCATCCTGGGATTGTCGATCACGTCATCCTGGGGCAATGGGCACGCAACCACCTATCGCGGCCTCGTCCGCGAGCTGACCGCGCGGGGACACCGGATACTCTTCCTGGAGCGCGACGTCCCCTGGTACGCGGAGAACCGCGACCTGCCGGAGCCGCCGTATGGCCGCACGGTCCTCTACTCCGGCCTGGAGGAGCTCAAGGACCGCTTCGAAAAAGAGATCCGTTCCGCCGACTTCGTCATCGTCGGCTCCTACGTCCCCGAAGGCGTCGCCGTCGGCCAGTGGGTCACCCGCACCGCGCGCGGAGGCACCGCGTTCTACGACATCGACACCCCGGTGACCCTGGCGAAGCTGACCCGGGGCGACCACGAGTACCTGACACCCGAGCTGATCCCGTGCTACAGCTGCTACCTCTCCTTCACGGGAGGCCCCACGCTGAAGCGCCTGGAGCGGCATTACGGCTCCCCCATGGCGCGCGCCCTCTACTGCTCGTTCGATCCCGATCTCTATTATCCGGAAGAGGTCGAGCCGTCCTGGGACCTGGGCTACATGGGAACCTACAGCGACGACCGGCAGCCCACCGTGGACCGCCTGCTGATCCAGCCGGCCGGCCACTGGACCAACGGGCGCTTCGTCGTGGCCGGTCCGCAGTATCCGAAGAAGATCCGCTGGCCGAAGAACGTCAAGCGCTTCCAGCATCTGGAGCCCGCGAAGCACCGCGCGTTCTACAACGCCCAGCGCTTTACCCTGAACGTGACGCGGACCGACATGATCGCCGCCGGCTGGTCGCCGAGCGTGCGACTCTTCGAAGCCGCCGCTTGCGGCACGCCGATCCTCTCCGACTCCTGGGCGGGCCTCGAATCCTTTTTCAAGATCGGCGAGGAGATCCTCACCGTGCGCAACGCCTGCAACGTCCTGCAGTACCTGCGGGACATCCCCGAGCGCGAGCGCCGAGCCCTGGGCCAGCGCGCCCGCGCCCGCGTCCTCCTCGAGCACACCGCCGCCCACCGCGCCGAAGAGCTCGAAGGCTACGCGCTGAGCCTGCTCAGCCGCCACGCGGCGTAGGAGGCCGATCGGACGGATCATCGGACAGATCGGTCCAATCCGACCGATCGGTCCGATTCCTGCACCGGGCCCCTGCCTAGTCCTTTTTCGAATCTCCCGATACTCCACCTCCTGAACCCTCCCCGCCATAGAATCTTCGTGAACAACGTACTTTGTGGAGCGCGGGGGGGACTCGATCACCTTTTCCGAGGGGGAGGAATCAGGATGTTTGGTCATCGGATGCATGTGAGGGCACTCTGGATCGGCCTGAGCCTGGCCGGTCTCCTGCTCGCCGCACCGCGCCACGCCTGGGCTCAGGGCTGAGTGGCCGCACGACTCGACACGCCCGTGCTTGGCGTGCAGGACTCGTACACCGGCCCCAACCGGTGGCAGGTTGGAATGAATTACCGCTACCAGTACTCCCATCGCCATTTCGTCGGCTCGGAGGAGCAGCACGAACGCGCGGAGGAGCGCAGCCAGGTCAAGAACACGATCAACCTGGCGGAGATCGGAGTCCGCTACAACCCCAATCCGCAATGGAGCTTCTCGCTCAACGTCCCCTATTTCAACGCGGAGCGATCGAGCCCGATCCGCGACTCGAACCGCGTCGTCGTCGACCGCAGCCTCGTCCAGGCGAGCGGCCTGAGCGACATCACGCTGAGCGCGCGGCGCCTCCTCTGGAAACCGCTGAAGCACCCGGACGGCAACATCGCCATGGGGCTGGGCGTCAAAATCCCCACCGGCGAGGACGACGTCTTCGACGACCGCGAGAGGCTCGTCAACGGCCAGAGGGTCTTCACCGACGAGAGCGTCGACCAGTCGATCCAGCCGGGTGACGGCGGCTGGGGTGTGATCTTCGACCTCCAGTACTTCCAGCGGATCGCGCACACCAACGGCGCCTTCTACGCCTCCACCACCTACCTGGCCAATCCGCGCGCCACCAACGGCGTCCCCACCTTCCGCAACGGCGTCGGCGAAGAGGTGATGTCGGTCTCCGACCAGTACGTGGCCCGCATTGGAGCGAGCTATGCCGGGAAGAGCTGGAAGGGATTCGGCGCGAGCCTGGGCGGGCGTCTCGAAGGCGTCCCGGTCGAGGATCTGATCGGCGACAGCAACGGCTTCCGGCGTCCGGGCTACGCCATCTCGGCCGAGCCGGGCGTCAGCTACTCCCACGGCCCCTACACCTTCTCGCTGGCCGTCCCGATCGCCCTCTACCGCAACCGCACGAGGAGCGTCCCCGACCGCCTGGTCCCCGGCCGCCACGGCGATGCGGCGTTCGCGGACTACGTGATTCTGTTCGGGTGGGGCCGGAAGTACTAAAGGCCTTCGCGGGTGGGGGTATGCGAAAATCCCCTCGCCCGCCATGCGCCTCTCGCTCCACCAGCCCACCCCGCCGGAAATCCGGGCCTTTCTGGATCGCCGGCGGGAACACCCCTTTTCCTATCCCCATGTAGAGGCCTCGCGGCACGCGCCGCCGGCGCGTTGGGTGGTGGATCACAACCGGGTCCGCCTCGGCCAGGGACCCGCCGCCTGGGAGGCGGCCTGCGCGGCCATCCGGAGCTGGCAGATGTTCCGGCTCGGCTGGGTCGAGATCCATGGCACCGAGGCCCGGCTCGCTCCCGGGCTCGTCGTCGCCCCGGTCGCGCATGCCTTCGGCCTCTGGTTCCTGAACGCCTGCCGCGTCGTCTACCTGATCGACGAAGACAGCCCGGTCCGCCGGTTCGGCTTCGCCTACGGCACCCTCGCCGACCACGCCGAGCGCGGCGAGGAGCGCTTCCTGGTCGAATGGCGGGAGGACGACTCGGTCTGGTACGACCTCCTCGCCTTCTCGCGGCCCGGCCACTGGCTGGTGTGGCTGGGGTTTCCGGTCGTCCGGCGGCTCCAGAAACGCTTCGCCGCCGACTCGCTGGCGGCCATGAAAAGGGCCGCGCAGACACATACGGGCGATGCCGCAGACGGTCCTGGCAGGCCGCGGAGCTAGCGCAAGCGGAGCTCTGTCAGCCAGCGAGCCGACGAAAGAATCCGAGAGACGGGGAAAAGAGGAACGCGCCTCCGGTGGGAACGACCCACCGGGCTCTCGTCGCGAACCGCGCGCGCTCGTTTCCCAGCGGATCGAGCAGCGCGCCGAAGCGGGCGCCGCCGAGCTCGTCCTGCCCGACCAGGAGATCATGCCCGGCCTCCTTCTCGGGAGCACGGGAATTGTTCATCCACAATTTGTTCAGAAGTTGAAACTGGTTCATGAACGACGTCTGATAGGCCAGAAAAAGAAGGCCGCGATCTTCCGCTTCGGTTCCGGGCTCGAAGTGAGGCCCGTAAGGGATGCCCCGCCGCAACATCTGGAACTGCAAGGTCCGCGTCGCCGGTCCCTGATCGGTCTGAAGATCTCTCGGGTTCACCTTGCGGATGTGCGCGAAGAACGGGCAGCGCTGGCCTTGCGCGTCGGCAGCATAGCCAAACGTATTGAGCAGCCTGGGATCGCCGGAGATCGCCGGGTCCGGTCCTTCCGGGCTCAGAGTCACCGGCGTGCCATCCTCCCAGCGGCCGACGACCTGAGCGCCCAGATCGCGGTCCGTCACCGTCAACCCGAGCCGGCCGGTCAGCTCCTGTGCTGTCTCCGCGAGGAATTGGCGGAAGGCGGCCACGTCCTGCCGCAACCGCCGGAACACAAGGAGGGAGCCATTGCGCATCCAGTCGGTGCCCGTGGCGATCGGACCAGGAGTGATCGGATCTTCCCCTTGGGTCGCATACCCGAAGACGAACTGCCCGGGCCAGACCAGCCGCTGGCCCCTCTCTCCTTCGAGGACCGATCGCGGGTCGGACGGGTCCAGCCGGAGCGTGAGAGGCTGGGGTGGATCGCCCGGCAACAGACCCCGAGGACCCACCTGGGAAATGCCATCCCGGTACCCGAAATGCTCGACCTCACCCGGGAGCAGATGACCCCGCTCCTGGTAAATCCGCCGCAGCCCGGCGGCCCCGGCTTCCTCCTGGAAGAGTCGGGAGGCCGCCGTCAGGGTCTCGTCCTCCTGGCACCCAAGGAGGAGCAGAAGGTCTGGTGTGCTCTCGCGGTCGCGGCCAATGACGTAATCCTCCCTCCGGTCCCCCAGCGAGCCGGCCAGGGACCCCATGGCGAGGTTGAAAAAGCCGTCTCCGACGTCAGTGCCGCGGAGCTCGAGGGCATCCAACCCCCGCCGCGAAAAAGCCGCATTGACCAGGACCTCCGTTGTCGTGGCCGGGTCGCCGGCCGTTCGGCGCAGGCGGTAGTCATGGACCCGCTCCAGGCTGGCGATTCGATCCGCCAGACCGGCGAGCCAAGGGCGGGCGGCCGGTGGATCGTCGAGCGTGAAACCGAGGAGCTCCTGGTGGTTCGTATCGAAACCACGAAGGACGTTCCCCTGGATCTCCTCAGCCTCTAAGTCCGGCTCCCCGGCCAGTACCGTCATGACCCGAGATCCTCGATCTCGACGCTCGGCATCGCCGCCGTCACCCGCCTGCCCACCGGCTGCATGGGCTCAGTTTCAGGGGACGCCGCAACCTCCGCGATTCCCGCCTCCAGGAACGCCGCACGGCCGCGGGCCTCGGGCTCGGCCTCGGGAAAGTCCGGGACGTCGAAGGCTTCGTTGCGCCAATCCTGATCCGTCACCCGGTCGCAGGAACCGGTCCGGGCGGGAAACGTCCCCAGGAACTCCGGATGGGTCGGGTGGGTGCAGCAGAAGGTTGGGCAGCGCTGGACGCGCCGCGGGCTCCGTCCCGGAATCCGCTTGGCGACGCCGAACAGTCGCATCGTGATCTGGCGCGCGATCTGTCCACCGTGGCGCAGCTCCAGGCCGTCGAGAGTGCACTGGTCGAGAGTGAAGCCGGTCCCCTCCGGAGCTGCGACCTCGGCCCGTAGAATCCGGCTTCCATCCGAGCTCTGCCGCACGAAGCGCAACGCCTCGCCGACCGGTTCTTCGTCCGGGCTCAGCAATCCGCCGAGGCCGAACGGGGCCATATAGAGGCCGATAGGGTTGGCCAGGGCGACCGAGAGCCCTTGCCGTGCGAAATCGAACACGCCTTTGAGGATCAACGGATCGCTGGAGCGGTTGATCCCTCCCCGGCCCGCACAGCACATCAGCCGCTGCGGATCGATCTGGCCCTGCGCATCCGGCGAGACCGGCCATCCGAGAGTGCCGTCGGAGGCGAGAGCGACCTCCGCGAACAGCGAATTCGCCGGATGGGTCAGGTGGACGGCTCCCCGCTCCGTGTTCCAGATGCTCCAGGGATTGTAGTCCCCGCGGCGAAAGCGAGGCACCAGTTGTCCATTGCGCGAGGCTCGGAAAACGTCGAACGGCCAGCGCAGATCGTCGGCGGGGATCTCGTCATTGTGGAGGAGCTCGCGGTAGAGCCGGTGGACGAGATCGAAATCGACGCTCGCGAGGAGCTCCCAATATTCAGGAGGCTCGCAGGTGAAGGAGATCCGCCGGATGGTCTCGCCCTCGCGTTCGACATGCCATTCGCAGTACTCGTCCTGAACCCGGAACGGCAGAGCCAGAGGGGTCCTGTCCTCCCGGAAAAGCCCCTGCACCGGAAGCCGGAGCACCACTTCCGCCGCGCGGTTCGCGAGCTCATCGCGCACCTGCGGCGGGTGCTGACCGAACCAGCGGTTGAGGCGCAGAGGAAAGCCGTTCCAGGGAATGCCCTGAGGCTCGCTGTCCGCGACGCCACTGGTGTCATTGACCTGGTCGTAGAACAGAGGGCTTGCCTGCTCGTTGCGGGAAGGATCCCGGATTTGCCGGAGAAACGAGGTGACCTGGTCGTGCCAGCTCTGGCGGAGGTCGTCGGCGTGTTGAGAACGCGAGAAGTCGTCAATTCCGGCGGGAGGGAGGTAGAGATCCATGGCGGGGTGGCCTTCCTTGAGAGATCGCGGCGTCCCCCAAAATGGGCGCCACGGATCTAGAGACGGACCGCAGGTGAGTTTTCTTGAGAACACGCGATGCAGCCCTCCACCCGCCCCCGGCGGAGGGCTCATCGCAAGCACATCGATTGTCAAAGAACAGGCTTCGTGAGCACATTGGGGAGAGGGGCTCCCTCACCCCTCTGCCAGCATCTGCCCCACCAGCTCCTGCGCCGTCGGCCCCGCGGCGCGCAGCAGATAGGTCAGCGCCCGCGGCGACCGGGTCAGGTGCTCCACCAGGTGAATCGACTCCGCCACCCGGTCGTGAAACCGGAAGACTTCCCCCACCTCCTCGCCGGCGTTCTCCAGCACGAAGCCGCTTCCGCCTTCGCGCAACCGGTAGACCACCTCCCGGCCCAGCGCCGGCAACAGCGCCGCCAGCAGCAGCGCCGCCTCTTGCGTCCGCAGCCGAGCCAGCGGCTGATGGCCTGCCTCCAAACTTTCCCAGTGCCGTAACACCGCCCACTCCTCTCCGGCCCCCTCCACCCGCCAGGGTCCCTCGAATTCCGCCGCCAATCCCCCGGCCGTCTCCTCCGCTTCCCGCAGACGCTCCAGATAGCTTGGTACGAACACGGTCGACGGCTGCTGCGACTCCCGCCCTATTACCTTCATCGCAGATCTCCTCTCTCTGTTGAAGCGAAGCTTTCACCAGCCCATCCTGACAGGCTACCCGCTGGTAACGAGCACCATTTCTACACCTATGCTGTCGCGCAGTCAATAGCCCTGATTGCGAGAGCTGCACTTGGCGGAAGACCCGTGTTGTTGTAAGCTCCGCCCGCCATGTCAGAAAAAAGCGAAGCTGAGGTCGTACGCCTGACCAACCTGTTAGCTTCCGCCATTAAGTTTTCCGGGTGGAAGCAGCGAGACATCGAGAAAGCGCTCGGATTGAGCAGCGGCAGCATGAGCCGCCTGCTGAGCGGCGGGATCGAGCTGAAGATCAAGCACATCCTGGAGATCTGCGAGGTGATCGGCTTCCCGCCGTCCCGCTTCTTCCATGCGTCGTATCCGACGGCGGAGGAAGGGAGCAACGAAGCCGTGCGCCTGCAGCGCCTGCTGGAGCAGCTCCATCCGGTTCCCGAGGCCGAGCCCGAGCCCACCGCTGCCGCCGCAGCACAGCCTGCATCTCCCTCCTCGGTCAATCAGACCGAGGTCGAGCGCATGGTCTTCGGCGCTCTCGCCAAGTTCTTCTCGAACATGGGTGGGACGCAGTCCGGGTAGGAGGGGCCCCCCGAGACCTCACCCCCTGGCCCCCGGGGGACGGGGGTGAGGCTCAAAGGAACCAGTCTTCGAACGTGATCCCCGCCTGGGTCTCCACCCGCCGGAGGAACAAGGCGACACGGTCGAGGATCGCTCCCGCCTCAACCCCTTCCTTGAGCGCGGTCTCCAGAAGGCTCAAAGCGACCATGGCCTCCCGGTTGATGTTGTAGGTCCGGAAGACCTCGACGAGCGAGGCCACGAAGTCCAGCACCTCTTTCTTCCGCCCTTGCCGGTACCACAGGTGGACCAGGTCCAGGCCCGCCAGCGCGGCCTTATAGGACAGCCCTTCCTTCTGGAATCCCTGCGTCACCTCGAGGAGCCACTCTTCCGCCCTCTTCTCGTCACCCAGGCCCGCCTCGATCAGCGCCTCGACCCACCGGAGCTTCAACCGGTTCGTCTGCGCCTGGACCACGTCTGCCGGGAAGTAATGGCCCCAGAGAAGCTTGCGAGATTCCCGGAGCTGCCCCAGGACGGCCAGGAAATAGGCCTGGCTCTGGACCGCGGCGAACCGCAGGTTGGGGTCGAGCTCCGGATCGATCTGCTCGAGACCATCCCGCAAGAGCTCGATCGCCCCCTTCTCGTCCCCTGCGTACCCACGATAGATCCCCTTGCTGATCAGTGCGCGCCCGGCCAGGTGGACTTTCCCCAGCCGCTTGTAGATGGCGTGGACAATGTCGAGCGCCTGGGAGGCTGCCGCGAAATCTCGGCGAGCCGCATACAAGGATGCCTGGTAGTCGAAGAGGCGCGCATGAAGAACCTCATCGCGGGTCCCCTCGTGCCATAGCCTTTCAGCCTCACCGAGAGCCACGCCAGCCTCGTCATGGCTGTCAGCGACCCGGAAGGCGTTCCCCAGCTCGATCAGCGTCCGGCAACGGCAATCCACCACCTCCGCACCACCATACTCCTGAGGATCGAGGTTTCTGGCCATCTGAACGGCCATGGCTGCCAAGCTGACCATGAGCCGAGGATCGTTGTAGCGGACCAACTTGGAGGCTTGGATATAGGCGTCGCAGAGCTCCGGCCCTTCGAGACTCTCCACGGCCACGAGCTCCTCAACACGCCGATGCAACTCCTCCTTCGAGGGAGGCTCATTCACCAGCATTTGCATTCTCCTTTGGACTAACTCAAACGACTACGGAGCTTACCGCAAACCCGCGGCACTTTCCAGCCGCCTTATCCCGGCGCTTCAATTCAGTTGGTTCGAAAAAGTTGCTCACCCCTCTCCCTCGCGGGAGAGGGGCCGGGAGCGGGGGCTCAGCCGTTGGGGTCGACGCAGGCACCCTCATCGCCCTTGCAAGCGGCCGCCGCACCGGCGCCGCCCCCGCCTGCCGGGCCGGGATCGGGGCTCCATAGAGAGGACAGCCACTCGACAGTTGCCTCCCAGAGATCGGCGGCCCGGACGGCCACCTCAGCCGGTTCGGCGGCGGCCGGCCGGGCGGGGACTCCGGCGATGACGATCGCCAGGGTGAGCGCGAGCGCGATGCGACGAGCAACTCCACGGGTCATTCCAGACATTCAGAACTCCTCTCCTCTGCGGACCAGCCGGAAACCTCCATGGTCCCCGCCGTCCGCGATAGCGAATGGGGGGCTCAGGACCTACGTCTCACAACAAAGGTGCGCGCCGCGCACTTTTTTGTTACCCACCGCGCACCTCTCTCCGTTATCTCTTCCCGGAACCTCCTGCCAGTGAATGACCTTATTCCATTGCCATCATCCAAGTCAATTTCTCTTCACTATAGATGGTACTTCGACATTTCTCCGATCGACCAGACAGTCGCTACGCCCTTCTGCTGCGAAAGATGTTGACTCCAAGAAGACGCATGCCGCATCATCATCAGCGTCATGGACAACTACAACAGCGCTAAACAGGGAAACGACAGAGATAGCGAGAGAAATCTCCGCATTGCAGTTGGGAAGCGGATTGAGGTGCTACGCAAGCGTAAACGCTGGATCCAAGCCGATCTTGCCCGCAGAGTCGGCGTCGAACGGACAACCTTACTGCGCTGGGAGAAGGGGTCTCTACCGTCGCTCGGAATGCTGATCCTCCTGAGCGAGGTCCTGGAGACGACCCTCGATGCGCTGCTTGCTGGCCGTACACCCGATCCCATGGATCTGACACCAGATCAGAAGAAAGCCGCGGTCGTCCATCTGAACCAGCTTGCCAGCCTCCTCCGGCTGCAAGTGAAGAGATAACCGGTCCCCCCCGCCAATAAAGGCGGCGGGTTTTCACCAAGGAGAGCTCGCATGAACGAGCAGCAGACTGTCCAGAAGCTCAAGTCGGAGCGTGTCCAGGGCCCGGCGAGGAAGAAGCGCCTGCCGCGCCCGGACGATCTGGGATTGGCCAGCCCGGCCCCGACGCAGATCCAGATCCAGCGGCGGCTGAAATCCGAGCGGGTGCAGTCGCGCCTGAAGCGGCTGCCCGAGTGGCGGATGCAGTCCGGAGGGAAAGCCATCGACCGGATGCGGAAGTTCCCGGACGCGCTCGTGGCCGCGTCGTACCTGGCCTACGCGGCGCTGCTGGCGCGGCAGATGGGTCAGCGGCTGTGGGTCGCGATGAACGGCACCACCCTGTCCCTGGTCCTCCCCGGCCGCTTCCGCCGCCCCGGCGAGGGCATCACCGAAGAGGTCCTGGACCTTGCGGAGCAGCTCGGATAGTCCGGGCGGCCCGCCTCAACGACACAACCGAATCTGAGGAGAACGATCATGCCGAAGAACTCACGTGCCGAATTCATTGTGCGCGGGAACAACCTGTCCGCCGCCTACATCGCGAACGCCGCGGAGCTGCCGGGGCTCGACGGCCTGCACCGGGAGCTCTCCACGGTGCTCAACGAGCTGACCGACCTGGGCATCCAGCAGGAGGCCCAGACGGCGGCGGTGCAGCAGACCACGCTGGAGATCAACGATCGGCTGACCCGGGGGAAGCTCCTGGTCACGCGCCTGCGCAACGGAGTGAGGTCGCACCTCGGTACCCGCACCGAAAAGGTGATCGCGTTCGGGATCCGTCCGTTCCGCAAGCCCGTCCGCGAGCCGAAGGTCATCGTGAAGGAGGTCCCCGCAAAGAGCGCGGCCACCGACACGACCAACCCCACCACCTGATCCACCCCACCCCCTGAATCTCCCCACAGAATCACCCTCCTCCCCAAGGGGGCGCGCCCGGGCGCGCCCCCTTTTTTTGATTTCCGAGGTAAACCCCTGTCGCCCCTACCGGGGCTCGGGAAGGATGCGGCCCTCCTGACCCGGGGTCGCCGCGCCTACGGCGCTTTGCCCCCGGGCTACATGCTTCAGGCCCCTCCGGGGCCGGGGAAATTGGGGGCTCCGCGATCTAATCGCTCAGCTCAATACAGGATGGTTTCGTGGCGCGTCCTTGCGGTAGAATGGCGTCTAGCGTCACTACAGGAAGGGCCGAGATGTCGTCGCGGCGGAATCGCGAGCCGCCGTCTGGTTGGCAATCTCCGCGCAGCCGGCCCCGGAGGGGCCACAGCATGTAGCCCGGGGGCAAAGACCCCGGGGTGAGGAAGTCCGATTTTTCCGCGCCCCGGCGGGGCGCCAGCATGTAGCCCGGGGGCAAGCGCCGCAGGCGCGGCGACCCCGGGGTGCGAAACCGCAACAATTTCATGAGCCCCGGAGGGGCGACACCTTCCCTATGGCAAACACGTTCACCAATCTCCTGATTCACATCGTCTTCAGCACGAAAAACCGCATCCCCTTCCTCCACGACTCCGCTCGCGAGCGGACCTACGAATACATGGGAGGGATCATCCGCGAGAAGGGCGGCATCCTCCTCGAGATCGGCGGCATGCCCGATCATTCTCATCTTCTCGTCCGGATCAAAGCGGCCTGCTCAGTCGCGGACATGGTCGGCCCGATCAAATCGAGCTCTTCGAAATGGGTTCACGATACGTTTCCAACGCTCGATCAATTCGCATGGCAGGTAGGCTACGCAGCCTTCTCGGTGAGCGAATCGCGGGTCGCAGCGGTCCGGCGGTACATCCGGAACCAGGCGGAGCACCATGCGCGCGTGTCGTTCGAGGACGAGCTCATCGCGCTGCTCAGGAAACATGGGATTGAATATGATGAGCGGCATCTTTTTGATTGAGGGGTGAAGGGCTGTCGCCCCTCCGGGGCTCATGAAATGGTTTCGGTCTCGCAACCCGGGGTCGTCGCGCCGATGGCGCTTTGCCCCCGGGCTACATGCTTGAGCCTCTCCGAGGCTCTGGCGATTCTCGTGGGAGGCAACCCTGCCGTCTAGCAATACGAAGATCGATCCGGTATCCCGGCTCTTCTCCGAAATCCATGCCGAAGCAGCCTCCGAGGAAAACGCCGAAGGCATGACGACCTCGGATTGCTCGCCTTCAAAAATCATCCAGGCCCCGGAGGGGCCACAGCATGTAGCCCGGGGGCAAGCGCCGTAGGCGCGGCGACCCCGGGTCAGGAGGCCGCATCCTTCCCGAGCCCCGGAGGGGCGACAGCAAAACAGACTGGGGCGACAGCAAAACAGACCGGGGCGAAGGCCGAATGGATCGGGGCAACCGCCGAACAGACTGGGGATGTAACAAAACAGACTGGGGATGAGCGGAAATCGATTGGGGCGAAAGCCGAACAGATCGGGGCCGTGGCCGAATCGAGTGGGGACGAAGCCCGGCAGACTGGGGACGAGATGAAATGAAGTGGGGATGACCCCCTCCCCACGAGGGAAGGCTTCATCCCCGTCACAATCGACCTTCGCCCCGATCCATTCGGCCTTCGCCCCAATCCTTTTTGCGTCATCCCCACTTCATCCGGCGATCGCCCCGATCTGTTGCGAGATCGCCCCGAACGATCCGGACCTGGCCCCGACTCCTCGCGCCTTCGCCCAAATCCTCTCGGGCTTCGCCCGGATCCATTCGATCATCGCCCCAACACAAACGACCTCCGCCCCCTACTCCGCGCTCAGGGCAAGCAACGGATCGACCCGCGTCGCCCGCCGCGCCGGGATGTAACAGGCGATCCAGGAGACGACCGTGAGCAGCACCACGATGGTGGCAAAGGTCACCGGGTCGTTCGAGCCCACGCCGAAAAGGAGACCCGAGAGGACGCGCGTCAGGGCCAGCGCTCCGGCCAAGCCGACTGCGATCCCGATCAGGGTGAGGAGGAGCCCCTGCTTCAGGATGAGCTTCAGAACCTGGCCGGGCTGCGCGCCGAGCGCCATGCGGAGCCCGATCTCGCGGGTCCGCAGGGTCACCGAATAGCTCATCACGCCGAAGATGCCGACCGCCGCGAGAATCGTCGCCAGAGCCGCGAAGAGGCCGAGCAGGATGGTGTTGAAGCGGGCGCGGCCGTTGAATTCAGACATCACCCGGCGCATCGTCCGCACGTCGGCGATGGGCTGCTCCGGATCGATCGCGCGGATGGCGCTGCGCACCGAGGGGACCAGGTCGGCGGGGTCGCCGGCGGTCCGCAGGACCAGGGTCATGAAGGGATAGGGGAGATCCGGGAACGGCATGAAGACGGTCGGCGGCGCGTCGGTGACGAGGCTCTCGTGCTTGACGTCGGCGACGATGCCGATGATCTCCGAGGGGAAGGGCTCGTCCGACATGTTGACGGCGATGCGCTTCCCGAGGGGGTTTTCTCCGGGGAAGTATTTCTGGGCCAGCGCATCGTTGATGAGGATGACGTGCCGCGCCTCCCGGTTCTCCACGCCGGTGAAACTGCGGCCGCGCAGCAGGGGGATGCCCATCGCGGCGAAATAGCCTCCGTCGGTCACCCGCACGTCGGTGGTGGGGGCCAGGCCCGGCGGTGGCGCGGGCCGGCCCTCGACGATGAAGTCGGTGGCGGAGCCGAGCCCGCCGTAGAACGGCAGGTAGTTCACCATGCCGACGTTGCGGACGCCGGGGAGGGTCCGGAGGCGCTCCATGGTTTGATTGAAGAAGGCGGTGAGCTGCGTCTCCTCCTTGTACTTGGCGCCCGGCAGCCGCAGGACCATGGTCAGCACGTTCTCCGGATTGAAGCCGGTATTGACCCGTTGCAGGCCGACGAAGCTCTTCACCAGCAATCCCGCGCCGGCCAACAACACGAGCGCCAGCGCGATTTCCGTGATCACCAGGGCGCTCCGCAGGCGCTGGCTGCGGGCGCTCTGCCCCGTGCCCTTGCCGCCTTCCTTGAGCGCGTCGTTCAGGTTGAGGCGCGTCGCCTCCAGGGCAGGCACCAGGCCGAAGAGGATTCCGGTCGTCAGGGAAACGGCGAGCGTCACGGCGAGCACCGGAAGGTTCAAGCCAACGCCTTCCAGGTTGACGAGGTCGGCCGGGCTGATCGCCACCAGGGCCTTGAGGCCCCACCACGCGAACAGCAGGCCGAGCAGGCTGCCCAGGACGGCGAGCAACAGGCTCTCGGTGAGCAGCTGGCGGACGACGCGGGCGCGGCGGGCGCCGATGGCCGTGCGCAGCGCGATCTCCTTTTCCCGGGCCGCGGCGCGCGAAAGCAGGAGGTTGGCGACGTTGGCGCACGCGATCAGCAGCACGAGAGCGACGGCGCCGAGAAGGATCAGGAGCGCGGGGCGGACGTTGCCGACGAGCTGCTCGCGCAGCGGGACGATCTCTCCGCCGAAACCCTTGTTGTACTCCGGAGACTCGATCTCGTTGCGAGCCGCGATGGTCCTCATCTGGGCCCCGGCCTGCTCGAACGCGGCGCCGGGTTTGAGGCGCGCCACCACCGAGAGGTACCGGCCGCGCGTGCGGGGCCCCTCGGCGGGCAGCGCGAGCGGCATCCAGACTTCGGCGGGCCGGCCCCCCGTGGTCGCGCTCTGCCGGATGTACCACTGGAAACCGGGCGGGAGGATGCCGATCACCGTGGTGGGCGCGCCGCTGAGGGTGATCGGCTTGCCGATCATGTGCGGATCGCCGCCGAAGCGCCGCTTCCAGAGACCGTGGCTCAGGACGACGACCTTGCCCGCGCCTTCGACCGCGTCCTCGGACGTGAAAAACCGGCCGAAGGCCGGCTCGACGCGAAGCACCCGCAACAGCTCGGGCGTGGCGTACTGGACGATGAGCTCCTCCGGCTCGCCGCCGCCGCCGGTCAGGCTGATGCGCCGGTCGGTGAATGCCGCCATGCTCTCGAAGGTCGTGCTCTGCGTCTGCCAGTTGCGGTAGTTGGCGGGCGAGGACGAGTTCTGGTGCCGGCCTTCCGGAGTGATCTCCCAGAGCAGGCCGAGCCGCTCCGCGCCGGCGTAGGGCAATGGCCGCAGGAGCAGCTCGTGGACCACCGAGAAGATGGCCGTATTGGCGCCGATCCCCAAGGCGAGGGTGAGCACCGCGACCGCGGTGAATCCCTTGTTTTTCGCGAGGACCCGCGCGCCGTAGCGGACGTCCTGCCAAAACGTCTCGATGAATCCGCCGCCGCGCACCTCGTAGGCCGTCTCCCGCAGGCGGTCCAGATTGCCGAAGTTCCTCTGAGCCGCCCGGCGCGCCTCCGCCGGCTGCATTCCTCGTTCCATGTTCGCCTCCGTTTCCATCTCGATGTGGAGGCGCATCTCCTCGTCGATGTCCCCGAGGACCGCCTCGCGCTGATGCAGGGCGCGCACGCGCGTCGAGAAAACGTTGAGCAGTCTCATGGCCGCAGATCCCTCAAGTCGCCTGCCGCATTTTGGCGACGGCGAGCACCAGGCGGTCCCAGCTCGCCTCCTCGGCCTCGAGCTGCTTCCTGCCGGCTTTGGTGAGCGTGTAGAACTTGACGCGGCGGCCCGTGTCGTTCACGTCCCACTTCGCGGAGACCCAGCCGCGCTGCTCGATCCGGTAGAGCGCCGGGTAGAGCGAGCCCTGCTCCACGTCCAGCATCTCGTCGGACATCTGGTGGATGCGCTGGATGATGCCGTACCCGTACAGAGGGCCGAGCGAGACGGCCTTCAGGATGAGCATGTCGAGCGTGCCCTGCAACAGGTCCGCTTTCGGTTTTGCCACGCGCCGTACCTCCCAGGGACGAAGCCAGGACGATGCCTAGAACGTCATGACAAGTACGTTAGGAGAGGATGCCTAGAATGTCAAGAGTAGGAACGGAAGCTCAGCCCCCGAGGGCGGCGACCTGCTCGCGGAGCGGCAGCCACATGCGGAGCGCGCGAAAAGGTTTCGAGAGCTCGGGCGAACCGACCAGATCGGCCACCCACCGGATCAGCATGTTCTCCATCCGGACGGGTCCCGGGCCGGTGAAGAAGATCCCCGCGTACTTGTTGCTGACCGCGCCCAGATAGTCGCCCAGCGCCGCGTGGTAGAGCCCGCCGCCCGGGATGTAGGCCAGGTGGCCCGCCGCGGCCGGATTGCCTCCGGGGTGGAGCACGTCATGCTCCAGGTGCTCGATCGCGCTTCGAGGAGGCGACCACCGCATCGAGGAGCTCCATGCGTTGGGCGGCCCCGGGGTCGAGCGGGGGGCTGACCGGATCTCAACTTTTCGGCGGGACGGCCAGCTCGGCCAGGAGGAAGGCGCGGGCCTTGCGCCAGTCGCGCTTGGCCGTGCGCTCGTTGAAGCCGAAGACCTCGGCGATCTCGGCGAAGCCCAGCCCGGCGAAGAAGCGGAGCTCGACGAGGCGGGCGAGCCGCGGGCTCTCCGCCTCGAGGTGCTCCAGGGCGGCGTCGAGGGCGAGGAGATCCTCGGTCAGCCGGGAGTCGTCCTCGGCCGCGGGCTCCCCCGGCCCTCCCACCTCGATGCGGACCATCTCGCCCGAACGCTTGCCGGCGTCCCGGCGCCGGGCATAGTCCACCACCACGTGGCGCATGACCCGGGCGGCGAGATTGAAGAAGTGCGCCCGGTCCTCGGCGGAGAGGCCCGCCGGCTGGGCCAGCCGCAGGTAGGCCTCGTGCACCAGGGCCGTGGTGTCGAGCGTGTCGCCCGGCCGGCCGCGGGCAGAGAGCTGGGCGTGCGCCAGGCGGTGCAGCTCCCGGTAGACGCTGGCGAATAGGGCGTCGGAGGCGGCGCGGTCTCCTTCCCGGGCCGCCGAAAGCAGCCGGGTGATCTCTTGGGTGGGCTCGGGGGACGACACGAGAAAATTCTAGCCTGTTCTGCGCAGAAGGGCTTCCGCCTCGCGGGTCGACGGATGGTCCTTGCCCCGGTGCTCGCGAAGGCGGCGGACCGCTTCGGCGAGATCCCGCCGGGCCCGCGCCGGATCGCCCGCGGCGAGGGCGATCCGGCCGCTCGCGACGAGGAACTTGTCGATGTAGGGGTGGCTCTCGTCGATCTGGCTCAGCATGGCGACCGCCCGGTCGACCTCCGAGCGGGCCTCGGCCAGAGACGCGGCGGTCCCCAGGTCCAGCAGGTCGAACGCGATCTGATAGTGCGAGAACGCCACGCCGGGATGGATCGAGGAGCCGAACAGCTTCAGCTCCATGTCGAGGGCGCGCCGGTGCATGGCCAGGGCCTCGTCCGGGTGCCCCTGGAGCCGCCGGACCTCGGCGAGATGCTTGAGCGAGGAGCGGTCCGCATCTCCTCCCGGCAGCGTTCTCTCGAAATAGACCACGACGCGGGAGAACGTGCGCTCCGCTTCGTCGAGCCGGCCGCTCCGGAGCTGCGCCAGGCCCTGGCTCAACCGTGCGCCCCAGACCGACGGATGATCGTCGCCGATTTTCCCGCGCAGGAACCGCTCCATCTCGATGAACTGCTGCTCCGCCTCGGCATAGCGCTCCTCACCCATCAGACAGAAGCCCAGATAGTTCCGCGCCGAGCCGATCTCGTAATGCTCGAGCGGCTCCAGGATGTGGATCGCCTCGCGCAGCGCCCCCTCCGCTTCCCGGTAGCGCCGCAGCTCGCTGAGCACGTACCCATAAGGGATCAGGATGACAGCCACCTCGACGTGCTTCGGCCCGAGAGCGGCGCGCTGCAGGCCGAGCGCCGCGGCATACTGCGCCAACGCCTCCTGCTGGCGGCCCTGGACCAGGACCAGGTCGGCGAGCTGCCGGTGGGCGTCCGCCTTCTCGTACCGGGTCGCCTCGGGAGAGGTCTCCAGGACGGCGAGCCCCTCCCGCGCGATCCGCTCGGCCTCGGCGAAGCGCGAGAACTCGCCCAGAATCGTGGCCACCATGATCAGGCGGCGCGCCGTCTCGACGCTGCCGGAGCCGAAGCGCCGGCGGGCGGCCTCCGCCATCTCCTGCGCGAGAGCGAGGGCCTTCTCCCGCTCTCCCAGGTTGTTGAGCAGGACGGCGCGGAGGCGGGTGAGGCGCTGCCCTTCCGGGCTCTCCGGGCCGAAGCGCCGCTCGACGACCGGGCGCGCCTGCTCGGCGAGCCGCAGCGCTTCCTGCGGGCGGCCGCGGCCGGATTCCACCTCGGCCAGGGTGGTGAGGCTCAGAGCCGCCTCCGCGGAATCCGCGCCGTAGAGCTTGCGCCGTTCGGCGAGGGAGGTCTCCGCCGCGGCTTGCGCCGGATCGAAGAGGCCCAGGCTCCGCTGGATCTGGGCGATGGAGTCGAGCAGCTCGGCCTGGACCTCGGGCTCCGTCCCAAGCTCCGTCTCCACCCGCCGCGCGCCGGCGTCGAGGATCTCGCGCGCCGTCAGGGCCGGTCCCTGCCCCTTTTCAGGGTCGGCCTCGCGAAAGATGGAGATCAGCAGCTCCTTGACCCGCTCGGCCCGTTGCGCCTGGGCGCGCGCGTTCTCGGCCTGGCGCAGGGCGACGGCGAGCCCCACGAGGAGCGAGAGGACAGCCACGGCGAGCGCCGCGGTGGCGAGCTTGTGGCGCAGGACGAGCTTCCGCCCCCGGTACAGCACGGAGTCCGCGCGGGCCTGGATCGGCCGCCCTTCGAGGAAGCGCCGAAGGTCGGCGGCGAGGTCGGCGGCGGAACGATAGCGCCGCGCCGGGTCGCGGCGCAGCGCTGTGAGGATCACCGTGTCGAGATCTCCCTGCACGCGGCGGGCGAACCGCCGGCGGTCGGGAATGCCGGCCAGGTTCTCGTCGACATCCGAGGGATCGCGGCGGAGGACGCTCGAAGGCCGCTTGACGGTCTCGCGGCCCTCCCCGGTCTCCAGCGTGACGAACGGCCGGCTGCGCGGGTACGGGAAGCGGCCGGTCAACAGCTCGTAGAGGATCACGCCCAGCGCATAGACGTCGGTGGCGGTGGTCACCGGCTCGCCGAGGAGCTGCTCCGGCGCGGCATAGCCTGGCGTGAGGAGCTGGCGCTCGTGCTGGGTGGCGAGGTTCCCCGGCTCCTCTTCGAGGAGCTTGGCGATGCCGAAGTCGAGGAGCTTGACCTGCCCCTCGGCGGTGACCAGCAGGTTCGAGGGCTTGAGATCGCGGTGGACGACCAGGTTGCGGTGCGCGGCGTCGACCGCCTCGCAGGCGGCGATCACCAGGCGCAGGCGCTCCTCCAGCGACGAGCCGACGCGCCGGCAGTGGGCGATGATCGGCTCGCCGTCGACGAGCTCCAGCACGAAATACGGCCGGCCGTCGGGAGCGGTGCCGCCGTCCAGGATGCGCGCGATCCCGGGGTGCTCCAGGCGGGCGAGGATCTGGCGCTCGCGGTGGAAGCGGCGGAGGATCTCCTCGGAATCCATGCCGCGCTTGACCAGCTTCAGGGCGACCCGCTGCTCGAACACCCCGTCCGCCCGTTCGGCGCAATAGACCTCGCCCATGCCGCCGCGGCCCAGGAGCCCGAGGAGCCGGTAGGGGCCGATCTGAGCGCCCATCGCCAGCTCCTCGCGCGGAGCCTCCAGCGCCCCGTCGTGGGCGAGGGCCGCCGCGACGAGAGCCGGGGCGCGCTCGACGACCGGGCGGGAGAAGAGCTGCGATTCCCCCTCCTCCGCGGCGAAGAGTTGCGCGAGCCGACCGGCCAGCTCCGGCCGGTCCGCGGCCAGCCCGGCGAGCCGGACCGAGCGCTCGCCGGCCGGCAGCTCCGCCAGCTCGTCGAACCAGCGCATCCACTCCGGCTCGCCGCCCGGCGGCGCCCAGGTATCGTCCTGTTGGTCTTCCACTGCTCCAGATTGTGGCAGAAACCGGTCGAGTCAGGGAGAGCCTCCGGCTAGAATCGGGCGTGCCCTTCGTCTACATACTCCGCTGCGGGGACGGCTCGCTGTATACCGGAATCGCCAAGGAACTGGACAGGCGGCTCGCGCAGCATCAGGCGGGGCGGGCCTCCCGCTACACGCGCGCGCGCCAACCGGTCGCCCTCGCCTGGTCGCGCGAGATCGGGTCCTGGGGCGACGCCCTGCGCGAGGAGATCCGGATCAAGGCGCTGTCCCGGGCGAAGAAGGAGGAGTTGGTGGAGAGAAAGGACCCAAAGGACTGAAAGGACATCAAGGACAAGGATGGTCCTTTGGGTCTTTTGGCGTTGCCGGCTACGGGTACGCGCAGCAGCCCTTCGTGGGACAGAAAAGGTTGCAGACGCCGCCGGGAGCGGTGGTGCAGTCCCGGTCGCGCCGGCAATATTGGTCGTTGACGCAGCCGATCAAGGGACAGACCATGGGCTGCGCCTCCGGCGTGAACAGGTCGAGCGGTGCGGGGACCGGGGCGAGCGCCTGGGCGTCACAGACGGGCGCCTGCGAGACGGCCGGTGCCGGGTCCCCGGCGAACGCCATGCCGGCGGCCAGCAGCAGCCCGAGGGCCAGAAGGACAGAGGTACGTCGAGCCTTCATCGCGAGACCTCCTTTTCGAGTCGGGGCCCTCGATCGGGAAGGCCCCTACAAAGAAGGTGCTTCTCGGAGCGTTTGGCGGGCGGCGCGCTGTGGAAGCCGACCTGATGCTGGCCCTTAAAGAGGAGTAGCGTGCTCGCTTGACAGAACAGTGAACCAGGGACTATCCTTCGCCAGCTTCTGGAGCCATGGTCGGCTTCAGGGCCCAACCAGACACACACGCAAGGGGACCTGGTTCTACCCAGGTCTTTCGTGTTTCTGGCCAATCACAACAAACCAGAGAGAGAGCACACACACAATGCGCAACACAGGACGAGTGAAGTGGTTCAACGACAGCAAGGGTTTCGGTTTCATCACGCCGGAGGACGGCAGGGCGGATTGCTTCGTCCACCACTCGGAAATTCAGGGCAACGGCTTCAAGAGCCTTGCCGAGGGTGATCGCGTCGAGTTCGACATCGTGCAGGGCAAAAAAGGCCCCGCCGCTTCGAACGTCACGAAGATCGCTTGAGATGAGCGGTCTCGCCCTCGCGGCGAGAGACGCTCGGATCGAAAGGCCACCCGGATCGGGTGGCCTTTTCTCTTTTGTGGGCACCTCACTCTGTCGTTATGGAGCCGCCGCAATCCCCGCCTCTCGACGGGCTCCGCGGGCCAGATCGCGCGCCAGCCGGCTCCTGACCGCGAGGGCGTCCAGCCGCGCCAGCTCTTCGCGCAGAGCCGGCGAGTCGCGCAGCCGCGCGCCCGGCGGGCGCCGGCGGAGCCGATAGGGGTCCAGCAGCTCGAAGGCGTGGCAGCCCGGGCACGGCCAGGC
>DATFPH010000536.1:0-25854 GCA_035264905.1 Thermoanaerobaculia bacterium
GTTGGTGCCGAGAAATTGCTTAATGCGCAGATGGGGTTGAGCCACCCGGAGTTCAAATCGTGGACACCCCTGAGTCGCCCGAAGCTGAAATCGATGTTGGCTTTACGGTCGGTAGGCAGCAAATGAACCGGACACTAGTGATACCTCCTATTTAACCATGGTGCAGCCCGCCTCAATTGGTGAGCCGGGGGAGAAGACACGGCAGGTGTCGCGCGCTGAGAAGATAACGAAAGAGGAGCGGGCGGAGAGCCCCCTACCGCGCCAACCGGATCCCCGTGAACTGAAACCGCGTCTCCGGCGCCCAGAAGTTGCGGTAGCTGGGGCGGATGTGATTCGCCGGCGTGGCGCAGGAGCCGCCGCGCAGGACGCGCACGTTGTCCATGAACTTGCCGTTGTACTCCATCAGCGGGCCCTCGAACGGCTTGTAGCCGGGATAAGGCTCGTAATGGCTCGTCGTCCACTCCCAGAGGTCGCCGGCCATCTGGAGGAGCGGGCCGGCTGCGCCGTTCGCCGCGCGCGGATGGAACGCGCCGCTATCGAGGAAGTTGGCCTTGTCTCCGGGGAAGCCCGAGGCCCGCGCCGCGTGCTCCCATTCGCGCTCGGTGGGGAGGCGCGCCTCTTTCCAGCGGGCATAGGCCTCGGCCTCGTAGAAGCTCACGTGGCTGACCGGCTCGTTTGGATCGAGGTCCCGCTCGCCGCCCAGGGTCCAGAGTCTCCAGGCGCCGTCTCTTTCCTCCCAATACAGCGGAGCGGTCCACCCTTCGTCGCGCACCTTGGCCCAGCCGTTGGAGAGCCAGAGGAGCGGGTTGCGGTAGCCGCCGTCCTGGATGAACTCCAGGTATTCGCCGACGGTCACCAGGCGGCTCGCCAGGGCGAAGTCCTCCAGATACGTCTTGTGGACGGGCACCTCGTTGTCCCAACACCAGCCCCCCTCGACGTTGCCGACCTCGGAGAGCCCGCCTGCGAACGGCACCCAGCTCAGCTCCGGGGCGGACCGGTGGCCATTGGGGGCGTCCGGGCGGTAGGGCTCGCGCAGGTCCGGGACGTTGGAGCCGAGGATGTGCTTCACCTCGGTGACCAGGAGCTCCTGGTGCTGCTGCTCATGATGGATGCCGGTGACGACCAGGAACCCGAGCCGCTCGAGGTCCTCGTTCGGGACCGTGCGGATCAGCTCCTCCATCCGCGCGTCGACACTGGCGCGGAACTCCACGACCTCGTCGTTCGTCGGGCGGGTGACGAGCCCGCGGTGGTCGCGGCGGATGCGCGGGCCGAGGGTCTCGTAGTAGGAGTTGAGGACGAATTCGAGGCGCGCGTCCTCCGCGTGATAGCGGCCGAACGGCTCCAGGATGTTCTTGGCGAAGAACCAGGTGGTGTGCCCGAGGTTCCACCACGGCGGGCTGACGTCCGGCATCGACTGGACGCGGTAGTCCTCGGGTCGCAACGGCCGGCAGAGCTCGAAGCTCAGAGCCCGGGTGGCACGGTATCTCTCCAGAATCTGCTCGCGGGTCAAGGGCGGTTCCTCCTCCGTCACCTTATCAAACCAGTTTCCCTCCCATAGAATTCGTCCAGCTTTGATCTGGAGGTGTCCATGGCCCAGCGGTTCCGCCGTTCGATGTCCGCCCTCGCGCTCCTCGCCCTGATGTTGATCTCGACGCCGCTCGCCGCCCGTGCCGACGAGCCGCCCGCCCCGGTCGACCTCGACTGGGGGGTGAAGATCCCTCTGCGGGATGGGGTGCGCCTGAACGCCACGGTCTTCCGGCCAGGGGGACAGAAGGAGACGCTGCCGGTCGTCTTCACGCTCACCCCTTACAGCCGCGACGGCGACCAGAGTTACCTTGCCAGGGATTGGTCTTGTGGCTTCGGTCTCGAGGAACGGGAAGTACACATCCTTGACCACCCCGAGCACGGATTTCGCCGCAAACGGTGCGATATCCAGGCCTTCCTGGATCTCAGTCAGGAACCGCGCGTCGAGAGTCTTGCACTCCAGACGCGCCAGTTCCTCCTGGCCTGCGTGACGAATTCCCATGTCGTCCTCCTTCCCGGGACATGCCCGGCCGGAACATTGTACCGGTCGGACATATGTCGGGAAGGTAGGGGCGACAGCAATTCCACGACGGCCGGGCTGTCGCCCCTCTGGGGCTTGGGAAACAATAGGGACCTCCTCACCCGGGGTCGCCGCTCCTTCGTCGCTTTGCCCCCGGGCTACATGCTTGAGCCTCTCCGAGGCTCTTCTTTGCAATAACCGGGTCAAATGAGCCAGTACCAAGCCAGCCAACAATTCGCCCGCGAATCGTTTCTATACAGGCATGTACTGGAACTGCGGACGCTAACCGATGGAAGTACTATTAGGATTCGGGATCATTGGCTGCATCATCGCGCTGGTGGTCTGGTCAAGGCGGAGGACCGCCGCGCAGCGCGCGGCGAAGATGTCGCCATACCTCAAGTACTGGAGCGACGCTCGCCAGAAGGGTGAGGTCTCGTTGATTTTGGATGCCGGCAAGAAGCTCGTCGAAGCGGCACGATGGTGGGATCGCGAGATGGCTGCGAGGTATGCTTCCGAAGCTTACCGCACCTGCCTGCCCCTACTACGTGAACATCCAGACTTTAAGCCGCACCTGCTGGAATTGGGGCGGGCCGCCTACGGTTGGCCCCGCACCGATGGCAGGCCGACTGTCTACGATGAGCAGGCGATCGCGAACGATATTACGGCCCATAGCTGAGGCTATCCGTTCAGAAGAGATCGAGAGCGCAGAGGTGGTGGTAGACGCTGTCCTTCATCTCCGCGGGCCAGTCGGGATAGCGCAGCATCATCTGGGTCCAGGCGGCGATGAGCTGCTGGGAGGCGGCCCGGGCTGCGGGGACCTTGTATTCCTCGCCCACTGGGCCGCCGCCGATCCGCGCCTGGACCGCCCGTTCGAAGGCGGTCCGCTGAAGATCGAGAGCGGCGGTCACGTTCTCCCTGAACTTGTCGAGCCCAGCGGGGACGGGCTCGGCACGGATCTTCGCCAAGGCATCGCCGGTAACCCGCCGGTACTGGCCATGGGCCGAGGCCAGGGCAGGTCCCTGGCCTCCCGCGAGCGCTTTCTGGAGGACGAGCTTGGCCTGCGTCGCGCGCAGCAGCATGCTGTAAACGTGATTGATGAAGCGGCGGTCTCCCGCGGGGATGCCGGGGAGCTCGCTGGGCAGCGCGGTGAGCGCGCAGGGATACTGCGTCCCGGGAGGAGGCGCGACGTCGGCCGGATACCAATCTTCGCCGGACGGGACGGCAGGGGTGCCGGCCTGGAGGGCGGCCGCGCTCGCCAGGATCCCCGCGAGCAGCAGCGCGCTAGCGCGGATCCAGGCTGCCAAAGATCTTCTCCC
Organism: Thermoanaerobaculia bacterium; assembly: GCA_035264905.1. Classification (GTDB taxonomy): domain Bacteria; phylum Acidobacteriota; class Thermoanaerobaculia; order Multivoradales; family UBA5704; genus UBA5704. Next base: position 3,361 of record DATFPH010000536.1, read on the forward strand.
GCAGCGCCTTCTCGGAGGCCAGGTCGCCGAGCAGGAACGCAACGTCCGAGAGCTTGAGGAGGAGGGCTGCCTTCTCTTTGGACGTTTTCAGGGACTCTTCATAAAGCCGTTGCGCCTCGCGCAGGTCGCGTTTGCGAAAGGCTTCGTCGCCCTGGCGTTCCAGGCGGACCGCGAGCGGAGCCTCCGGACGCTCCGGGGAGGAGGGCTGGGCATCCGCCAGGAACCGGCGCCGGCCCGGCGCCACGAACGGCGGCAGCGCGATCGCGCGGTCGGTGGCCAGGACCACGTCGTCCACGTAATAGACCACGTTCGACCGGTCCTCCCCCTTGTCGCCGATGAACGAGAACATGCTCACCGCCGAGCCCGGGTGCGCGCCGGCATTGGGCACGTCCTTCAGGGAGACCGCGGGTTTTTCGATGCCCTCTTCGTAGATCTCCAGGTTGTAGCGCCCGCGGACGACGTCGTAGTCCGCATCGATTCCGTACCAGGTGAACGGCTTCAGGCGCAGCAGCCGCTTGGGGATGCTGTCCGTGGTGTGGAGAAGGTCGCCGTCGCGGGTGGAGAGCCAGAAGGAGATGCCGTTCTCGTTCAGGTTGAACCAGCCCGGGCCGGCGAGAGCGATGTTCAGCTCCTCTTGCGGATCGATCACCAGCAGCGCGAAATGGATCACCAGCCAGCCGTCCCGGCGCTCCGGGAAGTAGCCTTGGAGCTCCGGGAAGTCGCCGTCGCCCGCCACGTCCCGGATCTCCACGGATTGATAGCCGCTCGCCCGGAAAGCGTTCGAGAGCTGGACGTTGCCGCGCGCGTTGCGGAAGACCGAGAACGTGTCCGGGCCGGTGTCGGTCTTGCCGTCGTCGAAGCTGTAGCTGACCAGGATCGGCGAGGGCTTCGCCGCCGCCGGGGCCTCGCGCGACGCCGGACCGGCCAGCGCGGCGGAGCCGGCCAGGAGGGTCAGAAGGAACATCCCGAAGAGCCTTGGATGACGCCACCGTCCCATGCCGCCTCCGTTCTTCGTTGTGGGGAGCTGCGGGATCAGGATAGCAGACCGGAGTGTCCGACGTGTCACCGACGTGTCGGACACGACGACCGACACACCGCCGACACGGCTAATTTTGGGGAAAACACTGGATTTTCAGTGAGTTACAACTTGGCACGCAGGTTGCCTTTATGGCCTGCCGAGGCACGGACTCTCGGGACACGGACGGGCGTAGCCGAGACCGGGAGTCCCTCCAGAATCATGCCGGCGTACGGCTCGAACCGGTTGGCGTACGCCGGCCTTTTTTGTGCCCCGCTTACAGCCCGGCCTTGACCTCGGTCAGCCAGCGCTCCCACATCTCGATGCTCCGCTGCTGCCGGTCGGGCGGGAAGGCGGGGTGGAACCCCTTGGTCTCGCCCGTGAGGATGCTGAGCGCCTGGATGGCCAGGGCCTGCACCTGCCGCACGGGGCTCGACAGCGCCTGGATCAGCCCGGCATAGAGCATCACCTTCTGCGGCTCCTGCAGGTGGACCTGATCGTAGGCGAGGGCGCAGGCGGCCTTGTCGCGGAAGAGCGGATTGGGATCGTTCTGCAGCGTGTCGAGCAGCGTCGCGACCACCTCGGGATCGCCGCTGACCCGTCCCAGGGCATAGAACACGGCGAGGCGCAGCTCGACGTTGTGGGACTGCACGTCGCTCATCAGGACGCGCTCCACCTCGGGAGACTGCCAGGCCAGCTCATGGAAGAGCTGGGCGATCTGGAGCCGCAGCGCGTCGTCGCCGGTCTCGTAGTGGAAGACCAGTGCTGGGATGGCCTCCGGGCCCATCGCGCGGAGCCCCTCCAGGTCGTTCGCTTCCACGGCGAGGGTGACACGCTGGGAGAGCGTCATCTCCTCACCCGGGAACGGAGCCTGGGCATGGATGGTCAGGGGGACGAGAAGGAACGACAGCGTGAGGATCGGCCAAAGCCGCATCCGGCTCCTCATGACAACACCTCCAAGCGGTTCTGCCAGTTGTTAGCTGAACAAAGGATAGCAGATCTTCGATCGCCGCGTTAGCATGGAAGATAGAATCCCTCCATGTCCCTTCTGAAGACCCCTCTCACCGAGCAGCTCGAGATCGAGGTGCCGCTCCTCTGCGGTGCGATGTATCCCTGCAGCAACCCGGAGCTGGTGGCCGCCGCCTCCGAGGCGGGCGCCCTGGGCGTGATCCAGCCGCTCTCCCTGGTCTACGTCCACGGCCATGAATTCCGCGCCGGCCTGCGGCTCATCCGCAGCCTCACGTCCAAGCCGGTCGGCATGAACGTCATCGTGGAGAAGTCCTCGAAGGTCTACCAGGAGCGGATGCAGAAGTACGTGGACTTGGCGCTGGAGGAGGGGATCCGCTTCTTCGTGACCTCGCTGGGCAATCCGCGCTGGGTGGCGGACAAGGCGCACGCCGTGGGCGGCCGGGTCTACCACGACGTGACCGACCGCCGCTGGGCGCTCAAGGGGCTCGAGGCGGGAGTGGACGGCCTGATCGCGGTGAACAACCGTGCGGGCGGCCACGCCGGCCCGCAGAGCGCCGAGGCTCTCTACGAGGAGCTGCACGACCTGGGCGTCCCCCTGGTCTGTGCCGGCGGAGTCGGCGACGAAGCGGCCTTCGTCCGCGCCCTGCGCCTGGGCTACGACGGCGTCCAGATGGGCACACGCTTCATCGCCACCGCCGAGTGCACGGCGCCCGCGGAGTACAAGCAGGCCATCCTCGACGCGGACGAGGACGACGTCGTCTTGACCGAGCGCCTGACCGGCGTGCCCGTCTCGGTGATCCGCACCCCATACATCGAGAAGATGGGGACCAAGGCCGGCCCGATCGGCCGCTGGATGCTCCAGGGGCGCAAGACCAAGCACTGGATGCGGATGATCTACTCCCTCCGGTCGCTCTGGAGTCTGAAGAAATCGGTCCGCGGCTCCTTTTCGTACAAGGACTATCTGCAGGCCGGCAAGAGCGTCGCGGGCATCCACGAGGTCGAGCCGGTGGCGGAGATCGTGCGGCGGTTCCGGGCGGCGGGGGAGGGGGAGGAGGGTGAGGGTCCACAGAGGCCGCCGCTACTCCAGATCTTCCTCCTTGCGCTCGTCTCCTGGCTCATTGTTTCTTCCGTCCACGCCACCGACCTCTTCCTCGACCGAGCCGCCGACTGGGGCCTCACGTTCTCCTACTGGAACGGAATGACCGGCCAGTACTATTACCCCGAGATCATCGGCGGGGGAGCTGCGCTCTTCGATTACGACAACGACGGCGACCTCGACGTCTTCCTCCCGCAAGGAGCCCCGCTGGGCACCGGCAAGCCCACGCTTCCTCCGCCGGCCCAGCCCGGCGGACGCCTGTTCCGCAACGATCTGATCTCCAAGGGAAGCCGGAAGGACGTGCCGCGCTTCGTGGACGTGACCGAAGCGAGCGGCATCCGCTCTCTCGTCTACGGCACGGGTGCCGCCACCGGGGACGTGGACAATGACGGCGATCTCGATCTCTACGTCCTCGCCTTCGGCGCCAATCAGCTCTGGAAAAACCGCGGAGATGGCACCTTCGAGGACGCCTCGAAGGCGGCCGGCGTCGATGATCCGCGCTTCAGCCTGAGCGCGTCGTTCGCGGATCTCGACCGGGATGGCTGGCTGGACCTCTACGTGGCCAATTACGTGGACTTTGCGGTCGAGCAGAACCTCACCTGCTATGCCCCGAGCAGCCGGCGCGACTATTGCGGGCCGTCCGCCTTCCCCGCGGCCCTCGACCGCCTCTACCGCAACCGCGGGAATGGGACGTTCGAGGACGTCTCGCTCCCGTCGGGGATCGCGAGCAAAGCCGGCCGCGGCATGGGCGTCGTGGCCGTGGATCTCGACGGCGATGGCTGGCAGGATCTCTTCGTGGCCAATGACGGCATGTTCAACTTCCTCTGGCGCAATCATGAGGGGAAGCGCTTCGAGGAGATCGGCCTTCTCGCGGGAGCGGCGGTCAACGCCGACGGCGAGACCGAGGCCAACATGGGGATCGCCGCCGGAGACTTTGACTCCGACGGCGACGACGACCTCTTCGTCACCCACATGGCGGGCGAGACGAACACGCTCTGGGTCAACGACGGCACGGGGAGCTTCGAGGACCGCACGAACGCCGCCCGCCTCGGCGCGCCGAGCCTCCCATCGACGGGCTTCGGCACGGCGTGGATCGACTACGACAACGACGGCTGGCTCGACCTGCTCGCCGCGAACGGCGCCGTCACCGAGGTGGAGGAGCGGGTGCGGGCGGGCGACGCCTACCCCTATGCCCAGACGCATCAGCTCTTCCGGAATCTCGGAGACGGAAAATTCGCAGATGTAAGCCGCGAGGCCGGAGCTCCTTTTCAGCAGCGCGAGATCGGCCGCGGCGCGGCGTTCGGAGATGTCGACAACGACGGCGACACGGACGTGCTGATTGTGAACACCAACGGCCCTGCGCGCCTGCTGATCAATCAGGTCGGCAACCGGCGTCCGTGGCTGGGCCTGCGCCTCATGGACGCGAAACGCGACCTGCTGGGAGCCCGGGTCGCGGTGCTGCGCAAGGGCGGGCCGCCCCTCTGGCGGCGGGCCGCGACCGACGGCAGCTATGCCGCGGCGAACGATCCGCGCATCCTCGTGGGGCTCGGCGACGCCGCCGAGGTGACGGAGATCCGGGTCCTCTGGCCGGACGGCAAGAGCGAAGTCTTTCCACCGGCTCCGCTACGCACGTACACGACGCTCATCCAGGGGACGGGCAAGCCACTCGTCCCCGAGGTTGTCCTCAAGAAAACGGAGAAGACATCGTGAGCCTTCGGACGTTCCTCCTCGCGCTCGCCGGGCTGGCCCTGGCGGGAACCCTCGCCGCCGCGCCTCCCCCGATCCCGTCGCCGGACCTCTCGAGCCTCGAGCCCGCCGTGGCCCAGCAGATCCAGGAGCGGCAGAACGCCTTGCGGGATCTCTACGGCCGCGATCCGGACCCGCGGGAGCTCTCCGGCTCCTGGGCCGATCTCGGGATGCACTACCAGGCCTACAAGCTGACCGGCCCCGCGGAGGAGTCGTACCGCAAGGCGATGGCCCTTGATGCGAAGGACCCGCGCTGGCCGCACCTCCTGGGTGGCCTGCTCCAGGACGCCGGCCGGCTCGACGAAGCGGCCGCGGCCTACAACCGGGCGCTGGAGCTGGCTCCGGAGGACGTGCCGGCGCTGGTGCACCTCGGAGAGATCCATCTCCTCCAGGGCCGGCGGGACGAAGGGGAGGCGGCGCTCCGCAAGGCCCTCGCCGCGGTGCCGGAGGACGCGGCGACGAACGCGCTCCTCGGGCAGGCCGCCGTGGAGCGCGGGGATTTCCGCGAGGCGGTCGACCGGTTGGAAGCCGCTCTCCGCGCCGCCCCAGGCGCGAACCGGCTCCACTATCCGCTCTCGCGGGCCTACCGCGGCCTGGGGCAGGCGGAGAAGGCCACCGAGCACCTCGGGAAGGTCGGCACGGTGGGAGTCCGGCCGGACGACCCCGTCCTCGACAGCCTGGAGAGCCTGCGGACGGGAGAGCGAGCCCGTCTGGAGAGCGGCAAGAGGGCCTACAACGCCGGCCGCCTCGCCGAGGCGGCGGAGGAGTTTCGCGGCGCCTTGAAAGCCCGGCCGGAAAGCGTCGAAGCGCGCATCAACCTCGCCGCGGCCCTGGCGCGGCAGGGGGACACGGGCGGAGCGATCACGAACCTCCGCGAAGCCGTGAAGCTCGCGCCGGCCAACCCGACCGCGCGGTACAACCTGGGTCTCCTGCTGGCCGCGGGAGGGGCAATCCCGGAAGCGATCGAGCAACTGACCGCCGCCGTGGCCGCGAGGCCGCAGGACGCCGAGGCGCGCCGCGCGCTGGCGCAGCTGCTGCGCGACGCGGGCCGCACCGAAGAGGCTCTGAAAGAGTACGCCCAGGCGATCGAGAAGGCGCCCTCCGACGAAGCCGCCCGGCTCGGCCGGGCGGAGACCCTCGTGCGCACAGGACAGTACGCGCCGGCGCGCGATCTCCTCGAAGAAGACCTGAAGGCCCTGCCGCAGAGCGGTCTCCTGGCCCACGGCCTGGCCCGTCTCCTCGCCGCCTGCCCCGATCTCTCCCTCCGCAACGGCTCCCGAGCCTTGGAGCTCGGCCTCGCCGTCTGGAATGCGCAACCGATCCCCGCGTACGCCGAAACCGTAGCCCTGTCCTGGGCCGAGCTCGGACGCTGCGACGAAGCCGCCCGCTGGGAGCAGACCGCCATCGCGGCGGCGCAAAAGGCTGGATTCCCGGAACAGGCTCTGGGGGAGATGAAGAAGGTCGCGGAGCGGTTCGGGCAGGGCGGGGGGTGCCGGCCGTGATGCCTGGGATGACAGGCATAAGTTGAGGTAGGATAAAGGCATGGAGCTTCTAGAGCGCATCACCATCGACCCGAATATCTGTCACGGCAGGCCGACGATCCGCGGCCTTCGCTACACGGTCGAGATGGTGCTCGAGCTACTGAGCTCGGGGATGTCCGTGGAGGAGCTCCTGAACGACTACGAGGATCTTGAGCGCGAGGACATTCTCGCGGCGTTGGCCTTCGCAGCGCGACTTACGCGCATCAAGAGTATCGAGCCGGCGGCGGCGTGAACTTTCTCTTCGACGCGCAGCTTCCCCGGCGGCTGGCGTTTTGCCTTTGTGAACAAGGGCACGATGCCATCCACACCCTCGATCTCCCTCGCGCCAACAAAACCCCCGATCAGGAAATCAACGAGCTGTCTGTCCGAGAGTCACGTGTCGTTGTCACGAAGGATTCGGACTTTGTGGACTCGCTGATTCTTCGTGGGCAGCCGTGGAAGCTGCTCCCGCTGGGAGCAGACCGCCATCGCGGCGGCGCGAAAGGCTGGATTCCCGGAACAGGCGCTGGGGGAGATGAGGAAGGTGGCGGAGCGATTCGGGCAGGGCGGGGGGTGCCGGCCGTGATCCCGGCCTAAATATCGCCGGACCACCATCTCCGCGCGCTTTGTGGTAAAATTCTCTCCGTTGAGGAGGAACCGGCGTGAGCACACACGATCAGCTCTACGAGCTTCAGCAGCGACTCGACAAGTTTCAGATCTACCGTTCCTCGGAGATCGAAGCCGTCGCCGCGACACGGGATCCGGCAGAGATCACGCGCCTTCTCGATCCGGTGGTCGACCGCGTCCGGGAGATGTATGAACCGGCCCAGGCGGATCTTCACAACGCTCTCGCAGCGTTCGTCCAGCTCTACCCGTCTCTGTCCCAGGGCCTGCCCTCCAGGGATCCAGCCCTCGAGAATCTCTATACCTTCGGCCGTCTTCTTCTGCCCCGCCTCCCCAGCGTACCGAAACGGGAAATGTTCGAAGTCGCCGAGGGGGGTAGACGCGAGCCATACCGCTCGACGCACGAAGCGATGGAAGTCGATCTGCTGCGCAGCATCCGCCGCGAGCTCCCCGCCGGGGTGGCCGGCCGATACCAGGCCCTGATGAAGAAGCGGCGGGCCGAGCTCCTGACGGAAGCCGAGCACGCCGAGCTGATCCGCTTGACGGACGAGAGCGAGCAGCTCCAAGCCGAGCGCGTCCAATCCCTCGCAGAGCTGGCCCGCCTGCGCCGGACCTCGCTCACCAAGCTCGCCGAGGATCTGAGATTCCCGCCTCGCCTGAATGCCTGACGTCAAAGGGAGGCTGCGGGAGCAGGTCCTGCGCCGCGCCGGGTGGACGTGTGAGTATTGCCGCTTCCTGGAGCGCTACTCGCCGGACCCGCTCTCGGTAGAGCACATCGTGCCACGAAGCCAAGGAGGAAGCGAGGTGGTGCCCCTTTTCCATCCGAGACGCCAGCGGTGGCGAGATCACTTCGCGTGGAGCCTCGACGCGGCACGGGTTGTCGGCATTACATCGACAGGAAGAGCGACCGTTGAGTTGCTCCGCCTCAATCGCGAGGGGCTTGTGAACATGAGGCAGGTGCTCCGGAAAGAAGGGATACACCCGCCTCCTGAGGTCGGGGAGGATTAAGCTCAACAGGGCCTTTATCCCTGCTTCTTCAAATACTTCTCCGGATCGCTATCGAACTTCGCCTTGTCTTCCTTCGAGCAGAAGTAGTAGGTCTTGCCGGCATAGACCGACTTGGCTTCGGCGGTCTTCGTATCGATCTCCATTCCACAGACCGGATCGGCGACCCGCTCTGGCTGAGCCTCCGTGGCCTGGGCGTGGTCTCCGCTCATCATCATCTTGCACATCTCACCGCAAGCAGTCATGTGGATCTGCGCCTCGGCGAGCTGCTGGCGGGCCTGCTCCAGGGTGGCCTTCGCCTGATCGCCGGTCTGCGTCTTGGCCTGATCGAGCAAGGCGATCGCCTGGTCGACCGCCATCTGGGTGCCCTCAAGGTGCGGACACGTGCCGTGCTCCTCGCCCTTGCCGTGGTCGTGATCGTGGGCGAAGACCGGAGCGCTGAGGATGACAGCGGTAGCGGCGGCGACAAACAACTTGGAATAGGGCTTCATGATCGACTCCTTCTTTCGGATCAGTGGCGGGCCTCGGAGGCACCACCAAGGTCATGATCAAAACTCGGAAACAAGCCGGTTGATTCCGCCGGCAAGAAGGTCTGGAGGGCGATCGACGCATCCCAGGCTCGGGCCAGGGTGTCGACGTACGCCTCCTCGGTCTGGATCAGCGTCCTTTCGGTGATGAGCACCTGTGGGTAGGCGGCCATCATCTGCTGGTACTGGTCCAGATATTGACGGTAGGCGAGGCGGGCACGGTCGAGGACACCCTCGCGGTAGGTCTGGGCCCGCTGCGCGGCCTGGCGGTAGCGGCCGAAGGTCTCGGCGAAGCGCCCCTCCAGAGCGAGGCGTACCCGCTGTTCCTCCAGCCGCGCCCGCGACAGCTCGGCCTCGGCAGCGGCGATGCCTCCCTGGTTGCGGTTGAAGATCGGCAGCCGGAAGCCCACGTCGGCGAAGGCTTCGCGCTCGTCGTTGCCGCGGGGCCTCTTGCCGCGGGGCTGGCGCACACCGGCCTCGATCTCCAAGTCGGGGATGCGCTCGGCCTTGGCCCGCGCGAGAGCCGCCTCGGCCCGCGCCGCCCTCCCCCGGGCCACCTGCAGCTCGGGGCTCTGTTGCAGCAGGCGATCCCTGAGCTCGGCGCCGTCGAGCTCGGGGATCTGGGCGAGATCGCCGGCGAGCCGGCCCGGCTCCAGGTCCGGATCGGCCACCACGGCGCGGAGCGCGGCCCAGGTCTGGTCCAGCTCGATGCGGGCCGCCGAGAGGTCGGACTCGCGCAGCAAGGCCTCGTTCTCCACCGCGAGCTGGTCGGGCGCGTCGGCGGCGCCGGTGTTGTAGAGCTGCTTCGTGACCTCGACCGCCTCACGGGTCAGCTCCGCCAGCCGCTCGCGGAGCTCGATGCGGGTTTGCGCCGCCAGGGTTCGGTAGTAGAGCCGCCGGACCTCGGAGACGAGCAGCAGCCGCTGAGCTTCAGCAACGAGGCGCGTCTGCGCCAGATCCTGCTCCAACACCTTGCGGCTCAGCCGGAGCTTGCCGCCCAGCGGGATCTCCTGGACCACGAACACGCCGTGCTTCCCCTCCGACGTGTCATCCACCGGCACGTCCTCGGCCGTGTAGCCCACGACCGGATTGGGCAGCAGCCCCGCCTGCACCCGCCGCGCATCCGCCGCCCGGATCACCGCCTCCGCCTGAGCCAAAGCCGGATTCTTCTCCAAAGCCCACCTCTCCAGCTCCTCCAAGGAGTACACCGGAAGATCCGAAGGCGCCGCCTGGCTCCCCCTCTCCCGGGAGGGTGTGAGTGCGGGTGGGAGAGGGGGCTGTGGGGTGAGGGTCCCCGGAGGCTGAGCCTGTTGACGATGCTCATGCTGCGCAAGGGTTGGCAACGCGATCATCCCAACAAAGACGAGCCACACCGCAACCCGCCCCCTCATCGCGCACCTCCCTGTACCGCCTGCGCCTTCAGCTCCTGGATCTTGTCGAACATCTCTGGTTTCAAGACCCGGATGATCGTCATCATTCCCATCATGGCCCCGGTCCAGGTGGGACGCAGGCCGTAGGTCTCGGGCTTCTCGACCTCCTTGTCCATGACCATCCACATGTCCTGCGGATAGCCGGGCACCTGCCGGGCGTTCGGCGCGACCCCGGTGACGCCATGGTCTCCGTGTCCGCCCTGCCCTTCGTGTCCGCCCTGCCCCTGGGGACCGACCAGGTGAGGGACCGGCTGGTCGGCGTCAACCCCGGTCGTCCTTCCCATGCTCGGGCCGAGGTCGTGGGACATGGCGTGTCCGCCCGTGATCATCCCCATGCCCTCTTCCATGCCGGCTCCGGTGGGCACGCCGCCTCCGGCGGGCTCGGACATCGGCCCGACCATGGAGACCATGGCGTTCATCATGTGATGGGGGAGGTGGCAGTGGAGCATCCAGTCGCCCGGGTTGTGGGCCACGAACTCCACGTCGCGGGCCTGCGCCACGCCGACGAGCTCCGTGTTGCCCGGCCGCCAGAGGGCGCGCGGCATGCGGCCTCCTTCGGTGCCGGTGGTCACCCAGGTGTGCCCGTGCATGTGCATGGGATGGTGGTCCATCCCCAGGTTCACCATGCGCAGGCGCACGCGCTCGCCGAGCTTGACCAGCATGGGCGTCGTGGCCGGGGCCGACTTGCCGTTGATCGTCAGCCAGTTGAACTCCATGGCCAGCGTGTTCGGCGTCGGATTGTTCGGCAGCGTGGCCCACTCCTGGAGGATGAGCCCAAAGTCGCGGTCGCAGTGCGGCTCATAGGCTTTCTTCGGATGGACCACGAACAGGCCGATCATCCCCATCATCTGCTGCATGGGGCGGTGCGAGTGGTAGAAGAAGGTGCCGTGCTGGTGAAGCGTGAACTCGTAAGCGAACGTCTCACCTGGGGCAATGAAGTCCTGGATCAGCCCCTCGACCCCATCCATCTCGTTGGGCACCTCCAGGCCGTGCCAATGCATCACGGTGGCCTCCGGGAGGCGGTTCTCGACCACGATCCGCACGCGGTCCCCTTCCTGGACCTCGATCGTCGGCCCGGGGGTCGAGCCGTTGTAGCCCCAGGTGTTGGCCGTCTTCCAGGGGGTGAAGCTCGTCTTCATCACCTCGGGGACGAGGTGGAAGACCTTGACCCCGTTCTCCAGGCGCCAGGGGAGCTTGGGAACGTCGGGGACCTCGACCGGAACGTACGGCCGGGGGCTCGCGGACTTGCGCGAGGTCCGGACGGCCGGCGCCGCTTGAATCGGCTCGGCAGGCGCAGGGGGATGATGCCCCTCGTGCTGCGCCGAGGCGCGGGAGGCGACCAGGCCGGCGGCCGTCGCCACGCCGAGGCGCAGGAAATCACGGCGGCTCTTGGCCATGACAGAAAGCTCCTTAAAAAAGATCATCATCCGGAAGAATCCGGAGGCGGAACGAACGTCGACGCTGAGGGAGCTTCGGAATCAGGTCAGGGGGACGTGATCGATCGACCGCATCGGGGCCGCGAGGGCGCTCTCGACGGGCTGGAGGTCCAGCTCGGCCACTGCTTGGAGCGTGGGGACCGGCGGCGCGACGACCGGCAGGGCCGTGGCGTGGCAGAGGTGCGGACAGCGGTGGTCCGCACCCGGCTCCGAGCCGCAATGGCCCGGCTTGGGCGCGGGCTCCTGGGGGGCCGGGGCGTGGTGGGCCATCCGCGCGTGGCAGGGCGGCACCGCGGCCGGAGCTTTCATCGCGTTCACCGCGGCGCTCGGATGCTCCTCCGTGGCGGCGCCGCACGGATGCGTCCCCAGCCCCAAGGTGAGGCTCAGGGTCAGAAGGAGCAGAAGAGCGATCCGGGTCCGCATACGGCATTCAGGATAACACGATAGCCCCGGGGGGCATTTCAGAGCCCTCACCCCAGGCTCCGCCGCAGCTCCTCCCACTCGGCCAGCTCGCGCAGGGTCTTTCTTTTGTACCAGGCCCCCCAGGCGAGGAAGGCGGCAGGGTACAGGATGAGGAATCCAAAAAACTCGATCCACCTCGCCGCGGGGGGAGCTTCCGGACGGGACAGCAGGGCCCAGGTCCCCCAGACCGCGAGAAACGAGACACCCCCGCCCAGGAGCTTGGGGAGAAAACGCACGGTCCGCAGCTTGCGGCGGCATCGCTCGATCGAGAGGTCGACGAAGGTGGTGGTCGACTCGGCGGCCGGCCACCAGGTGCCGCGGCGGTTTCTGAAGCTGTAGAAGAACGCCACGGCAAACAGGAACACGGTGCCGATCAGGGCGACGAGGTCGACCGGCCGCCGGAGGTCCAGGACGTCGAGGACCATCCAGGCCGTGAGCCCTATGACCATGGCGATCTCGGAGATCGCGAGGAGAACCAGCCAGTAGCTGTGCCGCCTCACCTTGCGGCGGATCCGTTTCCGGACCTCGTCCGACAGCGGAGGCGGCGCGGCCTCGTCCGGCGCCTCGGACTGCCAGGCTGCCATCAAATTGCGCCATTCGGGATCGGTCGGCACGCTCATCTCCGGCTCCCTTCCGTCTCCAATGCCTGCCGCAGCAGCTTGCGGGCCCGGGTCAGGCGGACGGCCACGTTGTTTTCGGTGATTCCCAGGACGTCCCCGATCTCCCGTTGGCTGAGCCCCTCCAGGCTGAGCACGACCACCTGCCGCACGGTCAGGGGGAGACGGCGGACGGCTTCGCGCAGCCGGTCGCGCCGCTCCTCATCATGGAGCTCGCTCTCGGGGTCCTGCCTCGGATCGGCCAGCTCCTCGGCCTCGTCCAGGTCCGCCGTCACCGAGCCCCGCGCCCGCCAGCCGTGGGTGAGGCCGCGGTTGTGGGCGATGCGGAAGGCGAAGGTCCGCTCCGAGGCCTCCTCGCGGAAGCGGGGGAGCGCCTGCCAGAGCGCCAGGCAGATCTCCTGCAGCAGGTCCTCCCGGCGGGATGGATCGGCCTCGTAGGCAGCCGCCACGCGCCGCAGGGCGGGGCCGTGCTCCCGCAGGATCCGATCGTACCTCTCTTCCAGGGCTCCTGATGTTCGCGGCAAGGAGGTCTCCAGATATGCCCGGGAGTGTACCCCGGGGAGGTCAGCGGCCGAGGACGATCCGCTCATGACGCAGCAGCCGGGAGGTGACAAGCAGGCAAAGCACCGTGAGCGTCAGGGTCGCGCCCACGGTCAGCGCCAGGGCCGAGGGCGCGCTGACCTTGCCATAGAGGAGGTCGCGCATGACGACCTGTTCGGCGAGGATGGGCACCGCCCGCATCCATGGCCGCGGCTCGAAGCTCTGGAAGGAGAGGAGCAGGCCCGGAATCATCGGCAGGAGCATCAGCAGCGAGAGCTGCGTCTGCGCCTCCTTGAAGCTCCGCGCGAAGAGGGCGATCAGCATCTGGACCGCCGGGGCGAGCAGCGCCAGGGGGAGGAGGAGCGCCAGGAGCCGCAGGGCGTCCTCGACGCTCAGGGCGACCGGGATGTCCATCCGCTGCAGCCGGTCCCAGCGCAGCACCAGGAACGAGAAAAGGAGGGTCAGCAGCACGGCGAGCAGGTTGAAGGCCACAGCGGCCATCCACTTGCCCACCACCAGATCCGTCCGCGGTACGGCATGCACCAGGAGCGTCTCCAGAGAGCCTCGCTCGCGCTCGCCGGCTGTCGTGTCGATCGCCACGCTCATGCCTCCGACGAAGGCGGACATGAGGAGGAAGATTGGAAACGTGGCGAGCGCGAAGGCTGCGCGCGATGCCGCCGTCGAGAGGTCGATCTCGGACAGCCGGACCGGCAGTGCCACCTGCGGGCTGATTCCCCGCGCGGTGAGACGCAGGCCGGCGACCTGCACGTTGTACCGTTCGAGCAGCCTCTCGACCCGGCGGACCGGCGTGCTGGAGCCCATCCGCGAGGCGTCGTGCACGAGCTCGACCCGCGCCGGCCGGGAGGCGCGGAAATCACTTCCAAAATCCTTCGGGATGACCAGCGCGAGCTCGAGATCCCCGCGGCGCACCGCGGGCTCGACGCCGGCCGAGGCACGGACGATCTCCGCTCCGTTCTGCTCCAGATAGCGGACCAGCGACGGCGCATGCTCGGCGCCGGCCACGGTCAATTGCAGCGGACCGTTGTCGTCACTCTTCTTCGCGATCGTGGCGAGCGCCATGGCGAGGACCAGCGGCCCGAAGAGGGCAAAGCTCAGGGCGGACAGGACCGACCGGCGGTCGCGTGCCGCGTCGAGCGCTTCTTTGGCAAACACGGCCAGAGCCTTGGAGGTCATGCTCCCAGTCCCTCCTCGGTGCCGATCAGTTGAACGAACGCGTCCTCCAGGTTGCTCTGGCCGGTGCGCGCCAGAAGCTCGCCGGGAGTCCCTTCGGCGACGACCCGGCCGCGCGCGATGATCACCACGCGGTCGCACACCGCCGAGACTTCCTGAAGGATGTGGGTGGAAAACAGCACGCATTTGCCCGCCTCGGCGAGAGAGCGGACGTACTTCCGCAGGTCGCGTGTGCTCGGCACGTCGAGACCGTTCGTGGGCTCGTCGAGCACCACGTTCTGGGGATCGTGGATCAGGGCGCGGCCGAGCGCGATCTTGCGCCGCTCGCCCTGCGAGAAGCCGGCGGACCGCCGGTCCGCGATGCCTCCCATGTCGAGCCGCTCGATCAGCGCGGCGGCGCGCGTCTCCGCCTCCTGCGCGGAGAGCCCCTGGAGCCGCGCCGTGTAGCGCAGATGCTCACGGGCGGTCAGCCGTCCATAGAGGCCGGGAGCGTCGGGAAGGACGCCGAGCCGGCGCTGCGCCGCCAGCGGCTCGGCCGCCGCTACGGCGCCGTCCACCATCGCCTGTCCGGCGTCCGGCTGCAACAATCCATAGAGCATGCGCAGCGACGTCGTCTTCCCCGCTCCATTGGGGCCGAGCAGAGCGGTCACGCAGCCATCGCGGGCCGTGAACGACACGTCCTCCACGGCCACCGTCTTGCCAAAACGTTTCTGAAGCTTTTGTGCTTCGAGCATCGTCGTCTCCTTTACGGCGCCGTTCCCGAGGGATCGATCACGAAAGGCGGCCGGCGGACTTTCTGGACGCATCGGATGTCGAGCCCGGCCGCGCTCCCTTTATCGAAAAATTGAGCGATCAGGTCCGGCACGCAGCCGGTCGTCGAGGTGTTGTGGCCCGTGCCGGGGACGACCACGTGGAGGGCGCCGGGGAAGTGGGCCTTCATGACCTCGCCCCAGCGCGGCGGCGTCACCGGGTCCAGGTCCCCCGAGAGGATCAGGGCCGGCACCCGGAGCGGCCGGACGCGGTCCACGTCCGCGGGCAGGGGACCGCGCGGCCACTTGGAGCACATCTGCCGCCAGGAATCGATCTCGGAACGCCCGAGGAACGTGCCGCGCACCTCGCGCTCGGCCTCCTCGTCGGTGATGCGCTGGACGTCCTCGGCACACAGGACGGAGAGCGTCATGCCGAGGCTCATCGTCTCGGTCGACCAGGCGGCGGTCTCCAGGCTCAAGGCGGTCATGGGGGAGAAATCCCCCTGCGCCGCCGCATGGATCATGTAGGGAATCAGGCTGGCGTGGGTCGGCACGTAGAGCATGCCGCGCAGGCCGGATGCGAAGGCGGCACGCGGGAGCGTCAGGTCCGTGAGCCGGTTGGTCCGCGGATGACGCAGGCGCACCCGCAACGGCCCCTGATCGAACCGGGCGTGGACTTCGCCGAGCTCCTCCCGCAGGCGGGGGAAGGCGGCGCGGCACTCCGGCGCGGCGGCGCAGTCGGCCACCAGGCGGTCGAGGGCGCGCTGAGCGTTCGATGCGTTATAGAGCGGCAGCTCGATCTCGAACGGCGCGGCGCCGTCGAGCACCACCGAGCGCAGATGGTCCGCGTGGCGGCGGGCGTAGACCAGCGCGGCGCGGGTGCCGTAGGACCCGCCCCACAGATTGATTTGTTCATAGCCGAGAGCGGCGCGGACGTCGTCCAGATCGTCCACGATCAGCTCGGTGGTGTAGAAGCGCGGATCGCCCTTCAGCCTCCTGAGACAGGGCGTGGGATCGACCGTCTCCGCCTCCAGGAATTCGAGAGGATCGCCGAGGTCGCAATCGAGCGGGTTTGAAGCGCCCGTCCCGCGTACGTCGACGAGCACGATGTCACGGGCGCGCCGGACCTCCTTGAAGGCGGACTGGACGAAGGACGCGTATTTCCGGGCGCCCTGGCCCGGGCCTCCGGCGAGGATGAACAACGGATCGGGAGCGCTCTCCGGGCGCAGGGCCGGCAGGACCGCGACGTGGAGGTCGATCGTGCGGCCGGCGCGGGTGGCGCGGTTCTCTGGGACCTTCAGGATGCCGCAGCGGATCTCCTCCTCGAAGTCCTCGACGTGACACGGTGTGAGAGCGATCCGGCGGGGCGCTCCCTCGCGGCCTGGCGCGGCGAGAGCGAGAGCGGGCAAGAGAAAGACGAAGCTCCAGCGTGCGGAGCGGAACAGCCTTCCGGTTTCGGACATCTCCAGGATCTCCTTGGCGGGAGCCAATTCCCGCCTCTGTCCTGGGTAGTCTCGGGTGGGGGAAGAACCTTACAGGGGAGACCCGGAAGCCGTCTCCATCTGCATTGCCGTGGACAAAGGTGGGCCTCTGGGGTAGCCTCCCTCAGCATGGATGAGAGCCCTCCAGACATCCTCCTGTTGGACCACAAGATCGACCCGGCTGAGCTGGCACGCCTTGCGGCTGCATTCTTCGAGGACATGATCAAGTACGTGGTCGATATCAAGACCGGCCGAGTCGCTGTGGGCGGCGAGCTTCATGCGGATGCCGAGCAACTCCTCTTGCAAGAGGGCAGCCTCCAGTCCGACCTGTGGGGCGCCAACTATTATCCTGGCCGCGGCCGCGAGGGATGCATCGAATACACCTCTCTCATCAACATCCGGCCCTCGCAGGGAAACCGCGGAATGGAAATCGTGGACCCTGCGATTCGTGAGCGCGTTCGCGAGCTCACGTTCGCATGGATCGGAGATGGGGAGCCGCTCGCGTGAGCCAGCATGCATCGCTGTCCCCTGACCGCTGGGCAAGCTTCAGCCTCGATCAGCAGATCCTGATGATCGGGAATGAGATGAACCGAGCGTTGCGATTAAGGAGCGATGAGGATTGGCCCCACGTACAGCGCTCGTATGAGCGGATTTTGCGGCTGGTCGATCTGACGGTCGAGGTGCAGCACCGGCCGAGCCTCCGCCGGGAGCTCCTTCGATGGCGGGATCTCATCGCGGCTCTCTACATCGGTTCCGGACCCAACCCGCAGGAGCACGCCTCCGCTTTCCGATCTCTTCTCCTGCTGACGCCGGCGGCGTCCAGACAGATTCCTTTCGTGCTCGCGGAGAAGTAGGTCCGCCATCGAGCAGGTGCACCAACCCGAGGGCACAGGAGGCCGCGAACCGTCCACTGATCACTCAGTCGCGGCCAACTCGTGGAGATAGTCGACGTAGGACCGCACGGCACCGTCCCAACCCATGACCTTCGGGTTCGACGACTCGATCACGAAGTACTCGTCGGGAGCGTGGGCGCCGCTGCCATGGCCAAGGCCAAAGTGGCCCGCGGGCAGCTCGAGCGGCTTGCTCGTGAACACGTATCCCGGATAGGAACCCGCGTTGCGGGGCCAGAGGATCGGATCGAGACCCGCGCGGCGGTAGACGGCCGTCTGCGCGCGGATCACGGCGGAGTCCGCCTGTGTGGTGGTCGGATCATAGCCGCCGCTGGGGTTGACCTCGATGTCGCCGAAGCCGCGCTTGGCCAGATGCGCCTTGAGAGCCGCGATGGCGCCTTCGTACGTCATGTCCGGCACCAGGCGGAGGTCGAGCTTGGCGACGGCGCGGTGGGGGAGCACGGTCTTGCCGCCCGGTCCCGTATAGCCGGCGACGAGCCCCTCGATGTTGACGGTGGGGGTGAAGAGGAACTGCTCCAGCGAGGCGCGCCAGGGCAGGTCGTGCGCCCAGCGGTCGGCCGACAGCGATTTCTTCGCGGTAGCCTCGCTGATGCGCGCAGCCGCGGCGTCGAGCATGGCCCGTTGCTCGGCCGAAGCCTTGCGCGCAGCGTCCGCGAAGCCGTCGATCGCCGGATCGCCGTCCGGGGTGACCAGCGTGGCCAGTGCCTGCACGAGGTGGAAGGCGGGACTGTCGAGCCGGGCCCGGTTGCTGGAGTGGACGTCCTTCTTCGGCCCCCGGCCCCATTTCTCGCCGCTCGCCACGAGCTCCAGCTCGACGACGCCCTTGGCGCCGAGCGACACCAGCACGGTCCCGTCCGGATCCTGCCCGGCGGAAGGCATGAAGATGCCCATACAGCGTTCCAGGGCAGCGTTCACCTCGGGACGCTGCACGACCTGGCGGAAGTGCGGCGAGCCGATCTCCTCTTCCCCCTCCGCGACGAGCACGAGGTTGACGGGCAGCTTTTTCCCCGCCCCTTGGATCGCGTGCAGGGCCGCCAGGAATGCGGCTTGCGGCCCCTTCTGGTTTACCGCGCCGCGGCCCATCAGGACCTTGCCGAACCCGGGCTTGTCGACCAGCGCGGCCTCCCAGGGCGGCGAGGACCATTCCGCGGGATCGACCTGCTTGACGTCGTACATGAAGTAGAGGCCGACCGTGTTCGCCGCTCCGGCATCCAGCGTGGCGAATACGCCGGGCTGCCCGTCGGTCGGCACGCGCGTGACCTGCTGAAAGCCAGCCTCGCGCGCCAGGCGCATCATGTGCTCGCAGCCCTCGTCCATCCCCCGGTTCTCGGCGGCGATCGAAGGCTGCCGCACCCACTCCTGAAGGCGCTGAACTCCTTCGGCATGGCGTTTCAGGATCTCGGCCTGAATGGCATCGAGGCTTTCGGCGGAAAACAGCATTCGAGGGACGGCGAGCGCAGCCGCCGACGCGGCCGTCGCCCCGAGGAAGTCGCGGCGCGTGAGTTGAGTCATGGGTGGAGTTTAGCGCTGAAGCCCTGCCGCGGCGAGGGAGAGGCGCCGCGGCAGGGGACACGCAGGGGGGAGGGGATCAGCGGTTGGGGCCGACGACGCGGATTTTGTCGGTCAGCTCCTGGTCCTCGCCGGCGACGATCAGGGTGATGGTGATCTCGTGCTGCTCGCCGGGCTTCGGCGTGTCGAGGGTCGCGAAGGCGTCGTCCTTGGCGAAGAAGGCGCGGACGTGGTTGCCGGTGCGGGTCGCGCGCAACGCCTCCAACGGCTCGGCGTCCGGATCGGTCCCGACGAGCTCGATGCTGTCGAGGTCGATGTCCTCCAGGCCCTCGCCGCGGATCAGGGCGCTCACGGTGCCGTTGCTGTTGTTCTTCCAGTTGACGTTCCAGTGATCGGCCTGGATGGCGAGGTCGAGGTCGACCTCCTCTTCGCCGTCGTCGTCGCCACCGCCATCCTCGCCGACGATCCGCACCTTGTCGGTGAGGTTCTTCTCGGTGTCGTCCTCACCCACGGTGAACTGAATCGTCACTTCGTGCACCTCGCCGCGGGTCGGCGTGTCGAGGCTGGCGATCGCGTCGTCCTTGGCGAAGAAGGCGCGGATCTGCTTGCCCTGGCGGGTCGCGCGGAGCGCCGCGACCGGCTCCTCGGCATCGTCGGTGCCGACGAGAACGATGCTGTCGAGATTGACGTCACCGAGACCGTCGCCGCGGATCACCGCCGAGACGGTGCCCTCACTGTGATCGTAGTTCGTGTTCCAGACGTCGGGCTGGAGCTCGGCCGAAAGCGAGGCGCCCGGCTTGCCGCCTCCGCCACCTCCGTGCCCATTGCCTCCACCCTTGCCACCTTTGGCAGCATCGAGCGCTGACTCGGTGGCGTTGGCCTGGGGAACGCTGGCAAGGGCCACCGCGGTGATCGCGAGGGCGAGAAGTAGACGGTGCTGGCGGTTCCGTCGGAGCATGTTCATGTCGATCTCCTCCTCAAGGACATTGTTCGGACAGGTTGAGAGTAGCGCCGGCGGGAGGAGGGCGCTGTCACGCGCACCACGCCGGCACTGTGAACTAGGTCACACATGCTATAAACGTGCCCATCATGAGCGCCGAAGACCGCACCACCGCGGAGCTCGATCTGATGGCGCGGATCGCCGGTCTCCGCCTCCGCCACCGGTGGAGCAACTGGGACCGCGACGAGATCAGGGCGGACAGCGCGAGGCACATCTCCGTCTACGAACGAGCCGGCTGATCGACTCCCTTCTCGAAGTCTTCGCCATTCACCCGAAATGAAATCCCCTCCCGGGTCATCTTGGATCAACACCTCTCGGATGAAAGCGAGGTTTCATGGAGCTCGAAGATATCTATCGGCCGCCCCAGGCAGATCTGGAGATCCAGGTTCCGGCGCCGTCCAAGCCGCTCGCGCCCTTCTTCCAGACGTCTCCTCTGAAGGTCACTCTCCTTTCGATCGCCACCTTCGGGCTGTATCAGCTCTACTGGTTTCACAAGCACTGGTACCGGCGCAAGGCGCATGGCGAGGACGTGGTTCCCCTCGCGCGAACGATTTTCGCCGTGTGGTTCGCGCATTCACTGTTTCAGTCGGTGAACCGGCAGGTGGAACACAGCGCCCAGCCGGGCCCGTCTTTCTCCGGGCTTGCGGGTGAGCCCCTGAACGCCGGCCTGCTGGCGGTCGGGTTTTTCGCCTGCAACATGCTCTGGCGGCTGCCCGATCCGGTCTCTTTCCTGGGTGTCTTCTCTTTCGTGCCGTTGGTGATCGCGCAGAAGCGGATCAATCAGCTCCACGCGGAGCTGGGATACGACACGAGCGACGGCTCCTCCTTCACGCTCGGGACCATCACCGCTCTCGTGGTCGGCGGGATCTGGTGGGTGCTGGTCGTGATCGGGTCCCTTACGCCCCAGGCCTGAATCGAGGGTCGTGCCGCCGCCCGGGGGATTCATGGATGGCCTCCTACGGCCACCCCCGCTGCTGCCCCAGCGTCGCATCGAAGTGGGCACGAAGCTCCGTCATCGAATCCCCGCCCACCTTCTCCAGCAGCGCGTCGGCCAGCACCAGGGCGACCATGGACTCGGCGATGACTCCAGCCGCAGGAAGAGCGGTGACGTCGCTCCGCTCGTACTCCGAGGTCATCTCCTCCCGGGTATCGACGTCGACGCTCGGCATCCCCTGGCGCAGGGTGGCGATGGGCTTCTTGTAGCCGGTGATCACCAGGTCCTCGCCGTTGGTGATCCCTCCCTCCAGACCGCCGGCCCGGTTCGTGGGACGGCTCCAGCCGCCGTCCGGTCCGCGGCGGATCGGGTCGTGCGCCGCGCTGCCGAAGCCCTGGGAGCCCCGAACTCCGGCGCCGATCTCCACGGCTTTCATGGCGTGGATGGACATCACTGCCTGCGCGAGCCGGCCGTCCAGCTTCTCATCCCACTGCACGTGGGAGCCGAGACCCACCGGCACGTTGTGCGCGATGACGGTGACCGCGCCGCCGAGGGTGTCCCCCTCCTGCTGCGCGCGATCGACGAGGCGGACCATCTCCTCTTCGAGCGACGCATCGATGGCGCGGAGTGGGGAGGAGTCGTCGACCCGGAGGAGGTCCTCCCAGGTGGGGACCGGCGCGTCGGCGCCGATCGGACCGAGGAAGCGGACGCCGCTGCGGATCTCCACGCCGACCTCGGCGAGGAGCATCTTGGCGAAGGCGCCGGCGGCGACGCGGGCGGTGGTCTCCCGCGCCGAGGCCCGTTCCAGGATGTCCCGCAGATCGCTCCGCAGGTACTTGAGGCCGCCGGCGAGGTCGGTGTGGCCGGGCCGGGGGATGTGGACCCGCCGCTGCTCGGCCCGCCGGGGATCGACCTCCACCGGGCTCATCATCGGCTCCCAGTTGGCGTAGTCCCGGTTGACGATCCAAAGGACGAGCGGGCCGCCCAGCGTCTCGCCGCCGCGCACGCCGCCGTGGATCTCGGCGGCGTCTTTCTCGATCTTCATCCGGTTGCCCCGGCCATAGCCGTGCTGCCGCCGCGCCAGATCGCGCACCAGGAGGTCGAAATCCACCCGCAGACCCGCGGGCAGACCGGTCAGGATCGCGGTAAGGCCAGGACCGTGGCTCTCGCCGCCGGTGGTGAGATGGAGCCGGCGCATACCCCGGAGAATAGCAAACCCTCTCTTCGACGCCGATGGGCACGCTTTTGAACGCCGCGGGCACCTTAACGGTAAAGGTGAATCCCTTCGTTTCCTATGAGGAGGAGAGTGATGGAAAAAAAGAAGCGCAAGAAGATCAAGAAGCTGAGTCTCACCAAAGAAACCCTGCGGGAGCTCGCCGGCCAGGAGATGAAGAAGGCCGGCGCCGGCGTGGCCACTTCGATGACCTGCGCCAACTCGGGCTGCCGCTCCTGCTATACGTGCTTCTGCCCGTAGACCTCAGAACCCCCACCCCCGGCCCCTCCCCCGCAGAGCGGGAGAGGGGTCAGGGGTGGGGGTTCTTCCGCCGCCGCGCCTCCCGCGACGCATGCAGCTGGTGCAGGAAGTCATACAGCACCAGCTCGTGCGCCCGCGCGGCCGAGCGGATGATCCGGTTGACGAACATGTGGACGAAGCTGGTGGACATCTCGGCCACCGGCACGGTCAGGCGGCCGGCGGCTTCTCTCGCCCGCATCTCCTCGGCGATCGGGGCGA
>DATFPH010000537.1:0-16642 GCA_035264905.1 Thermoanaerobaculia bacterium
CCCAGCGCGTATTCGAGCAGCATCGTCCCTCCATCCAGGAAGTGGGACCGCAGCTCGGAAAATCTCACCGGCGCGGCGCGCGTCAGCCTGGCATACCGAGGGCTGGCCGCGCCGGCAGCCGCCTCCGCCGCGGCGAGCTCCTCGAACGCCGCGTCGAGCTCCGCCCGCGCTTCCTCCACCGCGGCTTCCGGAGCCCCCTCGGCCAGCAGGCCTGCGTGCCGCTCGGCCTTGGCATCGCGCAGGCGCCGCGCCGTCTGCAGCCGCTCCGCCAGCTCCGGAGCGATCCCCTGCCGCAGATCGGCCCGCGCTTCCCGGAGGAGGTCCAGCAGCCCGCGCGCACGGGCCCGCTCGGCAGTCTCCAGGGCCGCGACCTGGTACCCGGCGGCGGGATCGGCCCGGTGCATCCGGAGCAGCACCTCGACGAGCATCTCGTAGGCGTCCTGGCGGTCGGCGAAAAACGTGTCGCGCAGGTCTTTCCGGACCACGCGGGCGCGCAGCGACTCGATGTTGCCGAGCGCCTCCTCCAGGCGCGCGCGGGCCACCGCGAGATCGCCGGCCTTCAGATCCAGGCGGGCCATCTCCCGCAGCGCCCGCGCCGCGCCGTCCAGGTCCACTCCGGCCCGGCGGATCTCCAGCTCGCGCGTGAAGAGCTCCCGCGCCGCGCCCGCGTCCCCGCCGGCGGCCCGCAGCTCGCCCAGCAGGTGCAGCGACTCGGCCTCCCCGCGGCGGTTGCCGATCTCGCGGCGGAGAGCGAGCGCCGCCGTCAGATGGCGCTCCGCCGCGCCCGCTGCGCCGCCCAGCAGCTCCAGGCGCCCCAGGCTCGCCAGCGCCCAGGCCTCGCCCTGTCGGTCGCCGATCTCGCGATCGATCTCCAGCGCCTTCGCCAGCGTGGCGAGAGCGCCCGCCGAGTCGCCGGCGTCCGCCTGCAGCCGGCTCAGGAACGAGAGAGCCAGCCCCTCGCTCCGCCGGTCCCTCACCTCCCGCGCCAGAGCCAGCGCATGCTCCAGCAGCTCGCGCGCCCGCTCGCTCTCGCCGAGCCCGCGATAGATCCCCCCCAGGTTGTACAGGGTCGCCGCCTCGCGCCGCCGGTCCCCCAGACGGCGGAACAGGTCCAGAGCCAGCCGGTACCGCTCCAGCGCGGACTGCGGCTCGCCGATCAGATCGTCGAGGAGACCGAGATTGTTCAGCGCCTCCGCCTCGCCGGCCCGGTTGGCCTGCGCCCGGAACAGCTCCAGCGCCCGCTCATAGCTCCGCTGCGCCCGCTCCGGCTCCCCCAGAAGGTCGTAGATCTCGCCAAGATTGTTGAGCGCGCTCGCCTCCCGCGCCCGGTCCCCCAGCGCCTGGAAGAGCGCCAGGGCCTGCTCGAAATCCTCCAGCGCCCGGCGCGGCTCCCCCGCGCTCCGGTGGACGAGCCCGAGATTGTTGAGCGTCCGTGCCGACCCGGCCCGATCGCCGAGGGCCTCCCACAGGGCGAGAGCCTCCTGATAGCAGGCGAGCGCCCCCGGCCCGTCCGCCGTGGCCCACAACGCCAGCCCCTTCTGATTCAGCGCCTCGGCCTGCCGGCGCCGGTCCCCCGCGGTGCGCCAGAGATCCAGCGCCTGCCCCAGAGCCGCCAGCGCCTCCCGCGCCTCGCCGAGGAGACGGTGGATGTGCCCCGCCATATAGAGAGATCGCGCCTCCTCCTCGGCGTCGCCCAGGGAGCGCCAGAGCGGAGCGAGCTCCCCATAGGCGGCGAGCGCCTGGCGCAGAGACGCGCTGTCCTGCGCGGAATAGAGCCGGAACGCCTCGCCCGTCCGGCGCTCCGCGGCGAGCCGCTCCGCATCGCGAGGCCCGGGCGCCCGCCACTCCTCCAGCCGGAGCCGGTACCTCCCCTCACCCGAAGAGGCGAGCGAGCGGACCACCACGGTCACCTCCTGCGCCGCGGCAGCGATCCAGGACACCCGCTCCACGCCCCAGCTCCCGACAGGAGCATCGGCGCTCGCCAGGACCACGCCCCCCGCCCCCTCCAGGCGCAGCTCCAGATCCGCCCCCTCCTGCTCCGCCGCCACGCGCAGCACCCGGTCCTCCGGCAACGCCACCACATACCGGTGCACCTCGCCGGCGCCGAGCGGCGCCTCCACGGGAGCCCCGGGGGTCAGGGCCCGCGGCCCGGGCGCCGCCCCCCACATGCACGCGGCCGAGAGCACGAGCCCCGCCAGGACCGCGCCGGCCCAACGGCGTCCGGTCACGCCGGGTCCGTCGGATCATCGGGCGGCTCCTTCATCGCCGTCCAGGTCTCGGTATCCCGGACATCCCCCAACTCACCCCCCGTGAGGATGATCCGGTCGATGAACCCCTCCAGCCAATGCTCCTGGCCGGTCACGCGGGGGAAGGCATGGATGGTATAGATGGTCTCATCCATGGGCTGAAAGACGTACGCCTCGAGCCAGTGGAACCACCCCTGCACCCGGCGCGTCCCGCTGAGCCGAGGGACCTTGCCCGGGATCTCCAACGTCACGTTGTCCTGCTCGTCCACCGTGAGGACGATCCGGTCCCCAACCTCCAGAAGCCCGGGAGTCGGCCGGTTCGGCCGATCGATGTCATCGATCATCCAAATCTCTTGCGCCATGAAGCACCCTCCTTTGAAATGAGCCCGCCGAGTGTAGCAAAGGGGGCTCCGCGGAGGGGGGACAGCCGCCCAAGGGGTTGAGGCTGGCTGGCGTTGAAGGGAGGAAAGGGGATACACGCGAGCTTCAGGCCGAAACGCCTTCGGCCCCGATGGAGATTTTCCTCCACTGTAGAGAGGCCTCTCCTTCCGAGATGCCTGGAGCAGCGCACAGCCAAGGCGAAGAAACAGCCTCCCAAAAGAGCCTCGGAGAGGCTCAAGCATAAAGCCCGGGGGCAGAGCGCCGTAGGCGCGGCGACCCCGGGTCAAGTTCCTCCCCAATTCTTCCTCCGCCCCAGCGGGGCGGGAGCGATCTGCCGTGACAGCCTGCTCCCGCCCCGCTGGGGGAGCATCTGCGTAAACAACCGATTCCGTGTCCGAGTGTGTCGCAATCCAACCGTACTGATCAGGGCAATTCCGCCGTGGACGACGGGACGGGCTTCTCCGAGGGCAACAGAAGTGTCTCTGTATGGGTACGACGAGCATGACCAAGGTGACGCAGGAGCTGAAGTCGGAACGCGTGCAGGAGCCGGTGGCGGCCCGGAAGCGGTGGTGCGGCCGGACGATCAGGGCGGGGCGGTGAGCCTGACGCGGAGCCAGATGGAGGATCGGCTCAAGTCCGAGCGGGTGCAGTCGCGCCTGAAGCGGATGCCGGGATGGCGGATGCAGAAGGGCGGGAAGTCGATCGACCGGGTGCGGAGCTTCCCGGATGGGACGTCGGCGGCGCTCTATCTGGCGTATTCGGCGGTGCTGGCGCGCGAGGCGAACCTGCCGCTGCGGGCGTCGATGCAGGGCACCACGCTCGCCATCGCGCTCCCCGGGAGCTCGAAGAACGCCGGGATCGTGAACGACGACGTGCTGGATCTGGCGGAGCGGCTCGGATAGGCCGGGCAGTCCGCAACGAAGTTGATTAGAAAGGAGAAGAACGATGCCTCAGGAAACCACCAATTCGGGAAAGCTGGGCGCACTGCAGCGGCTGCGCGTCTCTCTCGACGCGAACGCCTCGGACGTCCCCCACCTCGACGGACCGCGCACCCGGTACGGCGCGATCGTGACCGAAGCCGAGGAAGTCGCCAAGCAGCAGGCCGCCTTGATCGCCAGCAAGCAGGAGGCGAGCAAGAGGCTGAAGAGTCTGCTGACGGAAGGCGAACGGGTGGCCGCGGGGATCCGGAAGTTTCTCAAGGAGCACTACGGCGTTAGCGCCGAGAAGCTCGCGGAGTACGGGCTGAAGCCGTTCCGCGGACGGCGCAAGCCGGATGCGGAGAGCCCGAAACCGCCGGCCACGACGGATCCCGATGCGCCTCCCCCCACCTCGCCCCCGCCTGTGAAACCAGGGTAAGTGACATCTCCGGGGAGCGTGCCCTGCACGCTCCCCCTTTTTCTCAGATCTGCCAACACCGGCCGAGATCGTTTGACATCGCCGGAGAGCACCCGGCGCCGTCGTTTTCTCCGCAGCGTATCGGCCCGATCCACGCCGACCGGCGACAATCTACCGGAAGCTCACCTCATCTGGAGCGCAGTCCGCGGCTCCAGGACGATTGGCTCTGATCTTCGCCGCCTCGGGATGATCTCTGGCAGATCGAGACGATTCAGGAGGAGCTCGCCCGATCTGCGCCGAAGCCGCTCGATCTGAAGGAAGGCCGATACCTCCCTGCGAGCTTTCCCCCATCTGCGCCGCTGCGGTGTTCTCCGCGGGGATCTCAGGGGCCCCACGGCGAATCCGTGGGATTCATGGGGATTTCGGCTCATCTGAAGAAACGCCGAACGCCCCAGGCCGGCGCCACGCCATCTCTGCCAACGCCGGGATATCCGCAGGAGATTCAAAAGATCCGGCGCAATGTCGACTGATCGGAGCTAACTTTCTTTGGTCTGCGCCGCCGCCGGGGGATCTGCGGCGACGAAGCCGGCTCCAACAAAAAGGGCGGCCTCGCGGCCGCCCTTCGACTGTCTTGGATGATCCGGGGATCACTCCCCTTCGAGGACCTCCTGGGGCAGGCTCCGGATCTCCTCCTCGCCGAACTCGAAGAAGAGCTCTTCCTCGGCCTCCGGCTCGGTCTCGATGTACTCCTCGGCCATGTGGAAGTCGCGGTAGAAGTCCATGCCCGTGCCCGCCGGGATGACCCGGCCCACGATCACGTTCTCTTTCAGACCGCGGAGGGTGTCCACCTTGCCGCTGATCGCCGCCTCGGTGAGCACGCGCGTGGTCTCCTGGAAGCTCGCCGCCGAGATGAAGCTGTCGGTCGACAGCGACGCCTTGGTGATGCCCAGGAGCAACGGACGCCCGATGGCCGGGGTGCCTTCGGCAGCCACGACCCGGTCGTTCTCCTCCTGGAACTTCCAGCGGTCCACCTGCTCGTCGATCAGGAACTCGGTGTCCCCCACCTCTTCGATCTTCACCGACCGCATCATCTGGCGCACGATCACCTCGATGTGCTTGTCGTTGATCGCCACGCTCTGCGACCGGTAGACCTCCTGGATCTTGTCCGTGAGGTACCGCTGCAGCTCCTTCTCGCCGAGCACCTGCAGAACGTCGTGCGGATTGATCGGACCGTCGATCAGGGGATCGCCGGCACGCACCCGCTCGCCTTCCTGCACGTTGATGTGGATCGAGCGCGGCACCAGGTACTCGCGGGTGTCGCCGAGCTCGCTCTCGACGATCACCTTGCGCATGCCCTTGTGGACGTCGCCCAAGTGCACCTGGCCGTCGATCTCCGTGATGATCGCCGGCTCCTTGGGGCTTCTCGCCTCGAAGAGCTCGACGACGCGCGGCAGACCGCCGGTGATGTCCTTGGTCTTCGTCGTCTCGCGCGGGATCTTGACCAGCGTGTCACCCGGATAGACGTCCTGGCCGTTGGCCACCACGAGGTGGGAGCCGGACGGCAGCAGGTACCGCTTCTCGCGGTCCTTGCTGCGGATGAGGATCGCCGGTACGCGCTTCTCGTTGGCCGACGCCTCCACGATGATCTTCTGCGACAGACCGGTGACCTTGTCGGTCTCCTCGCGGACGTTCTCGCCCTCGACGATGTCCTGGAAATCCACC
Source organism: Thermoanaerobaculia bacterium (assembly GCA_035264905.1). Classification (GTDB taxonomy): domain Bacteria; phylum Acidobacteriota; class Thermoanaerobaculia; order Multivoradales; family UBA5704; genus UBA5704. The sequence goes on from DATFPH010000537.1 coordinate 5,685, forward strand.
TTGCCGCCGATCTCGGAGAGGATGGCGGAGGTGAAGGGGTCCCAGGTGACCAGCTCGGTGCCCGGCTGGACCTCGTCCCCCTCGTGCACCAGGAGCTGCGAGCCGTACGTCAGGGCGTAGCGCTCGCGCTCGCGCCCCTTCTCGTCCGTGATGACCAGCTTGCCGCTGCGGTTGATGACGACCAGGGCGCCGCGCTTGCTCTCGACCGTGTTCACGTTCAAGAACTTCACGATGCCCGGGTTCTTGGCGCTGTGCTTCGACTGCTCGGACACACGGCTCGCGGTACCACCGTAGTGGAAGGTCCGCATGGTGAGCTGCGTGCCGGGCTCGCCGATCGACTGCGCCGCGATGACGCCCACGGCCTCGCCGATCTCCACCATCCGCCCGGTCGCCAGGTTGCGGCCGTAGCAGGAGGCGCACACGCCGCGCCGCGTTTCGCAGGTCAGCACGGAGCGGATCTTCACCCGCTCGATGCCGGCCGCCTGCACGGCGTTGCCCAGGAGCTCGGTGATCTCCTGGCCGACCTCGATGATCAGCTCGCCGGACATCGGGTCGTAGATGTCTTCCTGGCAGGTGCGGCCGACGATGCGGTCGCGCAGCGGCTCGAGGATCTCGCCGCCCTCCATGATCGCCGTCACCGTGATGCCGTCGATCGTGCCGCAGTCGACCTCGTTGATGATCACGTCCTGCGCCACGTCGACCAGACGCCGGGTGAGGTACCCGGAATCGGCGGTCTTGAGCGCCGTGTCGGCCAGACCCTTGCGGGCGCCGTGCGTCGAGATGAAGTACTGCAGCACGGAGAGGCCTTCGCGGAAGTTCGCCGTGATCGGCGTCTCGATGACCTCGCCCGAGGGCTTGGACATCAGGCCGCGCATGCCGGCGAGCTGGCGCACCTGCTCGCGCGAGCCACGGGCACCCGAGTCGGCCATCAGGTTGATCGGGTTGAACACCCCGGTGTTCTTTTCGATCTCACGCATCTCGCGGAACATCTCCTCGGAGACCTTCTCGGTCACGCGGTGCCAGATGTCGATGATCTTGTTGTGCCGCTCACCGGCGGTGATCACGCCGGCGGAGCGCTGGTGCTCGATCTCGACCACCTCCTTGCGCGCCTGGTCGAGGATCTCCGGCTTGCGGACCGGCACGACCATGTCGTCGACGCCGAAGGAGATACCCGCCCGGGTCGCGTAGAGGAACGTGACCTCCTTGATCTCGTCGAGCATGCGGACCGCCGCTTCGTTGCCCAGCTTGATGAAGCAGTAGCCGACGAGGTCCTGCAGGCCGCGCTTCTTGAGCAGGCCGTTGATGAACGGGACGTCATTCGGCAGGTGCATGTTGAGGATCACCCGGCCGACGGTGGTCTCGATCAGCTGGCGGTCCAGCTCCTCCAGCTCCGCGTGGACGACGTTCTGCTTGTCGAGCTGGGTCTCCAAGTTGATGTACGGGCCCGAGTAGCGCACCTTGATCGGCGTGAGCGTCTCGACCTGGCCTCCATCCAGAGCCAGCAGCACGGAGTCGAAGTCCGGGAAGATGCGCCCCTCGCCCTTCGCCCCCGCCTTGCCCAGGGTCAGGTAATAGCCGCCGAGCACCAGGTCCTGCGACGGCACCGCGAGAGGGCGCCCGTGGGCTGGGGACAGGATGTTGTTCGTGGCCAGCATCAGCACCTGGCTCTCGATCTGCGCCTTCGGCGACAGCGGCACGTGGACGGCCATCTGGTCGCCGTCGAAGTCGGCGTTGAACGCCGCGCAGACGAGCGGGTGGATCTTGATCGCCTTGCCCTCGATGAGAGTCGGCTGGAACGCCTGGATGCCGAGCCGGTGGAGGGTAGGCGCGCGGTTGAGCAGGACCGGGTGGTCCTGAATGACCTCTTCGAGCGCGTCCCAGACCTCGTCGACCTCCGCCTCCACCATCTCCTTGGCGGCCTTGATCGTGCCGACCAGCCCCTTCTCTTCCAGGCGGTTGTAGATGAACGGCTTGAACAGCTCGAGAGCCATCTTTTTGGGCAGACCGCACTGGCTGAGCTTGAGCTCGGGACCGACGACGATCACCGAACGGCCCGAGTAGTCGACGCGCTTGCCGAGCAGGTTCTGGCGGAACCGGCCCTGCTTGCCCTTCAAGGTGTCGGACAGCGACTTGAGCGGACGGTTGTTCGAGCCCTTGAGCACGCGGCCGCGGCGGCCGTTGTCGAAGAGCGCGTCGACCGCTTCCTGGAGCATGCGCTTCTCGTTGCGCACGATGACCTCGGGAGCGCGCAGCTCGAGGAGCTTCTTCAACCGGTTGTTGCGGTTGATCACGCGCCGGTAGAGGTCGTTCAGGTCGCTGGTGGCGAAGCGGCCGCCGTCCAGGGGGACGAGCGGACGCAGCTCCGGCGGGATGACCGGGATGACGTCCAGGATCATCCACTCCGGCCGGTGGCCGGAGCGGCGGAACGCGTCGACCACCTTGAGCCGCTTGGCCGCCTTCAGGCGCCGGATCTGGCTCGTCTCGGTGCGCATCACGATGCGCAGCTCCTCGGCCAGCTCGTCGACGTCGATGCGCACCAGGAGCTCCTTGATCGCCTCGGCGCCCATCCGCGCCTCGAAGGTGCCTTCGCCGTACTTGTCGCGGACCTCACGGTAGCGCTCTTCGGAGAGCAGCTCCTGCTCCTTGAGCTCCGTCTCACCGGGATCGATGACGACGTAGCTCTCGAAGTAGAGGATGCGCTCCAGGTCCCGCAGGGAGATGTCGAGCAGGTGCCCGATACGGCTCGGCAGGCCCTTGAAGAACCAGACGTGCGAGACCGGGCAGGCCAGCTCGATGTGGCCCATCCGCTCGCGGCGCACGCGCGACCGCGTCACCTCGACGCCGCACTTGTCGCAGATCACGCCGCGGTGCTTCATGCGCTTGTACTTGCCGCAGAGGCACTCCCAATCCGTGATCGGCCCGAAGATCTTGGCGCAGAACAGACCGTCGCGCTCCGGCTTGAAGGTCCGGTAGTTGATCGTCTCGGGCTTGGTGACCTCACCATAGCTCCAGGAACGGATCTTCTCCGGCGACGCGATCGAGATCTTGATCGCGTTGAAGTCCTTGACCGCCTGGGGCTTATCAAAACTGCTGAATGGTTGCAAATTGGTTACCTCCCTTAGACCTTGAGGAGCTCGACGTCGAGGCAGAGGCTCTGGAGCTCGCGGACCAGAACGTTGAAGGATTCCGGGAGACCCGGGGCTTCCGGCACTTCACCCTTCACGATCGCCTCGTACACCTTGCTGCGCCCTTCCACATCGTCGCTCTTGACGGTGAGCAGCTCCTGGAGCGTGTAGGCCGCGCCGTACGCCTCCAGGGCCCACACCTCCATCTCGCCGAAGCGCTGGCCGCCGAACTGCGCCTTGCCGCCCAGCGGCTGCTGGGTGATGAGCGAGTAGGGTCCGATCGAGCGCGCGTGGATCTTGTCGTCCACCAGATGCGAGAGCTTCAACATGTAGATGTAGCCCACGGTCACCTTCTGCTCGAACGCCTCTCCGGTCATCCCGTCGAACAGAGGCGTCTTGCCCGATTCCGGCAGGTTCGCCTCTTTGAGGAGCAGCTTGATGTCGGCCTCGCGCGCGCCGTCGAACACCGGCGTGGCGAATTTCAGACCGAGAGCGCGGCCGGCCCACCCCAGGTGCGTCTCCAGGATCTGGCCGACGTTCATCCGGCTCGGCACGCCGAGCGGGTTGAGCACGATCTCCACCGGCGTCCCATCGGGGAGGTACGGCATGTCCTCCTCCGGCAGGATCCGCGAGATCACGCCCTTGTTGCCGTGGCGTCCGGCCATCTTGTCGCCGACCTGGAGCTTGCGCTTCATCGCGACGTAGACCTTGACCAGCTTGATGACGCCCGGCGGCAGCTCGTCGCCCTTCTGCAGGAGACCGATGCGCTCCTCGTTGACCCGGTGCAGCACCTCGATGTGGGAGTCCGTCTTCTTGTAGACGATCTCCACGGCGTCGATGAGCCGCCGCTCGTCGACCGGCAGACGGAGGATCTCCTGGCGGGTCAGCCGCTCCAGGGTCGCCTCCTCGATCGGATCACCGGCCTTGAGCAGCTCCTGGCCCGTACGCGCCTTGACCGAAGCCGTCACCTTCTTCCCCACCAGGTGGTCGCGGACCTTCTTGTTGCGCTCCTCGGTGAGGATTCGCACCTCGTCCTTGATGTTCTTCTCAAGCCGGGCGATCTCGTCCGACTCGATCTCCTTGGCGCGCACGTCCTTCTCGACACCCTTGCGCGAGAAGATCTTGACGTCGACGATCGTCCCTTCGATGCCCGGTGGTACCTTGAGGCTGGCGTCGCGGACGTCGCCCGCCTTCTCGCCGAAGATGGCGCGGAGCAGCTTCTCCTCGGGAGTGAGCTGGGTCTCGCCCTTCGGCGTGACCTTGCCCACCAGAATGTCGCTCGCCTTGACCGTGGCGCCGATGCGGACGATGCCGCTCTCGTCCAGGTCCTTCAGGGCCGACTCGGAGACGTTCGGGATGTCCCGGGTGATCTCTTCTGGTCCCAATTTAGTGTCGCGGGCCTCGATCTCGAACTCCTCGATGTGGATGGAGGTGTAGTAGTCCTCCCGCACCAGCTTCTCGGAGATCAGGATCGCGTCCTCGAAGTTGTAGCCGCGCCAGGGCATGAAGGCCACCAGCACGTTCCTGCCGAGAGCGAGCTCACCCTCCTCGGTGCATGGACCGTCGGCCAGCACGTCCCCCTTGCGCACCCGCAGGCCCTCGGCGACGACCGGCTTCTGGGTGATGCAGGTGTTCTGGTTCGAGCGGCGGAACTTGATGAGCTGGTAGATGTCGGCGCCGAAGTCCTTCGTCTCGCCGGTCTCCAGGTCCTCTCCCTCCACGCGCACGATGATGCGCTCGGCGTCCACCGAGTCGACGATGCCGCCCCGCTTGCAGAGGACGACCGCGCCCGAGTCCTGGGCCACGATCCCTTCGAGGCCGGTGCCGACGATCGGCGAGTCGCTGCGCAGCAGAGGCACGGCTTGCCGCTGCATGTTCGAGCCCATGAGAGCGCGGTTCGCATCGTCGTTCTCGAGGAACGGGATGAGTGCCGCGGCCACCGAAACGAGCTGCTTCGGGCTGATGTCGATGTAGTCGAGGCGGTCGCGCTCGACGTTGACGAAGTCGCCGCCGGCCCGCGCGCTCACCCGGTCGTTGACGAAGTAGCCCCGCTCGTCGAGCCGGGCGTTCGCCTGGGCGATGATGTACTTCTCCTCTTCCCAGGCGGAGAGATAGAAGGCATGCGGCTCGGCGTCGACCCGCCGCTTGCCCGCCTTCTCCAGACGGTCGTTCTCGGCCTTGAGGTCGTCCCCGACGACGATCTGCCCCAGGCGGAAGCTGCCGTCCCCGACCTTCAAGATGCGGTAGTGGTCGAGCACGCGGCCGTCCTCGACCCTCTTGTACGGGCTCTCGATGAACCCGTAGTCGTTGATCCGCGCGTAGGTGGCAAGCGACGAGATGAGGCCGATGTTCGGACCTTCCGGCGTCTCGATCGGGCAGATGCGGCCGTAGTGCGTGGCGTGGACGTCGCGCACCTCGAACCCGGCCCGCTCGCGCGACAGACCGCCCGGTCCCAGGGCCGACAGACGGCGCTTGTGCGTGACCTCGGACAGCGGGTTCGTCTGGTCCATGAACTGCGAGAGCTGCGACGAGCCGAAGAACTCCTTGATCGCCGCGATGACCGGCTTCGAGTTGATCAGGTCGTGCGGCATCGCCGAGTCGATGTCCTGGTGGACGGACATCTTCTCCTTGATCGCCCGCTCCATGCGCACCAGGCCGATGCGGAACTGGTTCTCCAGGAGCTCGCCGACCGCGCGCACGCGGCGGTTGCCCAGGTTGTCGATGTCGTCCACGCGGCCGGCGTCCTTCTGCAGGCGCAGCAGGTACTCGATCACGCGGAAGAAGTCGTCCGCCGAGAGGGTCTTCTGATCGACCGGCACCTCGGTGTCGAGCTTGATGTTGAACTTGAAGCGGCCGACCCGCGAGAAGTCGTAGCGCTTGGCGTCGAAGAACATGCCGTAGAAGAGCGAGCGGGCGCTCTCCAGGGTCGGGGGATCGCCCGGGCGCATGCGGCGGTAGATCTCGATCAGCGCCTCGCGCGAGTTCTTCGTCGTGTCCTTGGCCAGCGTGTTCGACAGCGTCGCGCCGGTCAGCTCCCAGTCCGGGAAAAAGACCTCGACCGGGGTGTGGTTGCGGCCGTCCATCCGCTCCTCGATGTCCTCGGGCACGAGCTCGTTCGCCTCGAAGATCACCTCGCCGGTGTCCAGGTCGACCACGTCGCCGATGAAATAGGCGCGCTCCAGCTCCTCGGAGCCGACGTCGAAGGCCAGGGTCTGGCCGGTGTCGAGCTTGCCGATCAGGTCTTTGGTCAGGACGATGCCGGCGAAGATCGGGTACGCCTCGCGGCGGCCGCGGCTCTGGCGGTCCTTCAGGCGCTCCGGCTCCAGGACCTTGGGCGGCACGTGCAGGTTGAACCGGCCTCCGCCCTCCGACGACAGGCCGACCGGGGTGTAGAACTGGCGCAGGATCGCCTCGTCCGCCTCCAGGCCCAGGGCGCGCAGGAAGACCGTGCCATGAAATTTGCGCTTGCGGTCGATGCGCACCGACAAGACGTCCTTCTGGTCGTACTCGAACTCCACCCAGGAGCCCCGGTAGGGGATGATCTTGGACAGATAGGTCCGCGGCCCCTCCTTGGTGAAGAAGACGCCAGGGCTCCTGTGGAGCTGCGACACGATGACGCGCTCGGTCCCGTTGATGAACGTGCCGTTGTCCGTCATCAGCGGAATGTCGCCGAAGTAGACCTCCTCCTCCTTCGCATCGCGCATCATGCGCGCGCCGGTCTCGGGGTCTCGGTCGTAGACGAACAGGCGGAAGGTGACCTTGAGCGGCACGGCGAAGGTCATCCCCCGCTCCTGGCAGTCGGAGATCGAGTACTTGAGCTGCAGGTCTACGGGGTTGCCGCAGATGTCGCACTTGGTCACGCGGTTCTTGTTGACGAAACCGCACTCGTTGCAGGTGACCGTCTCCTCGTGCGGGTGATCGGTCATGATCTTCGCTCCGCAGTTGGTGCAGGTCATGCGGAGGTACTCCAGCCCTTTGAGCTCACCGCACTTGCACTGCCAGTCGCCGATCGAGTACTTGACGAAATCGAGCGAGCAGGTCTCGCGGAAGTCGGAGAACGGGAAGATGCTGGTGAAGACCGATTGCAGACCCTGGTTGGCCCGCTCTTCGGGCAGCAGGTTCATCTGCAGAAAACGCTCGTAGGACCTCCGCTGGACGTCGATCAGGTTCGGGATGGGCAGCGAGGTCTGGATCCTGGAAAAGTCCTTCCGTTGGCCATTGCGCGCTGGGTTCTGCGGGGTGGGAATTCTATCCATAGGTGGTCCTTGCTATCTCCTCGATGCCTTGTAAAGACTCTACGCGGCAGCCCTGTCCTGTCTGGAGGGGTGTGTCCGGGCTCCTGGACCGCAAGCAGGAGACACCATGCCCCACCCTCCGCTCGCCTTGCGGAGGATGACCGGGCATGGTGCACGTAGTCCAGAACAACCGCTCCGCCCGATTTATGCCCTGGGCGCGCGGAGCGCCCACCCGAGAGCCTGTCGGGTGGGCGGTGTTCCGGAGAGATGGTTCTCTTGAGATCGTGGTCCGCAGTCCCTTCGTAGAACGTGTTTTGCGTCGCTCCAAGGGAAAAGAACGTGCTCTACGCAGGTAGAGCGCTGTTCCTACGACACCACGCTCTACTTGAGCTCGACGGTCGCCCCGGCCTCTTCGAACTTCTTCTTGATCGACTCGGCCTCGTCCTTGGAGATCCCCTCCTTGACGGTGGCCGGAGCCGACTCGACGAGGTCCTTGGCCTCTTTCAGGCCGAGGCTGGTGACCTCGCGGACGGCCTTGATGACGTTGATCTTCTTCTCGCCGGCCGCCTTCAAGATCACGTCGAACTCGGTCTTCTCCTCGACCGGAGCCGCGGCGGCCCCACCACCGGCGGCCGGAGCGGCCACGGCAGCGGCGGCGGACACGCCGTAATGATTCTCGAGCGCCTTCACGAGGTTGTTGAGCTCGAGGACGGTCAACCCGTCGATCTGCTGGATGAATTCTTCGGTCGCGATAGCCATGTTCTCTCCTTACACTACGGACTGTAAAAGTCCGGAATTTCCGTTGAATCGACGAGCCCGGCTCAGGACGCCGGCTGCTCCTCCGCCGGCTGTCCGCCCTCTCTCTGCTGACGGATCTGGTCCAGAACCAGCACGAACGACTGCGGCACCGCAGCCAGGACGCGCACGAAGCGGGTGATCGGCGACTGCATCAGGAAGAGCAGCTTCGCGATCAGCTCCTCGCGGCTGGGCAGCGCGGCGATCTCCTTGACCTGATCCCCGCCGATCGCCCGGCCCTCGACAACGCCGCCCTTGAACTGGATCGCCGGCACGTCCTTGGCGAAATCGGTCAGAGCCTTCGCGAGGGAGACCGGATCCTTGTCGGTGAACGCCACGGCGGTCGGACCGACGAACTGGTCCTTGAGCGCCGAGAGGGCCGCCCCGTCGATCGCGCGCAGCGCCAGGGTGTTCTTCACCACCACATACTGGCCACCGCTCTGGCGCACCTTCTCGCGCAGCGCGGTCACCTGGGGGACCTTGATCCCCTGGTAGCTCAGCACGAACGCGTGCGACGCGCCCTTGAGGCCTTCTTCGTATTCGGCGAGCAATTGCTCTTTGTCGGCTCGAGTCAGCGCCATGAGATCTTTCTCCTAAGCTCCTGGGTCTAAGCCTCGGCCGCCATGACCCCGGCCTCGTCCACCTTGATGCCGGGGCCCATCGTCGAGGAGAGGCTCAAGCCTTTGACGTACTTGCCCTTGGCCGCACTCGGCTTGGCCTTGACCACCGCGCCGATCAGGGCGTCGGCATTCTCCTTCAGCTTGTCGGTCCCGAAGGACAGCTTGCCGATCGGCGCGTGGATGATCCCCGTCTTGTCGACGCGGAACTCCACTTTGCCGGCCTTGATGTCCTGGACGGCCTTCGCCACGTCCACGGCCACCGTGCCCGCCTTCGGGTTCGGCATCAGGCCGCGGGGACCCAGGACCTTGCCGAGGCGGCCGACGACCCGCATCATGTCCGGGGTCGCCACCACCGCGTCGAAGTCCAGCCAGCCGCCCTCGATCCGCTTGGCGAGCTCCTCGCCGCCCACGTGGTCGGCACCCGCCTCTTCAGCCTCGCGGATCTTCTCGCCGGCCGCGAAGACCAGCACGCGCGCCGTCTTGCCCAGACCATGCGGCAGGACGACGGTGCCGCGCACCATCTGGTCCGCGTGCTTGGGGTCGACGCCCAGACGCAGGGCGACCTCGACGCTCTCATCGAACTTCGCGTACGCCGCATCCTTGGCCAGGTCGAGGGCCTCGCGCAGTGGATAGGGGCGCGTCTCGACCTTCTGGACCGCCTCCCTGTATTTCTTTCCGTGCTTCGCCACGACTGTTTCCTCCTAGCCTTCGACTTCGAGACCCATCGAGCGCGCCGTGCCCTCGATCGTCCGGATCGCCGCTTCGAGGTTGGCCGCATTCAGGTCGGGGAGCTTGGTCTTGGCGATCTCTTCGACCTGCGCCCGGGTGACCTTGCCCACCTTCTTCTTGTTCGGCTCGCCCGAGCCCTTGGGGATCCCGGCCGCCTTGAGCAGCAGGATCGGCGCGGGCGGCGTCTTCGTGATGAACGTGTAGCTGCGGTCAGCAAAGACCGTGATCACCACCGGGATGATCAGGCCGCTCTGGGCCGCCGTCCGCGCATTGAAATTCTTCACGAAGTCCATGATGTTCACGCCCGCCTGGCCGAGCGCCGGTCCAACCGGGGGGGCCGGCGTCGCCGCGCCGGCGGGAATCTGCAGCTTGATGTAACCAGTGATCTTCTTCGCCATAGGTTGCCCCCGATCAGATCTTCTGCACCTGCGAGAAATCCAGCTCGACCGGCGTCTGCCGGCCGAAGATCGTCACCATGACCTTCAGGGTGTTGCGGTCGAGGTTGACCTCGTCCACCACGCCCGTGAAGTTGTTGAACGGCCCGTCGGTGATGCGCACCGGCTCCGCCTTCTCGAACACGTATTTCGGCTTCGGCTTCTCTTTCGCCGTCACCACCTGCTCGAGGATCTGATTGACCTCCTCCTCGGAGAGCGGGGTCGGCTTCTTCCCGGTGCCGACGAAGCCCGTCACCTTCGGAGTGTTCTTCACCACGTGCCAGGCGGCGTCCGACATCTCCATCTCGACCAGGATGTACCCCGGGAAGAACTTGCGCTGCGTCTCCTTCTTCTTCCCGCCCTTGTACTCGACCACGGTCTCGGTGGGGATGCGGACGTCACCGAACGCGTCTCCCATGCCGAGAGCTTCGGCGCGCTGGCGCAGCGTCTCCTTCACCCGCTCCTCGAACCCGGAGTAGGTGTGGACGATGTACCACTTCCTGCCGACGCTCGACGTCTCGGTCATCCCAACACCTTGACCAGCAACTGGTATCCCTGGACGATCAGCTGGTCCGCGGCAAACAGAAAGGCCGCGAAGACGAAGCTCGTGACGATGACGACGATCGTCGTTCCCACGACCTCGTCCCTCGAGGGGAAGGAGACCTTCCGCATCTCAGAGCGCACCTCGGAGAGGAATTCGACAGATTTCTTCCACCAGTCTTTCATTGGCGCCCCGATCGAGCCGGAAAAAATTGGCAGGCCAGGAGGGATTCGAACCCCCAACCCTCGGTTTTGGAGACCGATGCTCTACCAGTTCGAGCTACTGGCCTGCGTGTTCTTACCTTCGGAGGGCGGGCACGAGACCCGCCCCTACTTCAAGATCTCCGTGACGGTGCCGGCGCCGACGGTGCGGCCACCCTCGCGGATGGCGAAGCGCACGCCCTTCTCCATCGCGATCGGCGCAATCAGCTCGATCTCCAGGTTCACGTTGTCCCCGGGCATCACCATCTCGACACCCTC
>DATFPH010000538.1:0-6449 GCA_035264905.1 Thermoanaerobaculia bacterium
CCCCGGAATGGACGTGGATATCCGGCGATCTACTACGCCACGAGCAGCCGCCAGTTGGCGACGGATGTCCAGTGCCTCCTGCTGAGGCTGGGTATCCGGGCACGCCTCGAAACCCATTCCCAAAAGGGGAAAGGGCGGGACCAGCTTCACGTGAGGGTCAGTGGAAAGTCGCAAGTGCTCCGCTTCGTTGAGGTGGTGGGAGCCGTGGGCGAGTACAAGAGCGCTTCTCTCCAGGAGTCTCTGGCCTACGTCGCCTCGCGCCCGGAAAACACGAACCGCGATGTGATCCCGAAAGAGGTCTGGGATCTGCACGTCCGTCCGGCTATGGCAAAAAATGGCATCACCCACCGCCGTCTCCATTCCGAGATTGGCACGGCTTACGCCGGCTTGACGATCTTCAAGCAGAACCTCAGCCGGGAGAGAGCGCTGCGGGTCGCCCTGGCAGCCGGTGCGGAGGCTCTCCGGGTTCTCGCCGAGAGCGACGTCTATTGGGACCAAGTCGTCTCGCTGGAAGAAGACGGCGTGGAGGAGGTCTTTGATCTGACCGTCCCGGGACCCCACAATTTCGTCGCTGACGACCTGTTTGTCCACAACTCGATCGAGCAGGACGCCGACATGGTGGCCTTCATCTACCGCGATGAGGTCTACAACCCCACGGACGAGAACAGGGGCCTCGCGGAGCTGATCATCGCCAAGCACCGCAACGGCGAGACGGGCACGGTCGAGATGGTCTTCCTCGGCGAGACCACCAGCTTCCGCAATCTCGACCGGCATGGAATGGAACCGGGTGGCGCTCCCTTCTGAGGCCTCGCCGCCGCTCGCGGACGGGCCCGGGGTGGAGGATCTCGAGGCCGCTCTGCGCCCGGCGTGGGTGGACGTCGACCTCGCCGCCCTGGAGCACAACCTGGAGCGCGTCCGCCGGCGGCTCGGCGGCGCCCTGGCCATGGCGGTGGTGAAGGCGGACGCCTACGGCCACGGCGCCATGGGAGTCTCGCGCGCCCTCGAGGCCGCCGGCGTGGACTGGCTCGGCGTGGCCCTGCTCGAAGAGGGCGCCGAGATCCGCCGCGCCGGCGTCGAGCTGCCGATCCTGGTGCTCGGCACGGCCCGGCCGTCGAAGATCGCCCTCTACCGCCGCTACCGGCTGACGCCCACCGTCTCCTCGCTCGCCGAGCTGGCGCTCTGGCGGGACTGGACCGCCGGCCAGGCGGAGGCGCAGCCCATCCATCTCAAGGTCGACACGGGCATGGGCCGGCTCGGCGTGGCCATGGCCGAGGTGCCGTGCGCGCTCGAGACCGTGCGCACCCACCCCGGGCTCCGGCTGGCCGGCGTGCTCTCCCACTTCGGCGACGCGGACGACCTCGCGAGCCCGCGCAACACGGCCCAGGAGGCGCGCTTCGCCGAGGTGCTCGCGCAGCTCACCCCGGAGGAGCGGGATGGGACGCTGGTCCACATGGCCAACAGCGCCGCGGCCCTGCACCTGCCGGAGAGCCGCTTCGCCCTGGCGCGGCTGGGCATCGCCATCTATGGCCTGGATCCCTCCCGGATCGAGACGGACCTGCGGCCGGTGATGTCGGTGCGGGCGCGCATCGTCCAGCTCCGCGAGGTGCCGGCGGGCACGCCGGTCTCCTATGGCGGCCGGACGGTGACCCGGCGGCGCAGCCGCATCGCCGTCGTCCCCGTGGGCTATGCTGACGGCTACGCCTGGCGGCTGACGGGCAAGGCCGAGGCGCTGGTGCGCGGCCGCCGGGTGCCGGTCGCCGGTTCGGTTACGATGGACATGACCCTGCTCGACGTGACGGAAGCCGGGGCCGAGCTGGGGGACGAGGTGGTGCTGCTCGGCCGCCAGGGCGACGAGGAGATCACGGCCACGGAGCTGGCGGCGCACGCCGGCACGATCTCCTGGGAGATCCTGTGCCATCTGGGCCTGCGGCTGCCGCGCCGCTTCGTGCGCGAGGGGAGAGTGGAGGAGCTGATGTCTCGTTTTTCGCGGGAGGACTCGTGACGCTGCCGGGAGCCATGGAGCGCTACTTCGAGCAGATGGGGCGCTTCGTCCAGATGGTCGGCCGGGTGTTCGCCTGGACGCCCCGGCCGCCCTATGACTGGCGGGAGCTGCTGCGCCAGATGATGAAGGTGGGGGTCAACTCCGTGCCGGTGGTGCTGCTCACGGCCATGTTCACGGGCATGGTCATGGCCCTCCAGACCTTCACGGTGCTGCGCCGCTTCAACGCCGAGAGCTTCGTGGGCTCGCTGGTCGCCCTGTCGATGGTGCGCGAGCTGTCGGCCGTGCTCTCGGGGCTGATCGTCGCCGGCCGCGCCGGCTCGGCCATGGGCGCGGAGCTCGGCACCATGCGGGTCACCGAGCAGATCGACGCCTTGGAGGTGATGGCGACCGATCCCGTCCACTACCTGGTGGTGCCGCGAGTCTGGGCCGCGACGATCATGATGCCCCTGCTGGTCGTCATGGCCAACGGCATCGGCATCTTCGGCGGCTACCTGGTGTCGGTGGTGATGATGGGGGCCAACCCGGTCGCCTACCTCGACCGGACCTTCCAGTTCATGGACCTGAACGACCTCTTCTCGGGCCTGATCAAGGCGGCGGCCTTCGGCTTCCTCCTCGCGGTGATCGGCTGCCAGCAGGGCTTCTACACCACGGGCGGCGCCGAAGGGGTGGGACGATCCACCACGGCGGCCGTGGTGGTGGCCTCGATCGCCATCCTGATCTCGGACTTTTTCCTCACCCGCCTGCTGTTCTAGAGACCTTATGGGGACTTCCGGTGAAACAGCGGCGCGGGCTGGCCGTAGAAGGCTTACAGAATGAGCGAGCCGCAGCAGTCTGCCCGACCCGACGCCCGATCCGGCGCGCGGCCGAAGGCCAAGATCCACATCGCCGACCTGCGCAAGTCGTTCGGCCCCAAGACGGTGCTGGACGGCGTGAGCATCGACGTCGCGCCGGCGGAGTCGCTGGTGATCATCGGCGGCTCGGGCACGGGCAAGAGCGTGCTTCTCAAGCACATCATCGGCCTGCTCAAGCAGGACTCCGGCACCGTCGAGGTGGACGGCACGGCGGTCGAGAAGCTCGGCAACCGGGAGATCACGGAGTTCCGGCGCAAGTTCGGCATGGCCTTCCAGGAGGGGGCCCTGTTCGACTCGATGAGCGTCTGGAAGAACGTGGCCTTTCCCTTGCAGCGTTTGAAGAAGCTGTCGCACGGCGAGATCCGGGAGCGGGTGGAGGAGTGCCTGACGATGGTGCGGCTGGAGGGGGTGGGCGAGAAGCTCCCCTCGCAGCTCTCGGGCGGCATGCGCCGCCGCGTGGGCTTCGCGCGGGCGGTGGCCCACGAGCCGGAGATCCTGCTCTTCGACGAGCCCACGACCGGGCTCGATCCGGTCACCACGGCGCTGATCGACGAGGTGATCCTGGACCTCAACGACCGGCTCAAGACGACCACGGTCACCATCACGCACGACATGGAGAGCGCCTTCCGGATCGGCGACCGGATCGCCATGCTCGCTCGGGGTAAGATCATCGCCGAAGCGCCGCCGGAGGAGTTCCGGCGCCTGGAAGATCCCCGGGTCCAGCAGTTCATTCACGGGCGGGCGGACGGTCCGCTTTCAGAGGATGCTCCCCCGAGGGAGTCCCAGAGGGAGCCGCGCGGCTCGGAGACATCATGAAACCACTGATCAAAGTCGGAGTCTTCGCGACTCTGGGCATCATTATCCTGGCGGTCCTGATCTGGAAGATCGAGGACCTGAATCCCTTCACGGTCAAGGGGCAGCGCGTGGACGCCGTGTTCAAGTCCGTCGCCGGCCTCGACGACAAGGCATCCGTGCGGGTCGCCGGCGTGCGTGTCGGCCGGATCGACGGCGTCGGCCTCGACGGCACCCAGGCCCGGATCACCCTGGCCCTCGACAAGCCCCTGGGGCTCACCATGGGCACCCGGGCGCGCATCGCCAGCCTTGGCATGCTGGGGGAGAAGTACGTCGAGCTGATTCCCGGGCCGCCGGACGCGCCGCCGCTGCCGCCGAACAGCGTGCTCGTGGGCACGACGCCGCCGGGCTTCGACGAGGCCATGGAGAAAATCAACAGCATCGGCGCCTCGATCCAGCAGTTGACCGGCTCGATGTCCGGCAACGACGTCGGCGGGAACATCAACCGCCTGGTCAGCGACATCCAGTTGACCAGCGCCGAGATCCGCATGCTGGTGGCCGAGAACCGCGCCAACGTCGCCTCGAGCATCCGCAACTTCGACCAGATGAGTGCGACTCTCGCCCGCGAGCTGCCGCGCCTGGCGGACCAGATGAACCGCACGATGGAGCAGATCTCCCAGGTGGTGCAGGAGAACCGCGGCGACCTGAAGGGCAGCATGGGGAACGCCCGCGAGCTGACGGCCAAGCTCCAGACCTCGGCCGACAACCTGAACAGGATCTCGGACAAGATCGCCAGCGGCGAGGGGACGATCGGCAAGCTGATCAACGACGAGAAGGCCTACAACGAAGTCCTCTCCACGCTCGACAGCATCAAGGGCGGGGTGCAGACCCTGAGCGGCACCTTCGGGGCGATCAACAAGTTCAAGATCGACCTCGACATGCAGGGGTATTACCTGCCGGACCCGGAGGAGTCGCAGACCAGCTTCCGGCTGGACATCGATCCCCAGGACAACAAGCGGCTCTACCGCGGCGGCATCGTGAGCAGCCCCAACGGCAAGCGGCGGGACAAGACGGAGACGGTCACCGTCACCGGTCCGGACGGCATCCCGGTGACGACCACCACCCACAAGCTGACCCAGGAGAAGACCTACACGGCCACGGGCCTCCTGGGCTACCGTGCGCCGTACGACACGCGGCTCTTCGCGGGCATCATCGAGGGCTCCGGCGGAGCGGAGATCGAGTACCCGCTGCCGGTGCTGGACAAGAAGCTCTGGCTCACCTTCGACGCCTTCGACTTCAACCGTCCGAACGACCTCGCGCCGCACCTGCGCCTGCTGGGCCGCTACCAGTTCCACCCCAACGTCTACCTGGTCGGCGGCTACGACGACTTCCTGGAGAACGACTCCCTCTTCCTCGGCGGCGGCATCCGCTGGACCGACGAGAACATCAAGTTCCTGCTGGGGCTGGCGGGGGGGCTGGGGCGGTAGGGGGAAGGGTAGAGCTATAACGAGCTGAGGTCAGGCCCCGAGCCGCGCCTCGTATGCCAGAGCGCCCTTATAACGACCACACGATCGTCGTAGGTGTAATAGAGATGTGACGTGAGCCGCTCGATATACAAGCGGCGAACGCCGGCGATTGAGGCAACTCGGTAAAGCGAACCGATACCGGGCAGGACCGACAACGTCTTTACCGCCTCGGCCAAGTCTTGGTCAAGGATCTCAGGGCGCTCTGAGTTCTCTCGCCACCAATGCTTGAGGAGTCGAACGTGCTCTTGGGCCGGGGCAGGAGATTGACTTCGGTTCCCTCAGGGAGCTTCGTCGGCTCATCCACCACGAGCCGGCCATTGTGAACGCGGGCCTTGAGAGTCATGTAGGCAGGATACCACGAGCATCCCAAGACGCAACTGTGTGTCGGTGCCTTTCGGATAGAGATAAGCCCCGAAGGGGCACAGGCATAAAGCCTGGCGCTTCAGCGCCAGGAAAGCGCCATCTCCTATCTCCAGGAGCCCCGAAGGGGCGCAGGCAGGCAACGTTGAAGGTCGTATCTGCCTGCGTCCCTTCGGGACTTTGGGAAGGAGGGGGGACTTCAACCTGGCGCTGAAGCGCCAGGCTTTATGCCTGTGCCCCTTCGGGGCGACCCCGCCGGGTAATCACGAAAGAGACGCAAGCGCCAGCATGGCCGAGCATCTCGATCAGGCTGTCGACACTGAAGTGGTCTATCTTGCCGCGCATGAGATCGCTGATCCTGGGTTGAGTCATTCCGAGAAGCTCGGCGGCAGCGGCCTGTGTGAGCTCCTGGGCTTCGATCAATTGGGTCAGCTCGATCATCAGGTCGGCTCGGACTTTGAGGTTCTCGGCCTCTGCTTCGCTGAATCCGAGATCGCTGAATACATTGCCGGTAGAGCGTCGTACTCGGACCGCCATTCTTTCCTCCTTCCTTCGCGAAGGAGATCCTGACCTGCCTGGGACATCACTTCGCGAGCCTTGACCTCGGGAAGTCAGCTCTGCCGGCGCAGCCTCTCCAACTCGGCTCGAAGGCGCGCGGCTTCTTCCTCCGCGGACTGGGCACGGCGGGCCAATTCCCGGGCCTCTTCACCACGTAGCAGGGGCTGTCCGGTGGAGGTGTCGATCAGGCGAAGACGGGATCCCTCCATCCGGAAGGTCAATCCGGTCGTGGAGCTCTGAAGTGCATCGTCCATGTCTTGAGCCATCGGCGCGTACAGGCCGCCGGCGAGATGAAAGCCCCGGACGCGGGGGTTCAGATAATCACCGAGAGGATCATAGAGAAGGTACTCCTGGACGCCG
>DATFPH010000539.1:0-6422 GCA_035264905.1 Thermoanaerobaculia bacterium
CGGTGCTTGAGCGAGGATTCGAAGGCGTAGCAGTCGGGACACCAGTCGGCGCCGAAGACGACCGCCACCCGCTTGCCCTCCCGAGCCGCCTGAGCGCGTGCCGTCGCGATTCCTGCCAGAACCTTCTCCGGATCTTCGTAGGTCGGTATTTCCATGTCTCTATTGTGCCAAAAGCTGTAGACAATGGGACGGCAAAGACAGCGAGGATGCCAGACCTTAGTGGGCCACCAGCAGCAGATCCCGAGATGACTCCGCCTCCCACGCTCCGCCCTCGAACCCGCTGTAGGCCGTGCGCTCGGTGAATCCCGCCGACTCCAGGGCCGCCTCGACCTCTCCGCGCTTCCAGCCGCGTAACCGGACCTCGCGGGAGTGGTTCACCTCCACGGCTGGCTCGCGGCTCGGCCGGAGATGCAGGGTGGTCGGATAGAAGAGCACCGTTCCATCCGGCTGCGGGGTCATCAGCCGGAGGAAGACGATCTCGCCGTCCGGATCGGGCCGGAAATTGATCGGCAGGCTCCGCTCGTTCTGCGCGAAGATCCGGTCGTAGTTGAGGATCTGGAGGATCAGGGGGGCGCCGGGGAGCAGCCGCTCGCGGAGACCGGCGGCGAAGCGTTGGAGATCCTCGTCGGTCAGCAGATGGGGGAGCGCGTTGCCCAGACAGAGGGCGCCGCCGAACGTGCCTTCGACGGTGCGGCCGAGATCGCGCATGTCTCCGAGGACGAACCGGAGATGGTCCGGCAGAGGCTCCTCCCGTGCCTTCTCCAGCATCGACTCCGACGCGTCGAGCCCGACGGCCTCAAACCCCGCGGCGGCCAGGCGGCGGGAGTGCTCGCCCGTGCCGCATCCGAGATCGAGCACCCGGCGCGACGGCGCCGTGGCGAGGATCCGCTCCAGGAACGGCCACTCCCGCTCGATGCGCTGCGGCCAGGCGATCAGGCGGCGGTACTCGACGCGGGAGTAGGGATCGTCAGCCATGCGGGCACTCTATCGCGGGGCAGGCACAAGACCTGCCCCCCTACAGGTGCGCGGGGTCCGTGCAGGGGCAACCCTTGTGGTTGCCCTAATTGCTCTTACGACGAGCCGTTCGGCCTTGATGGTCCGACCAGTCGGGAGATAGCCTGGTCCGATGGAAACGTCCAAGTGGACTGATCTCATCGGCCCCTGGTACAGCGCGAATCAGGTTGCTCAGCTCTTTGGCGGGGAGCCGTCTCCTCCGAGTTTCTCGAGAACCGGCGGCTCCGCAGGCTCCATCTCCCCAGAGAGCAGAGCCTGTCCGATCTGACCTCCCGGGAGGCGGTGCGCTTCGGGATCACCTCGGAGATCGGATCGATCGTCCCCTACGGCTGCCCTCAGGCCTGGGCGGCGGCGTTATGGGCGGCGGGCTCCACGGGAGTGATCTACGGGTCACGCTTCGATCCGGCCCGCGCCGAGTCGGTGGCGCTCTTCGGCCCGCACGGCGAGCGGAAGCAGCGGAGGAAGGGGCGAGAACAAGCGATCTCGCCCAGACTGATCGAACACCTCCAGCGGGAGTGCGGGATCGAGGTGATCGATATCCCGACGGCCGATCAGCTCGAGATTATTGGCGATTGACGGCAACTCACATGAGCCAGCCGTCAATCCCCCCATCCCAATGGAGCGCTCGCAGGCCCGCGGCTTCGTCTGCCGCGGGCCTGCGAGCCGCAATCACTCCCGGCGCAGCCGGTCGAGCTCTGCCCGGAGGCGTTCCAGCTCTGCTTTGGCGTGCGCCGCTTCCTTTTCCGCCGCCTTCCTGGCCTTGGTTTCGGCACGCACCTGGGCTTCGGCGGTCTTCCGGGCCTCCGCTTCGGCCCGCGCCTGCGCTTCGGCGGCCTTGCGGAGCTTCTCTTCCTCCTTCCGGGTCAACAGCGGCTCGCCCGTGGGGTACTTGGAGAGGTGGACCTGCTGGTCATCGGGAGAGATCTGAAACCAGACTCCGGTCGTTTCGGAGAGGATGCGCCCCTGGTCGTCCGGCTCGATGGCAAGGTAGCGGCCCGAGCGGTCCAGCCGGTACCCGAGAAGACGGAAGCGGCGCTCACGGCGCCTGGAATCGACGATTACATACTCCGGAATCCCGGCGAGCGCATAGATCTCGACCTTGCTCACCAGGTCGGTCTGGCGGATCCGCGAGGACAGCGGAGAGACGACCTCGACGATCAGACACGGCCGGTTTCCCTCCTCCTCGAGATCGAAGCTGTCGCGGTCGGCCTCCGCATCGGGAACACCGCGGATGACCGAGACGTCAGGAGCCGGATAGGGTAGATCGGAGCCGAGGTAGTGCGTGAGGTCGAAGGTGACCAGGACGTCCGGCTCGTCCCCGAAGTGGTGGTCGAGCATGTCGGCGATCCTGCGGGCGGTCTTGCTGTGTCGTGTCCCCTGGCCCATCTGGTCCCCGAGCTCGGAATGCAGGAAACGCTCGGGGGTCAAGGGCATGGCCACCTGCTCCAGCTCTCCGTCGGGGCGTTCGACCCAGCGCAACAGAGTGATGCCCGGCTCGTCGTCAGGCAGCTCACAGTCCGGCTCTTCCCGTTGCGGAGTCGTCGTCTTCCAGACAGGCTCGGCCATGTCCCGAGTATAGAGAGTCTCCCGAGATCCGTCAAAGATATCGTGGGAGCACGATGGAGGGAAGAGAAAAGGCGCGGGTAGAGATTATCTCAGCAGGGCTGAGCATCCAAGATTCCCACGAGAGCCGCAACCGAGGACAAGGTGCGATAGGTTAGAATCGGCTGATTACTCGGATCGGGGAACCCTATGAAAGTAGCGTGGCATGTTCCTATCTTGGCGGCATTGCTGCTGTCTTCTGTCGCCGCGCAGGCGGCCGCTGCACCGGTGCCGCGCGCCGTTGTGACGGACACTGCGCGCGATGCCAGGCATCCGGCCGCCAACCGCCAGGTGCTGATCCCGAGCGGCGGCGGCGGCATGAACGCGCTGTTCTTCCTGGCGGCCGGCAGCGGTCCCAAGCCGACGCTGCTGCTGCTGCACGGCCTGCCCGGCAACGAGCAGAATCTCGACCTGGCGCAGGCGATCCGGCGCGCCGGCTGGAATGTGCTGACGATGCACTATCGCGGCAGTTGGGGCTCGCCCGGTGCCTTCAGCCTCGCCGGTGCGGTCGAGGATGCCGAAGCGGCCATGGCCTTCCTGCGCCAGCCCGAAAACGCCGCGAAGTATGGCATCGACACGCGCCGCATCCTGATCGGCGGCCATAGCATGGGCGGCTTCGCGGCGGCGCGCTATGCGGCGGCGCACCAGGACGTGGCGGGCCTGGTGCTGATCGATGCGTGGAACGTGGGCGCCGACGGCAAGGACCTGCGCGCCCATCCCGAAAGGCGCGCCGCAGCCATTGCCGGGATCGGCGACGATTTGGGCAACAGCCTGGCCGGCACCGACGCGGCGCATCTGGCGGAAGAAGTCGAGCGCCATGCCGAGGATTGGGATTTACTGACCCTGGCGCCGGCGCTGGCGGCGCAGCCCACACTGGTGATCGGCGCCACGTATGGCGGCGGTGCTCCGAACCAGGCGCTGGCCGACGCGATCCGCGCCCAGCGCAAGGGTCAGGTCAGCAGCCTGACCCTCGACAGCGACCACAGTTTCGCCGACCACCGCATTGCGTTGTCGGCCGCTGTCGTCGACTGGCTGCAGCACATGGCGGCCGACCGGGCGGAGCGGTAGGCTTCGTCTCGCTTGGACCGCAAAGTTTTCTACCCGCGAAGTCCTTCAAGCCCCGCTCGGAGTCGCGCCAACTCTGCCTCGGCGCGTTGTGCTCTCTCTTCTCCCGTCAGCAGCGGCTCGCCCGTGGGATATTTGAAGAGGAGAACCTGCTGGCCGTCGGCAGAGATCTGGAACCAGACTCCGGTCGATTCAGAGAGGATGCGATCCTGATCGTCCGGCTTGATGGCCTGATAACGACCAGGGTCGCCCAATCGATACCCGAGAAGACGAAAGCGGCGGTCGCGGCGGGTGGAGTCGACGATCACGTACTCCGCAATCCCGGCGAGCGCATAGATTTCCACCTTGCTCACAAGGTCGGTCTGGCGGATCCGTGAGGACCGAGGGGAAACCACCTCGACGATCAGACACGGCCGGTGGCCCTCTTCTTCGAGATCGAAGCTCTCGCGATCGGCCTCCGCCTCGGGAAGACCGCGGATGACGGAGACATCCGGAGCGGGCCACGGCAGCTCGGAGCCAAGATAGTGCGTCAGGTCGAAGGTGACCAGGACATCCGGCTCGGACCGGAAGCGGTGTTCCAGCAACTCGGCGATTCTGCGGACGGTTTTGCTGTGTCGTATCCCCTGGCCCATGACGTCCCCGAATTCGGAGTGCAGGAAACGCTCGGGGGTCAGAGGCATGGCCACCTGCTCCAGCTCCCCGTTGGGGCGTTCGACCCAGCGCAGCAGGGTGATACCGGGCCCGTCGCCGTCAGGCAGCTCGCGATCCGGTTCTTCATACTGCGTAGTCGCCGTCTTCCAGACAGGCTCGGCCATGTCCCCGAGTATAGAAGAGTCTCCCGAGATCCGTCAAAGATATCGTGGGAGCACGATGGAGGGAAGAGAAAAGGCGCGGGTAGAGACTATCTCAGCAGGGCTGATCCTCAGTCCAACCACCATTCGAAGCGCCTGCCTGCCGCGCATCCGCCGGCCTCTCGGGCATGGATTTACAGGAACCAGTACTTCCCAGCAGGTGATGAACCCGGTCTGCCAGCTCGCCGGCGGGGCGGGTTTTGCCGCGATCTCCGGCATGACGCCGCCCATCCTGTCTGGGAAGCGGCTCCACGCGGCTTGACATGCTCAACCGGGCCGGGATCACGGTGATCCCGGCCCGGACGTCGCGGAACGCGTCGGGATCGCGGCGATCCAGCGATCGACACCGCTGCAAGGCTCTGGATCACGGCGACCCGGCGAGGGATCACCGCGACCGCGAACCGGATCACGGTGGCCGGGCTCCGGATTACGGTGATCCCGGCCCGGATCATCATGATCCCGGGGCGGATCACGGTGATCTCGGCCGCTCCCGCCGTCCCCACGACATCCCTCCCACTTCCCCTACAATAAGTCGAGCCCCAAGAAGATCGCTGATGCCCCACCGCTACGACGTCTTCCTCAGCCACGCCAGCGCCGACAAGTCGGCCGTGGAGCTTCTCTTTCGGAAAGCCGCATGAGTGACTCTTCGGGCCGCGTTCACTTCTTCGATTTCGTCGAATCCTGAATCCGATTCCCGCCTGGGTCAGACCCCCAGCCGTATGACCTGGCCGGGCCCGATGAGCGGGATGGCTGTGAGGATGGCCGGGATGAGCGGTCGTACTTCATGAATGCGAGTGCCACCGCGGAGCACGATGAAACTCAGCTCGCTGGAGCGGATGTTCTGCTGGAACTCGAGGTTCTGGTCAGCCGTCAGGAGATGTGTGAAGCCGGCGAGGACCGCGCGCTTGACGAGCTCCCCGTTCTTCAGACCCGACCAGCCCATGCCGCGGACCGTGCGGACAGAGGGCAGGCCGAGATCGTCGGCCAACTCAACGGGCAGAGATTCATCGATGAGAATGCGCGGTATCGGCGAGGAAGTCACTGGCCATCTCGAGCGCCGCAACGGCCTGGTCGCGAGACACTGAAGGGAACGAGCGAAGGAACTGTTCGATGGTGTCTCCGGCCTCGAGATGGTCGATGAGAGTCCGGACCGGAACCCTAGTGCCCACGAACACCGGGGTGCCGCCGAGGATCTCGGGGTCGCTGTGCACTACCTGATCGGGTTGCATGATCTTCTCTCCTTCAGACGAGCCAAGTCTACCAGACCTGTACAGGTGGCAGGAGCGCCGCCGATCCGCGCAACTTCGTCGCGGATGCCGGTGCCGCCCGCCCTATCCCGCGCCCATGCGGCCACGCAAGGCCTCGACGTGGGCCGCACGCTTTTCGGCGTCCGGGTGGCCGATCTCCCGCAGGTAGTCAACGTAAACCTGCATCATCGCGGCGGCCCGGCCCAGCTCTCCCAGTTCTTCGAGCGTCACCCCGAGATTCCAGGAAGCCCTTGCTTCTCCGTACCGGTCGCCGATCTCTCGGGCGATGGCGAGTTGTTGCTCGTAGAGCTCGATGGCGCGGCGGGGCTCGCCGAGGGTCGCGTAGGCGATGCCAAGGTTGCCCATGGCGCTTGCCTCTCCGAGCCGGTCGCCAATCTCGCGGACGATGGCGAGGTGTTGCTCGTAGAGCTCGATGGCGCGGCGGGTCTCACCGCGGTTCATGTAGGCGTTACCGAGGTTGCCCGTGGCGATTGCCTCTCCGCGCCGGTCGCCGATCTCTCTGGCGATGGCGAGGTACTGCTCGCCGAATTCGATGGCGCGGCTGTTCTCGCCGAGATCCTCGTAGGCGTTGCCGAGGTAGCCAAGAGTCTGGCCCTCTCCGCGCCGGTCGCTGATTTCTCGT
>DATFPH010000540.1:0-22504 GCA_035264905.1 Thermoanaerobaculia bacterium
CGCCGCTGTCGATGGACGAGGTGGATGCGGCGACCGGCTCGCCGCGGCGCGTCGCTCAGGCTCTTTCGGCCGGGGAGGTGATCACCGAGCGGCTGGATTGCCGCCCCGAATCCTGCCGGGTCTCGCTCAACCGCTTGCGCGGCGCCGACGGGAGCGTCCTCTGGGCCGAGAGCCTGGAGGTGCCCACGGACGATTTCTTCCTGCTGGCCCAGGCCGTCACCGGCCAGATCCGCCGCGGCTACGAAGGCCGGCGGGCACGCAAGGGCTCCACCGCCCTGGAGGCGAGCAGCCGCGACATCCGGGAGCTCCTGGCGCTGCGCCGTGACTTCGATGCGCAGTCGATCCCGCGGGATCGCATCGTGGCCGACCTGGAGGAGATCCGCCGCCGCTCTCCCCGGTTTCTCGAGGCCTACCTGCTGGAGGCTGACGTCCTGCGCCGCAACTTCTCGATGTCGCGCCGCCGGGAGGACCTGGACCGTGCCTCCCGCCTTCTCGAGGAGGCACGGGAGCTGTCCCCCGGCAATCCCCAGCCCCTCTTCCTGTGGGTCGACGTGGCGCTGGCCGGCAAGGATCTTGAACGCGCCGAACAAGCCCTCCAGGATCTCCACGATCTGGTCCCCGGCGACGTCCGGGTCCTGGAGAGGGAGGCCCGCCTGCTCGATACCCGCGGCCAGTCTCAGGAAGCGCTGGCCCTGATGCGGAACGTGGCCCGCCTCCACCCCTCGGTGCGGAGACTCTCCAATCTCGCCCAGATGGAGTTTCAGCAGGGGCAGATCACCGCGGCCCGCGGCACTCTCCAGCGGCTCCTGCAGCGTTCCCCGGGCAATCTGGAAGGGCTCTCCCTGCTGGCCCTCATCGAGCTCTGGAATGGCGACCTCCGGCGGGCCGTCACGATCTACCAGCAGCTCGGGCAGCGCTCGCCGAGCGTAGCCATCCTCTCCAACCTCGGCTTTGCCTACCTGCTCCTCGGCCGGTACCAGGAAGCGGCCGACACCTTCCAGCGCACCTGTGAGCGAGAGCCCCGGAATCCAGGTTTCACCCTGAACCTGGCCGACGCCGAGGCCCTGATGGGCCGGAAAGCCAAAGCGGAGGAGCTCTACCGGCGCGTCGTAGCGCTCGCCGAAGCGGACCCCGCGGCCGCGACGCCGCCGCTGCTGACCATCAAAGCCCAGGCCCTGGCCCATCTCGGCGAAGGCCGGAACGCCGTCTCCGCCGTGCAGGAGGCGCTGCGCCTCGCCCCGGACCAGGGGCCCACCGTGTACGAGGCGTCCCTCGTCTACGTTCTTCTCGGAGAGGACCACTCCGCGCTGGCCAACGCGGAGAAGGCGGTACAGCTCGGGCTCAATCCCAGGGCCTTTTCGATCCCCTGGTTCGCCCCCCTCCACCGCCAGCCCGAGTTCCAGGCCCTGCTCGCCAAGACGCCGGCTTCCTGAGCCCGTCTAGCTGTTTGGAGCCTCGAGGATGATCGTCGGATCTGTCGCCACGCGCCGCACGAATGAGCTCTGTAGACCTGTGTCGGGCTCCGCCCAGTGGATGTCGAAATCGTAAGAAACCTTGGCCAGCGGGCCGAGATCGTTGACGAAGCACAGATGGAACTCACGCCCGAGATCGGCCGGATTGACCGCCAGGGCACCCTGCTTTTCCCCGAACGTCGCCGCGGGCGTCAGGAAGAGCTCGACCCCGGAGCCCGCCTCGAATTTGAGGTTGTAGAGGACCGGCTGCTCCGTGCTGCTCGAGGGCTTGAGAGTAATGTCCCTGCCGTTGATCGAGATGGCGGGACTGAAGCTGCTGAACGAGAGCTCCTCCGAGCCGAGGGCGGTGACCAGAATCTTCGCCTCGATCACGGTCTTGTGGGTCACCAGCTCCTCGATGCTCTCCACTTCGGCTACCAAGGCTTGCGCTTGCGTCGACATGACGTGTCTCCTTTCAGGTCTGTTTCAAGGCTCGATTCAGGGATAGAGCACGTCCTGTGCCAGGGCCTCCTCCCCGGAGGCGGCCGGCAGCGGGGGCAGCCGACATGTCCGCGGCATGTCGGAAGCCCGGCCGACACACAATCAAACCAACTAGCCGACCGCGCCCGCGGTCAGGAACGCCACCACAGAGAACCCGGTCCCGACCAGCCCCAGGAGCACCATGCTGAAGAAGAAGGTCCAGCGCATGCGGTCGATCTGGAGGATCAGGCTGATGGCTCCGGCCACCAGGCAGAGCTGGAGGAAGAAGGTCGAATAATCAAAGATGTCCCCGGCCTTCCCCAGACCCAACGCCTGCGCCTCCCACTCGTTGGCGCCGATGACCTTGCCCATCTCGCCATCCACGTCCTGGGCCCAACTCTCCTGCCCCACGGTCTTCGAGCCGAGGAGGATCTCCTTCTTCTCCTTGCCGTAGCGGGTCGCGTCCGCATCCATGGAGGCGATCACCTTCTCGATGGCGGGAACCTGATCGGGCCGGATCGAGCCCGCCAGAATCAGGGCTTGCAGGGTGTCCCGCTGCCCCTCGACCAGGGTTTCCTTGATTCCCTTCGACTGATACCAGAGATAGGCCCCGTTCTTCTCGTTGTGCGCGATGAGCTCGTCATCCCCGTACTTGCCCGCTCCCAGATCGGTGACCGCCAGCGCCGCCGCGAACAGGGCCAGGACGAGGCCGCACCAGATCTCGAACCGTCTCTCCTTCTCCTCGCCCGCCGCGCTCGCAGGCGCGGGCTCCGGACGCTCTTCGGCCAGAATCGCCATGGCTCCTCCTTGTCAGCAAATGATGAGGAGGATTCTAGAGCAAACGGGCCTTCCTCAGAACCGCCGCAGCCGGCCCGGCTGGAAGGTCGTGGCGATCTTCGCGGCGCGCTCCTCGGTGGGGCGCTCCGTCAGATCCGGGTGTTTGGGCTCGGGAGGCCGGGCCTCGACGTGGCGATGGCGTCCCGGGCGCTGTTGCCCCCCTCCCTGGCCTCCCTGGCCGCCGCCTCCCGGGCGCTTGCCCGGCTTGCCGAAGGGCTTGCCAGGCCGGCCGGCCGCCGCCTGGCCAGGCCGCGGGTGCAACTGGTTTCCCGGCTCGACCTGGTTGCGTCCAGTCTCGCGGGCTTCGCGGGGCGCCTGGGGCTGCCGGTTCTCGTCCCGGGGACCGGCGGCGGCCCGGTCCGGCCTGCGCCGATCCTTCTCGCCGCCGCGCCGGGCCCGTTCCTCGGTTTCGCGCTGCGCCTTCCGCTCGGCCTTCTCCCGGGCACGCGCCCGCTCTTCGGCGCGGCGGGCACGCAAGGTGGCGATCCGCTCGCCCAGCGGGACCTCGAACCGCTCCGGCGGCTCCGCATCGTAGTCGAACCCTTCGAGGGTCCGCTGCGGCAGGCTCAGGCCCACGGCCCGTTCGATCGCCGCCAGCTCCGGGCTCTCCTCGGGCGCGGCCAGGGTGAAAGCCTCGCCAGTCAGCCCCGCCCGCGCCGTGCGGCCGACCCGGTGGATGTAGTCCTCCGGGACGTTCGGCACGTCGAAGTTGACCACATGGGAGAGGGCCTCCACGTCGATCCCGCGGGCAGCGATGTCGGTCGCCACAAGGACGCGCAGGCGGCCATCCTTGAAGCGGGCCAGGGCCTCGGTGCGCTGCGCCTGGCTGCGGTTGCCGTGGATGCGGTCGCAGGCCACCCCGTTGCGGGCGAGGAGATCGGCCAGGCGGTTCGCCCGGTGCTTCGTGCGGGTGAAGACCAGCGCGCCGGGGATCTTCTCGTGGTTCAGCAGATCGATGAGCAGCCAGGGCTTGAGCTCCTCGCGGACCGGGAAGATCGCCTGGTCCACGCCGTCGACCGTGGTCGCCTTGCGCTCCACGCCGATCGAGACCGGCTCGCGCAGCATCTCGCGGACCAGCTCGACGATCGGGGTCGGCAGCGTGGCCGAGAAGAGGAGGTTCTGCCGCTGCTCCGGCAGTTGGGCGAGCACGCGGCGGACGTCGGGGAGGAAGCCCATGTCGAGCATCCGGTCCGCCTCGTCCAAGATCAGGACCTCCAGGTTGTCCAGGCGGGCATAGTCATTCTGAAAGTGATCCAGGAGCCGCCCGGGGGTGGCGACCAGGATATCGACGCCGTCGCGGAAGGCGCGCTCCTGCGGGCCCATGGCGACGCCGCCGAAGACGGCCGCGCCGGTCAAGGGCGTGTGGCGGGCCAGGGCCTCCAGGCTCTCGGCGATCTGCGCCGCGAGCTCCCGCGTCGGGGTGAGGACGAGGACCCGGGTCGTGCCGCGGGGGCGGTCCAGCAGCCGGTGCAGGACCGGCAGCAGGAAAGCCGCGGTCTTGCCGCTGCCGGTGGCGGCGCAGGCGAGGACGTCGCGTCCCGCGAGAGCCTGGGGGATGGCATCGGTCTGGATGGGCGTCGGGGTGGACCAGCCGAGGTCGGCGACGCCGCGCAGGAGTTCCGGATGCAGGTCGAACGAGTCAAACGTCATCGCATCTCTCTCTCTTCGTTCGAGGACGGTCCCGCCCCGTGCGGAGGGGGCAGACGCCTCTCTCGAGGTCTCCCGGCAAGTTTCGGGTAACACGGAGAACGACTGCGGCGAGGCCGCCGCGGGGCTCCAGGAAGGAGCCGCCGATCCGGTCCCGCCGCCGGAGGCGGGACGCGGTAGAGTCGCACACCTGGGCCGTCCGGCGCAAGCCGGCCGACTTTTCCGTCTAGGCGTCGAGCGACTTGACCACGGGCCGTTCCGCCATCCGCTTGCGCATTGCGCGGGCCTTCCAGATCTCCCAGATCGCCGGGAGGAGCGACAGGAAGACGATGGCGAGGACCACAAGGGAGAAGTTGTCCCGGACGAGCGGCAGGTTGCCGAACCAGTAGCCGGCCACCGTGCAGAGCGTCACCCAGGCCACGCCGCCGATGACGTTGTAGCTCATGAACTTGCGATAGCTCATGCTGCCCATGCCGGCGACGAATGGAGCGAGAGTGCGGACGATCGGCACGAAGCGGGCAAGGATGATGGTCTTGCCGCCATACTTCTCGTAGAACTCATGCGTGGTGGCGAGGTGCTCCGGCTTGATCAGGCGGAACCCCTTGATCTTCATGTTGACGAGCCGGGAGCCCAGGAAATGGCCGACCCAGTAGTTGACCGTGTCGCCGATGACGGCCGCGGCGATCAGAGAGAGAATCAGCACCGGCAGCGACAGCGAGCCGATCCTGGCGAAGGCGCCCGCCGCGAACAGCAGCGAGTCGCCCGGCAGGAACGGCGTGACCACGAGGCCGGTTTCGCAGAAGACGATCGCGGACAGGAGAAGATACGTCCAGGACCCATAGGTCTCCAGGACCCCCTTGAGATACTTGTCCAGATGCAGAAAGATGTCGATCAAATGACCCATGGGCTCCTCATCCGCTGGAAGGCCCCAAAGCCTAAGGGTTCGCTGGAGGAATGTCTACTTTCATGACGCTGCCGATTTTCCTCGTTCTCGCTCTGCTCGTCACGGTCGTGGTGGTCTTCGCCTTCGAGTGGATCCCCGTCGACGTGACGACGCTGCTCCTCCTGATCGCCCTGGTGGTCACCGGCCTCCTCCCGATCGAAGACGCCTTCGCGGGGTTCTCGAACGACATCATCATCATCCTCGCCGCCATCTTCGTCCTGTCGGGAGCCCTGATGAAGGGGGGCGTCCTGGACTACCTGGGCGAGACGATCCACCGCATCGCCGGCGGGAGCAAGCTCAAGGTGCTGCTCTGTGTGATGTCGGTGACCACGTTCATCTCCTCCTTCATGAACAACACGACGACCACGGCCGTCTTGATGCCGGCCGCCCTCGGCCTCTGCCAGCGCAGCCGGATCTCGCCGAGCAAGGCGCTGATCCCGCTCGCCTTCGCTTCCATGCTCGGGGGGACCTGCACGCTGATCGGCACCTCGACCAACGTGGCGGCCAGCGCCTACGTCAAGGAATTCGGATTGGCGCCGTACTCCATGTTCGAGTTCCTGCCGGTCGGGGTCACCGTCTGCGTGGTGGGCATCCTCTACATGGTGCTGGTGGGACACCGGCTGCTGCCGGAGAGGTCGGAGACGACCGAGCCCGAGTACTCGATCCGCGAGTACCTCTCCGAGGTGGTCGTGACGCACGGCTCGCCGCTCGCGGGGCGGGCGATCCGCGACACCCAGCTCGCGCAGATGGGGTTGCAGGTCCGCGCGATCCAGCGCGGCGACCGCCGGCTCTATCCCGATCCCTACGTGCAGCTCGAGGAGGGGGACCTGCTGATCGTCCAGGCGGGCCGCGAGGGCCTCCTCCAGGTCAAGGACACGGCGGGGCTCGGCATCCGGTCCGACATCCTGCTGGAGGGGGCGCAGGACCTGGCCGGCGAAGCGATCGGCATCGCCGAGGCGCTGCTGATGCCCCAGTCGGGCCTGATCGGCCGCTCGCTCAAGGAGCTGGACTTCCGCCGCCGCTTCGGCCTCGCCGTTCTCGCCATCTACCGGAAGGGGCATGCCCTGGCGGCGCGCATCGCCGAGCTCCCGCTGCGCCTCGGCGACGTCCTGCTGCTCCAGGGGAAGCCGGAGCGGTTCCGCGCCCTGGCGGACAACGCGGACCTCTGGATCCTCCAGGAGACGGAGCACCGGCCGGCGCAGCGGCGCAAGGGGCTGTACGTCGTCGGGATTCTCCTCCTCGCGGTGATCGTCTCGTCCTTCCAGTGGGTGCCGCTGCCGATCGCGTTCCTCGCTGCCGCGCTGGCGGTGATCGCCACCCGCCTGATGACGATGGAGGAGGCCTACAACCTGATCGACTGGCGGCTGCTGATCCTGATCGCCGGCATGACCTCGTTCGGCAAGGCGATGCAGAAGACCGGCACGGCGGAGTATCTGGCGACGCTCATCGTGCACTGGACCGAGCCGCTCGGGGTCACCTTCGTCCTGCTGGCGTTCACGGTGCTGACAATCATTCTGACCCAGCCGATGTCGAACGCGGCGGCGGCCCTGGTGGTCCTGCCGGTGGCGATGACCACGGCGCACAAGATGGGGCTCGATCCCCGGGCCTTCGCGATCCTGGTCACGCTCTCGGCCTCGCTCTCATTCATCACCCCGTTCGAGCCGTCGTGCCTGATCGTCTACGGACCCGGCAAGTACCGCTTCCGCGACTTTTTGGTGTGCGGGTTGCCGTTGACGGCGTTGATCGTGGTGGTGCTGGTGGTGATGGTGCCGATGCTGTGGCCGCTGCGGTAGGGGGCCTACTTCAAATATCCCAGCGACCGCAACCGCGTGATGTGGTTCCACTCCAGGTAGGTGGCGCTCTGGGCGCCGTCTCCCGATACGAAGCGCGCTCTCCCCTTGCCGCGCTCTCCCAGCTCGCGCTCTCCGGCGGCGCGGAGCGCGTCGACCAGGTCGGGGCGGGCGGCGGCGAGGTCGCGCAGCTCTCCGGGATCGCGGTCGAGATCGTAGAGCTCCGGCGGCGGACCGGGCTCCCGCGGCACGATGAGCTTCCAGGGGCCGCGGCGGACGGACCAGCGCGGCGGGCCGTGGAGGATCAGGTCGGCGAGGAGCGTCGGCCGGCCCGCCGGGGGCTCGCCGTCGAGGAGAGGCGTCAGGTCCCTCCCCTGGACCGGCGGTGACTGGACTCCGACCAGGCGCAGCAGGGTCGGGAACAGGTCCGCCAGGTCGGCCGGGCTCTCGATCACCCCCGGAGACCTCCCGGGCACCCTGAGCAGCGCGGGCACGTGGAGCAGCTCTTCGTACAGCGTGTGCCCGTGGTCGGAATTCGGCTCGTAGCCGAGGGCGCGCTCGCGGTCGAGGCGGGTCCAGAACTCCTCGCCGTGATCGCTCACCACGAGCACCACCGTGTCGTCGTCGAGCCCCAGCTCTTCCAGCCCCTCCAGAAAGCGGCCCATCTGGCGGTCGGTGTAGGCGATCTCGGCGTCGTAGAGCGCCTCGTGCCAGCGCCGGTCCTCCGGCGGCGGGATCGGCAGCTCGGGGCGGCGGTCGGCGGCGCAGCCCAGCTTGCCCTGATAGCCCGGCAGGAGACGGCGCGCCACGCTCTGGCATTCCTCCTCCGGCGGCTCGTACGGGTTGTGGACGTCGAACAGATGGAGATAGAGGAAGACGCGGCGGTCGGGCGCGGTGCGGCGGAGCCCTGCCAGCGCCCGGTCGACGAGCGGGGCGGCGCGGTCCTCGATCGAGACGTACTCGTCGAATCCCTGCTGCAAACCGAAGGCGGGGTTCACGTAGATGTTGTGGTAGACGCCCAGGTTGTAGAAGCCGGCGTCGCGCAGGGTCTCGGCGAGGGTGCGGACGCCGCCGGTCAGGCCGGTCGGCGCGAACTCGCCGTAGCGCACTCCGGCGCCGTGCATCTGCGGCTGGAGGCCGGTCATCAGCGAGGCCACGCTCGGCAGGGTCCAGCCGGCCGGCGCCTGCATCTGATCGAAACGGACCGCTTCGGCCGCGAAACGGTCGAGGTTCGGAGTCAATCCGTTCTTGTTGCCGTAGGCGCCCAGCCGGTCGGCGCGCAGGGTGTCGATCAAGACCACGACCAGGTTCTTCCCCGATTTTTTCTCCAGTGCCCGGCCCGGGGTCACGATCACCGGGTCCCCCCAGAGCGCTACGCCCTCGGGGAGCGGCCGGCCGCGGCGCGTGGCTTCGACCTCGAGGGCCAGCCTGCCGCCACCGCGCGGCATCTCCTTGCGCACGGCCCGCCAGCCCTGCCGGCCCCCCGAGCCCTCGACCACCTCCTCCAGCCAGAGGTCGCGGCGGCCGTCCGCCTCGCGCCAGACCCGGAAGACGGCCCGCGTGCCCGGCCGGTCGTGCTCGGGCACGATCCCCAGCCAGGCCTCGAAAATTGCGCCGCGCGGGAGGTCTTCGGGCAGGCGGATCTCCGTCCGCGCGAGGCCGGGCAGCGCGGGGCGGCTCTCCCCTCCGAGCGACATGGAGCGGTAGGGGTCCGTGGCCGGCTCGCCGGTGATCTCCAGGATCTCCAGCCGGCCCGCGTTCACGGCCAGGCGCAGGACCTCGACGCGGCCGGTCCAGTAGGGCTCGCGCTGGAGGTCGACCTCGTAGGCGTGCTCCTGGCCGTCCGCGGCCAGCGGGAAGCTCAGCGTGCGGAACGGCGGAAAGCCGCGGTCCCCGGCGAGCTTCCAGGAGAGGGTCGCGAGCGTGGCGCTCCCCTGCGCCCGCAGCCGGAGCCGGGCCACCCGCGCGGCGCTCAACCCGGGCTTTGCTCGATAGACCGCTTCCGGCGTGGCCACGCCCGCCGGCAGAGACACCGGCTCCACCTCGCCGGTCTCGACCAGCGAGCCGAGCCGGATCAGCCGGCGGGGCGAGCTGTCCCCGCAGGCGGTCAGGAAGGCGAGGCCCGCCCAGACCAGGAAGAGGAGTCTTCGCGACACAGGCTTGGTTTCGAAGAGCCTTACAGCCGGCCCTGGATCCAGCATCCGCCCAGAACGCGGGTGCCGCGGTAGAAGACGGCGGCCTGCCCGGGGGTGATGCCGCGCTGCGGCTCGGCGAGATCGATCTCGACCTGTCCATCCCCCAGCGGCCGGATGCGCGCGGCGACTCCGGGGTGGCGCGAGCGGATCTTGACCGTAGCCTCCACCTCTCCATCGGGAGGCGGACCGATCCAGTGGAGGCGCTCGCCGCGCAGACCCGGCGCCAGCAGCTCCCGCTCCTCGCCGACCACGACCCGGTTCTCCTCGGGCTCGATGGCGAGCACGTAGAGCGGGCTCTTCGCCGCGAGGCCCAGGCCGCGCCGCTGCCCGACCGTGTAGCGGTAGAACGGCTGCCCCTCGCCGAGCTGGCCGCCCGCCGTGTCGACCAGCCGGGCCGGCGCAGCAAGAGCGACCTCGGAATAGCGCTCCGGATGCTCGGCCACCTGCGCCTCGACAAACTCGCGGATGCCGCCGGAGACGAAGCAGACCTCCATGCTCTCCCCCTTCTCGGCGACCACGAGCCCGGCCTGGCGGGCGATCTCGCGGACCTGCGGCTTGCTCATCCCGCCCAGCGGGAAGAGGGAGGCGGCGAGCTGCTCCTGGGTCAGCTCGAAGAGGTAGTAGCTCTGGTCCTTGTCGGGGTCGAGCGCGGTGTGCAGCTCGGGACCGTCGGGGCCGTCGAGGATGCGCGCGTAGTGGCCGGTCGCCACCCGTTCAGCCCCCAGCCGGCGCGCGCGCTCCAGGAGAAGGTCGAACTTGATCCAGGTGTTGCAGCGCACGCACGGGCTCGGCGTCCGGCCGGTCAGGTAGTCCTCCACGAAGGGATCGACCACCTTCTGCCGGAACTCGCCGTCCATGCGCAGCGTGTAGTGAGGGATGCCCGCCTGCTGCGCCACCCGCTTGGCGTCGCCCAGGTCGAGCGCGCCGCAGCAGCGGCCGTGGGCCTCGATGCCGGAGTGGTCCCAGAGGAGCATGGAGAGGCCGATCACCGGGTGGCCCTGGCGCGCCAGGAGCCAGGCGGTCACCGAGGAGTCCAGTCCTCCGCTCATTGCGACTGCGGTGAGGGTGCTCATGCCACCTCCACCCGGCGGTGCGGCGTCACCCGCCGCAGCTCGGCCACCTCGCGCGCCAGCACGTCGAGAAACTGGTCGACCTCCTCGGGCCGGTTCATCATCCCGAAGCTCACCCGCAGCGACGAGAGCGCCTCGTCGCGCGACAGGCCCATCGCCAGGAGGGTCTTGCTCGGCTCCACGGTCCCGGACGAGCAGGCCGAGCCGGTGGAGACCGCGAAGCCGGCCACGTCGAGGCGGATGAGCAGCGACTCCCCCTCGACGTCCGGGATCGCGAGGTGCGAGGTGTTCGGCAGGCGCGGCGAGCCGGCGCAGTGCAAGATCGCGCCTGGAACCCACCGCGGCAGCTCGGCCTCGAAGCGGTCGCGCAGGCCGGCGAGGAAGGCCTGGCGCATCGCCAGCTCGTCGGCCGCAGCGGCCGCGGCCTCGCCGAAGCCGGCCAGAGCGGCGACGTTCTCCGTCCCCGCCCGCCGCCGCCGCTCCTGGCCGCCCCCCAGCAGATAGGGAGCGATCTCCACCCCCTTGCGCACCCAGAGGGCCGCCGCGCCGAGCGGGCCATGGAACTTATGGGCGCCGACCGTCAGGTAATCGACTCCGAGCTCGTCCACGTCCACCGGGATCTTCCCGACCGCCTGCACCGCGTCGCAGAGGACCGGAATCCCCCGCTCGCGGCAGGCCGCGGCCACGGCGGTCACCGGCTGCAGCGTGCCCAGCTCATTGTTCGCCAGCATCAGGGCAACCAGCCGGGTGTCGGGCCGCAGGCTCTCGATCAGCGCGGCGGCGGGGACGACGCCGTCCGCTCCGGGGGACACCCGCGTCACCTCCCAGCCGATCTGCGCCAGCCGCGCCGCGGCCTCGCGGATCGACGGGTGCTCCAGGGCCGAGAGGATCAGATGCCCCGGGAAGTGGCCCGATCCCGTCTGTCCCGCGATGTCGAAAAGGACGGCGTTGTTCGCCTCCGTCCCCGAGGCGGTGAACACGACCTCGGGCGCGCGGGCGCCCAGCAACGAGGCCACTTTCTCCCGCGCCTCCTCGACGGCGTTGCGCGCCGCCTGGCCGAAGCGGTGGATGGACGACGGGTTGCCGTGCATCTCGCCGAGCCACGGAAGCATGGCCTCCCGGGCGCGCGGGTGGAGCGGCGTGGTGGCGTTATTGTCGAGGTAGACCATGTCGAGGTACACGAAAGCCATGGGAGCGCTATTGTATCGGGGTTGGGGCGGAATCGCCGACGCGGCACGGGTGTTGAATAAGAACCCGGGATGCCGCCTTCGGCCACCCGATCCCGGCAACACACAATGAATAGACGCGCATTCCGGCTCGCCGCCGTCCTCCTCGCCCTCCTCATCCCCGCGCTGGCCGCCCCGGCCCACGCCAAAGACAAAGTCAAGATCACCCGCGCCGAGCGCAAAGAGATGCGCGCCGCGGCCGAGAAGCTGGCCGAGAAATACCGGCAGTGGCTCGAAGAGGTGGACCCGATCATCACCGACGAGGAGCTGAAGTCGTTCCTGGCCCTGGAGAAGGACTACCAGCGCGACGCGTTCATCAAGCGCTTCTGGGAGGTGCGGGACCCCTACAAAGGAACGCCGCGCAACGAGTTCCAGGACCGCTACATGGTCTATCTCCAGGAAGCGCGGAGCCGCTATACCCGGCTGGAGGACGACCGCTCCCGCATCCTCCTGCTCAACGGTCCGCCCGCCGTCATGGTCCCCTCGACCTGCTCGACGGTCCTGTGGCCGCTGGAGGTCTGGTTCTACCAGGGGAGCCAGCGCCTGGGCGGGGAGTTCTTCGTCGTCTTCTACCGCAAGTGGGGGGGCGGGCTGTACCGCATCTGGAACCCTCTCGAAGGGCTCGACGCCCTCTTCGTGGACGGCGCCGGCGGAGGCGCGTTCCGGGAGCAGCACAGCGTCTCCGAGATCGCCAACGGCTGCCGCGACGGCGACAAGCTCGCCGCGGGCATCGCCTGGGTGGCGAACCAGCGCATGGGCTACGCGACGATTCAGGCCCGCCTCGAATCCAAGCCCGACGGACCCGGCGGCGAGTGGATCGCCTCCTTCGGCTCGTATTCGACCGACCTCCCCGAGGGGGCGGCCCAGATCAACAACGCCAAGCTGGACGTCGACTTCCCCGGCCGCTACCAGAACCGCACCGTGGTGCAGGGGCTGTTGAGCGTCCCGGTCACCGAGGCGGGGCTGGGCAAGCTCGGGGAGCACCGCTCGTACAACTTCCTGGTCAACGGCGAGGTGCTGCAGAACGGCGAGCTGTTCGACAACTTCCGCTACCGCTTCGACTTCCCCGGGACCGAGCCGTCCGCCGAGACGACGCTGCCGCTCCTCTTCCAGCGCAACCTGCGGCCGGGCGACTACACCCTGATCGTGCGGCTGGAGGACATCAACTCGGGCAAGCTCTTCCGCTCCGAGCGGACCCTCACCGTCCCCTTCCTGGACGGCGCCGCGGTGCTGCCGCCGCCGCAGACGCCGGAGGAGAAGGAGAGCGCGCGCCTCCTCGCCGAGGCGAACGCCGCCATCTCGAATGGCGATACGACGATCAAGATCCTGCGCCCTCCGGGCGACCTGCAGGCGGGGATGCTGCGCTTCGACACGCTCGCCACGGGCGACATCACCAGCGTCACCTTCGCCCTGGACGGCAAGCCCGTGCTCACCAAGAAGAAGCCGCCGTACAGCGTCGAGCTCGATCTCGGCTCGCTCCCCCGGCCGCGCCGGCTGACCGTCTCGGCCTTCGGCGCGAGCGGCAAGCAGATCGCGAGCGACGAGCTGCTGGTCAACTCCTCCGGCCACCGCTTCCGTGTGCGCCTCGTCGAGCCGCAACGCGGACAGCGCTACCAGAGCAGCCTGCTCGCCCGCGTGGACACCGAGATCCCCGACGGCGAGACCCTGGACCACGTCGAGCTCTTCTTGAACGAGACCCGGGTGGCCACCCTCTACCAGCCGCCGTTCACCCAGCCGGTCGTCCTCCCCAAGGGAGAGGAGATCGCCTACGTCCGGGCGGTCGGCTATCTGACCGACGGCAACTCGACCGAGGACCTGGTCTTCGTCAACGCCCCGGACAACCTGGAAGAGGTGGACGTCGACTTCGTCGAGCTCTACACGACCGTGCTCGACCGCGGCGGCCATCCGGTCGAGGGAATGGAGCAGAAGGACTTCACCGTCACCGAGGACGGCACGCGCCAGGAGATCGCCCGCTTCGAGCGGGTGACCGACCTGCCGATCCACGCCACCGTCGCGCTGGACGTCTCGGCCTCGATGGACGAGAACCTGAACCAGGCGCGCCAGGCGGCGCTCCAGTTCCTCCAGGAGACGATCCGGCCCAAGGACCGCGCCGCGGTCGTCCTGTTCAACGACCGGCCGACCCTGACGACCAAGTTCACCAACGACCACACGGCCCTGGCCGGAGGCCTGGCCGGGATCAAGGCCGAGCGCGGCACCGCCCTCTATGACACGATCGTCTTCACGCTCTACTACAACAACGGGATCAAGGGGCAGCGCGCCGTGCTGGTGCTCTCCGACGGCAAGGACGAGGGGAGCCGCTTCACCTACGAGGACGCGATGGAGTATGCCCGCCGGGCCGGCGTGACGATCTATACGATCGGTCTCGGGGACGACGTCGACAAGAAGAAGCTGGAGAAGATCGCCGAGGAGACCGGCGGCCGCTTCTTCCAGGCCGGCAGCGCCACCCAGCTCGCCGGCATCTACAGCACGATCGAGAAGGAGCTGCGGTCGAAGTACCTGATCGCCTACCAGTCAACGAACACCAGCGGCAGCACCGACTTCCGCTCGGTGGACCTCAAGGTCGGGAAGCCCGGGCTGGAAGCGAAGACGATGCGTGGGTATTACCCGTAGGGAAGGGCTCTTTTTTTTCTGGAGGCCGCGATGCACCAGGTCCCCCGGCCGCACCGCGGCCGAGTCCTTGTTGTCCTTGCCGTCGTTGCTGTCCTTGCCCATCTCCCCGCGACCGCCGCCGGCGCCACCCCCTCCCGGCGCGAGATCGAGCGCCAGCAGCACGAAGCGGTCGCCCAGCTTCCCGAGAAGCACCGGGAGTGGCTCGCCGAGGTCGACCCGATCCTCACCGCCGAGGAGAAGGCGACGTTCCTCGGCCTCGCCAAGGACTACCAACGCGATGCCTTCATCAAGCGCTTCTGGGAGGCCCGCGACCCGTATCCGCGGACCGCCCGCAATGAATTCCAAGACGCCTGGTCGGTCAAGGTCCAGGCCGCCCGCGACCGCTTCAAGGACCTCTACGACGCGCGCGCCCGCCTGCTGCTGCTCAACGGCGTGCCGGACGAGGTCGTCGAGTCCAACTGCCCCACCGTCTTCGCCCCCCTGGAGGTCTGGTACTGGGGGCGCGCCGAGCGGCTCGGCCAGCAGCTGTTCCTCGTCTTCTATCAGCCGCAGCGCGCCATGCCGTTCCGCCTCTGGCACCCCTTTGAGACCATGTCCGTCCTGCTGCCGGACCGCTCGCAGGTCGACGCGGGCTCCCTGAGCACCTGCGGCGACGCGGACAAGCACCGCAAGATCCTCTATGCGATCGGTTGGATCACCGAGCAGCCCATTCTGCAATGGGAGATGCTCCAGGCCCGCTTCGACTCTCCGCCTCCAGCCCCGGGCGGGGAGTGGATCGCGGCGTTCTCCTCCTACTCGACGGACTTCCCGGAAGGCGCCGTCCCCCTGCCGGCCCGCCTCGCCGTCGAGTTCCCCGGGCGCTATCAGAACCGGACGGTCGTCCAGGGGGTCGTCACCGTGGCTCCGGGAGACGCCGGGCTGGCGCAAGTTGCCGCGCCTGGAATCGAATACCGCTCGCACGACTTCCTGCTCACCGGCGAGGTCCTCGCGAACGGCGAGCTGTTCGACAGCTTCCGCTACAAGTTCGACCTCCCTGGATCCGATCAACCGGCGGGTGGGGAGAGCCTCCCTCTGGCCTTCCAGCGCTACCTGCGTCCGGGCGAGTACACCCTGATCCTCAAGCTGGAGGACGTCAATTCCGGCCGGATCTTCCGGGAGGAGCGCGCGCTGGCCGTGCCGTCGCGCGAGCAGGAGGCCGCCGCCGCGCCCGCACCCGCCGATCCGACTGACCTGGAGATGGCCCACCTCCTCGCCGAGGCCAACGCCGCGATCGGCCGCCGCGAGGTGACGCTCAAGATCCTGCCTCCGGCCGGCACCGACAACCTGCCGACCGGCCTCAAGCGCTTCGACACGTATTTCACGGGAGAGATCGCGGCGGTGGTCTTCACCCTGAACGGCAAGCCGATCCTCACCAAGAAGCGGCCGCCGTACAGCGTCGAGCTCGACCTCGGAAGCGTCCCCCAGAACCACCTGCTGATCGCCACGGCCGTCGACTCCGCCGGTAACGAGCTGGCGAGCGACGAGATCCAGATCAACACCGCGCCCCAACGCTTCCGCGTCCGCCTCGTCGAGCCGCGCCGCGGCAAGCACTACACCGGCAGCCTGCTCGCCCGCGCCGAGCTCGACGTCCCCGAGGGGCAGACCATCGAACGGGTCGAGATCTTCCTCGACGAGGCACGGGTCGCGACCCTCTATCAGTCTCCGTGGGAGCAGCCGGTCGTCCTTCCCCCGGGCGGAGCGCTCTCCTATGTGCGGGCCGTCGCCTATCTGCCGGACGGCAACTCGACCGAGGCCCTGGTTTTCGTCAACGCTCCCGACTCCCTGGAGGAGATCCGGGTCGATCTGGTGGAGCTCTACACCACGGCGCTCGACGGCAAGAGGCGGCCGGTCGCCGACCTCCAGGCCAGGGACTTCACGGTGCTGGAAGACGGCGTCCGCCAGGAGATCGCCCGCTTCGAGCGGGTCACCGACCTGCCGGTCCACGTGGCCGTGGCGCTGGACACGTCGAGCTCCATGGAGAAGAGCCTGCCGCAGGCGCGCGACGCCGCCCTGGGCTTCCTGCAGCGGACGATCCGCCCCAAGGACCGCGCGGCGGTGGTGACCTTCAACGACCATCCGAACCTGGGGTCGAAGCTGACCAGCGACCTCACCCAGCTCGCGGGCGGCCTGGCCGGCCTCAAAGCGGAGCGCAGCACGGCGCTCTACGACGCGATGATCTTTTCTCTCTACTACTTCAGCGGCCTGCGCGGGCGCCGCGCTCTCCTCCTCCTCTCGGACGGCCGCGACGAGGGGAGCCGCTTCACGTTCGAAGAGGCGCTGGAGTACTCCCGCCGCTCCGGGGTGACGATCTACGTCATCGGCCTGGGCGAGGACGTGGAGAAGAAGAAGCTGGGCCGCTTCGCCGAAGAGACCGGCGGCCGGGCCTTCTTCCTGAAGAACGCCGCGGATCTCCCCGGCATCTACGCGGCCATCGAGGACGAGCTCCGCTCGCAGTACCTGATCGCCTACCAGTCCACCAACAACAGCGGCAACGCCTTCCGCACGGTGGACGTCGAGGTGGAGCGCTCCGGAGTGGAAGTGAGGACCCTGCGGGGGTATTACCCATAAAGGGACGGGCGGTGTACGATCGAACGATGTCGAGGCTCAGCAGCACCCTCTCGACCCTCTTCCTCCTCCTCACAATCCTGGTCTGCGTCGACGCGGCCGCGCTCGATGGCAAATCGACCGCACCCGATAAGCCCGATCCCACGGCCAGCCTCCAGCCGCGCCACCGCGAGTTCCTGGAGGAGGCCGGGCCGCTCTTGAGCGATACCGAGCGCCAGGCCTTCCTCGGGCTTCCGCGCGACTACCAGCGCGACGCCTTCATCCGCCGCTTCTGGGAGGTCCGCGACCCGTACCCGAAGACCGCCCGCAACGAGCTCCACGAGCAGTGGCTGGAGCGGCTGAAGATGGCCAAGGAGCAATTCAGCAGCACGACCGAGGACCGCGCCCGCGTCCTCCTCCTGGCCGGACCGCCGCGTTCGATCAGCCACTCGACTTGCGACGCCCTGCTGCCGCTCGAATTCTGGGACTACGACGGCACCGACAAGATGAAACGGGGCTTCACCCTGGCCTTCGTCTCTCCCAACGGCTCCTCGCGCGGCCCCTGGCGCGTCTGGTACCCCAGCGAAGGGCTCTCCTCGCTGATGGCAGTGGAGCTGCGCCTGCGGTCGACCGGCGGCGCGAAGGACCAGGAGCTGATCAGTAGCGCCTGCCCGCAAGCCGACGACGTCCTCGGCCGCCTCGGCGGCTCGGCGGACTGGGGCCAGCTCCAGAAGTCCGCGCAGCTCGTCCCCCGGCCCGGCGAGGAGTGGGTCGCCACCTTCCTCTCCCGGTCGACCGATGTGCCCGACGGCGCGGCCACCTTCCCGGCGCGTGCCGACTTCGCCTTCCCGGGCCGCTTCGGCAGCCGCACCGTGGTGCAGGGCCTGGTCAGCGTGCCACGCGCCGAGGTCCGGCCGGAGCGCCTGGAGAAGGCCTCGGCCTACAACTTCGTGGTCGACGGCGAGGTCCTCTACCGCGGCGAGCTGTTCGAGCAGTTCCGCTACCGCTTCCTCTTCTTCCCCGAGGGCGAGGCCACGGCCGACACGTTCCCGCTGGTCTTCCAGCGCTATCTGCGGCCGGGCACCTACACGCTCGTCCTCAAGGTGGAAGACACCGGCGGCAAGCGCTTCTGGCACGAGACCCGGGAGCTGGAGATCCCTCCGGGACAAGAAGCGGCCGCCTTGGCGTCCGCTCCAGCGCCGGCCGCCCCGCCGCCGGTCGGAAATTCCGCGGCGGGAGCCCTCGCCGAGGCGAACGCTCCGGCCTTCGGCTCCGACGAGCAGACGATCCGCATCCTGCCGCCGCCGCCGGGCCTGATCACCGGCAAGGTCCGCGTCGAGGCCCGCACCACCGGCGATGGGATCTCCCGCGTCCGCTTCCTGCTCAACGGCAAGCCGGTCCTCACCAAGGCCAAGCCGCCCTTCAGCGTCGAGCTGAGCCTGGGCGACGCGCCGAAGATCCACACGCTCGAAGCCCTCGCGCTCGGCGCCAAGGACGAGAAGCTGGCCGCGGACCAGATCCTGCTCAACACCGGGCCGCACCGGTTCGCCATCCGCCTCGTGGAGCCGCAGTCCGGCAAGTCCTACCAGGCGAGCCTGCGCGCCCAGGCCCAGGTCGAGCTTCCCGAGGGAGAACGCCTCGACCGGGTCGAGATCTACCTCAACGAGACCCTGCTCGCCAGCCTCTATCAGCCCCCGTACGTGCAGCCGGTGATCCTGCCGGCCGGCACGGGGGTCTCCTACGTCCGCGCCGTCGCCTACCTGGCCGACGGCAACTCCACCGAGGACGTGGTGCTGATCAACGCCCCGGACTACGGCGAAGAGGTCGACGTCGACTTCGTCGAGCTGTTCACCACCGTCGTGGACAGGAAGGGCAAGGCGGTCGAGGGGCTGACCGAGAAGGACTTCACCGTCCTGGAGAACGGCGTGGCGCAGCCGGTGCGCCGCTTCGAGCTGGTGCGCGACCTGCCGATCTACGCCGGCATCATGATCGACACCTCCTCCTCGATGGGCGAGAACCGGAACGAGCGGCTCAACGAAGCGATCAAGGCGGCCGGCCGCTTCTTCGCGACCGTCATCCAGCCGAAGGACCGGGCCGCGGTGTTCACCTTCAGCGACACGCCGACCCTGGGGGTCCGCTTCACCAACCAGATGGACGTGCTGAACGGCGGCCTGCAAGGCCTGACGGCCGAGGGCGGCACGGCCCTCTACGACAGCCTGATCTACTCGCTCTACTACTTCGGCGGGATCAAGGGGAAGAAGGCGATCGTCCTGCTCTCCGACGGCCAGGACTCCGGCAGCCACTACAGCTTCGGCGAGGCGCTGGACTACGCGCGGCGCAGCGGCGTCGCCATCTACGCCGTCGGCATCGACATGCCGCAGAAAGACTTCGACGTCCGGGCCAAGCTCCAGAAGCTGGCGGACGAGACCGGCGGCCGGTCGTTCTTCATCGCCGCGGCCACGGAGCTCGAGCGGGTCTTCGGCATCGTCGAGGAAGAGCTGCGCTCGCAGTACATGCTCGCCTACCAGTCGACCAACCAGAGCCGGGACGACAAGTTCCGCGCCATCGAGGTCAAGCTCTCCGGCCCCGGGCTGGAGGCGAAGACGGTGCGGGGGTACTACCCATAGAGATGCGGTACGGTGACGAAATAAGCCGTGATTTCGCGCATCACAGTACAGGAGGTCCGTCCTCATGAACGTGAACCGCAATGTCCTGCTCCTTCTGACCCTCTGCCTCGCCGCCGTTCCGGCCCAGGCGCAGCTCCTGCGCAGCGGTGAGATCCGGATCAACCCGAAAACTGCCGGCGCGCAATCGCTGCCCGACGTCGCCACCGCGGCGGACGGCCGCTTCGTCGTCGTCTGGCAGGAAGGCGACGCACGCCCGGAGTCCAAACAGCTGGTGTCGGTGAAAGCCCGGCTCTTCGACGCCGCGGGCAAACCGCGCAGCGGAGAGATCCAGGTCGCCCGCCATGTGCCCACCTACTATCCCTGGCCCAGGGTCGCCATGGCTCCGGACGGCCGCTTCGTCGTGGTCTGGGGAGGCGGGAAGGAGGACGCCAGCCTCGCATACGGCCGGCGCTTCGCCGCGGACGGCAGCCCGCTCGGAGCGCAGTTCCGGCTCGCCACGAGGAAAGGCCAGGATTCGCCGGACGTGGCCATGGCGGCCGACGGCAGCTTCGTCGCGGCCTGGACCCAGGGGGTCGAGGGCGACGACGAGGTGAACACCGACGTCTATTTCCGCCGCTTCGGCGCCAACGGCCGGCCGCTCGGCCCCGAGGCCGTGGCGATCGATGGATTCGACGAGCAGAGCGAGCCCCAGATTGCCTTGCGGCCGAACGGAGATTTCGTGATCGTCTGCCTGAAGTGGGTCGATCCCTACGACATCGCGGCCCGGATCTTCTCCCGCGACGGAACCCCGCTCAGCGACAGCTTCGAGGTGAACGACGGACCCACCGCGG
Organism: Thermoanaerobaculia bacterium; assembly: GCA_035264905.1. Classification (GTDB taxonomy): domain Bacteria; phylum Acidobacteriota; class Thermoanaerobaculia; order Multivoradales; family UBA5704; genus UBA5704. Next base: position 20,311 of record DATFPH010000540.1, read on the forward strand.
ATTCGAGCCAGGTCGAGCCGGCGGTCACCGTGGCTCCGGACGGCAGGTTCGCCGTCGTCTGGGCCGACCGGTTCGCCGACTACCAACGGGGAGGCACCAACTTCGACACCGACGATCCCACCGGCGTCGGGATCCGCGTCTTCGCCGCCGACGGGACTCCTCTGGGGCCGAGTCTCTTCGTCAACGACTTCGTGCGCGGGACCCAGGGGACCCCGGTGGTCAGCACGCTCCGGAGCGGCGGCTTCCTCGTCGCCTGGACGAGCGGGGCCGGCCAGGACGGCGACGAATTCGGCATCTTCAGCCGGGTCTATAGCCCGGAGGGACAACCGAAGGGCCGGGAGTTCCGGATCAACATCAATCGCGCCGGATCGCAGGCCCTCCCCGCGCTCGCCATCGCGCCGAACGGCCAGGGCGTGGCCGCCTGGCAAGGCCCCGACGGCGACAAAACCGGGATCTTCGCCCGGCTCCTCGGGCTCCCCCGCAAGGGCTCCTGAGCTGCGGCGCCTCAGTAGATGGGCTGGAAGAAGCCCGAGAAGATCTCGGCGAAGCGCTGCTCGATGCTGCGCCCCTTCCAGCTCTCATACGTGATCTCGCGGCAGCGGCTCTCGTCCTCGGCGAACACCGCCTCGAGCCGCGCCGCGAAATCGCGGTCGTAGAACGCCAGGCTCTCCTCCGCGTTCTGGCGCAGCGAGCGCCGGTCGAAATTGATCGAGCCGACCGTGCTGAAGAGACCGTCGATCACCGCGTTCTTGTTGTGCATCATCGTCCGGTTGTACTCGAAGATCCGGACGCCCCCCTTGAGGAGCTCGCCGTAGTGGAGGCGCGAGGCCATCCGCACGAGCGGCTCGTCGATGTGCCGGCCGGGCACCATGATCCGCACGTCGACGCCGCGCCGCGCCGCCTGGATGAGCGCCTCGCGGATCTGCTTGTCCGGCACGAAATAGGCGTTCTGGATGTGGATCGACGCCTCGGCGGACTGGATCGCCATGTAATAGAGCATCGCGGCCAGCGAGGACGAGTCGCCGCGCGACGCCTTGATCGCCTGCGCCGGGACGTCTCCCGCCGGCTCGATCCGCGGATAGAACTTGTCGCCGGCCAGGATCTCACCGGTCGTGTACGTCCAATCCTCGCTGAAGATCGCCTGCATCTGCGCTGACACGGGCCCGGTCACCCGCACCACCAGATCCCGCCACTCCTTCGGGTTGCGGGCATTCCCGAGCCACGCATCGGCGATGCAGAAGCCGCCGGTGAAGCTGATGGTGCCGTCGACCACCAGGATCTTCCGGTGCGTCCGCCGGGCGATCTTGTAGATGCTCCACAGCCGGACGGGGTGAAACTTCTCTGCCTGGACGCCCGCCCGCCGCATGCGGACGAGCAGCGGCCCGGCAAATTTGCTCCCCGTGCCGTCCACCAGCACGCGCACCTCGACCCCCCGCTGCGCCGCGTCGATCAGCGCCTCGGCGATCATCGCGCCCGCCCGGTCGTTCTTGTAGATGTAGGACTCGAGGTTGACCGTCCGCCTGGCCTCGCGGATCGCCTGGATCATCGCGGGGAAGTACTCGTCGCCGTTGTTCAGGATCTCGGCCCGGTTTCCCCCGACCATCGTGTTGCCGAAAGCGCTGAGAGAGCGGCTGAAGACGCCGTCCTTCACGGGAAACTCATGATTGAACTTGTAGACGCTCCGCTTGTCGAGCGAGAGCATGGAGCAGCCCGACAGGGAGAGAAGCGCAAACAGCGCAAAGCAGGCGAGGCCCGGCGGCCACCGGCGCCGGGCACAGCCATTCAGGCTCTGACACGTCATCATGGATGACGTTTGTAGCACATCGCGGCCGCCGGTGGGCTCCCCCTCAAGGATCCAGCGCGCCGGCCGCGGCGTCCGTGAGCGGGTAGACCTTCGGTGGGGTGGGCTGGGATTCCAGAGCCCGAAGCGAACCTTCTCCCTACTCCCAATAAGACAAGGGAACGGCACCGCCCATGCCGCCCCCTACGAACGGTGGAAAAAGTTTAAATCGTTTGTCAAAGAACATCCGGCGCTCGCCCGATCAACTGGCGGACGTATCTGTTTACCGCCTCGTTCCTCCTGTAAAGCATGATGTGGCGACCGGAGGCACGTCATGAGGGGTCTTGTTCTCTCTCCAGGAATGGCCTAAGATCCTTCTTGCATGCCTGCTTACGAGGAACTTCTTCAAGAGAA
>DATFPH010000541.1:0-4847 GCA_035264905.1 Thermoanaerobaculia bacterium
CCCTGGAGTGGAGTTTGTGGTAAGAAAACCTCATGCTGGCTTGCGAGCCCTGTCACAGCTATCACCAAGGCCCGTCGAAACTGTGGAGCCGTTATCGGTGAGCCGATAGTGACGAAAACCAGGAGGCGCTCCTTATTTTTCAAGGAGTTACCACGAAAACTGCCGAAGTTGGGCTAAACCCCAGAATCGCCGCGGCCCCTCCGGGGCCGGCCCTCACAACCCCCTACCCCCTTCTGCTTTGAAAATGGTCGGCTTTGGGGCACCGGCGAGGCGGTTACGGAAGGGCGAATCTGCTTTACGTGCTTCCCGAAGGAGCCACAGTTATAGGTTCCGCAGACCGCCTCGACGACCAGACTGTTCTTCGGGCTTATCGCGCCAAGGAGGGTCGGTCGCGCCGGCACCCACGCCTCATTTTCATCTCCTTGTAGGTGCGGCGCAAGCCGCATGAGGGACTGTTCTGAAAATGTTCGTCTGCTAAGCGGCCTCCTTGAGTTGTAGGGTGACTTCGAATCCGAGAGCTTCGAGGCGCTGGGTCAAGCGACGGGCCACAGCCTTTGAGGAGCGCTGATCGTGGAAGGTGGCACCGAGCTCCTGGTAAGAGGTGCCCTCTTTGAGGATGTGGTAGGCGATCACCAGGATGGAGTGTGCGACGGCAACAGCCGCACGTTTGTTGCCACGGCGGCCCGCGAGACGGTGGTACTGGGCGGCGAGAAAGGTGTTCTTGCTACGGCCCGCGGCTCGCGCCGCTTCCACCAGAATCGAGCGCAGCCAGCGGTTGCCGCGACCGATGTGCTCCGGTTTGGACTTGCCCGCACTGCGATGGTTCCCAGGACAGATCTTGGCCCAGGACGCCAAGTGGCGGTGCGTGGGGAATCGGCTCATGTCGGTGCCGATCTCAGCGAGCAGATCCTCCGCCACTCGACGCCCCACCCCGGGGATGGTCTGCAGCCGCTGCAAGGCCGCCTCAAAAGGGGCGAGGCGAGCCTCGATCTCAGCGCTGAGGCGGTGGATGCGAGCTTCAAGCTCCTCAATGTGGGACAACTGCTCGTGCAGCAAAAAACGCTGGTGGGAGCCCACCACGCCGCGCAGGGCGCGTTGGAGCTGATCGGACTTCTCCTTCAGACGGCCCCGCGCCAGACCCGCGAGCTCGACCGGGTCCTCCTGGCCCTGACTGATGGCCGTCAGCATGTCGCGTCCCGAGCGGCCGAGCACGTCGGAGGCCACCGAGCTGAGCTTCAGGTTGGCTCCCTCCAAAACCTTCTGCAACCGGTTCGCCTCGCGGGTGCGTTCCTCCACCAGCGAACGCCGGTAGCGCACCAACTCGCGTAACTCCCGCTCAGGCCGGTCGGGAATGAAGCTCGCACGCAGCAGTCCGTGACAGAGCAAATCGGCGATCCACTCCGCATCGCGAACATCGGTCTTACGCCCAGGCACCGCCTTGATGTGCTGGGCATTGACCACCATCGGCTCCATCTCCGCGGCTTCCAACAAGTTGTACACCGGCTTCCAGTACACGCCCGTGCTCTCCATCGCCACGGCTCGGCACCCCCACTCTTGCAGCCAATCCACAAGCGCCAACAACTCCTCGGTGACCGTCGAAAAAGTCCTCACCTCTCGCCCCTGCGGCGTGAGCACGCATGCCACCACGGTCTTCTTGTGCACATCCAACCCCGCGCAACGCTCATGAACGACTCTCATCGCGCACCTCCTTGGTTCTGTGCAGGCCCTGGCGGGGCGGACCCTAAAAGACGAATCTGTTCTGCGTGCTTCCCGAAGGAGCGACAATCTTGGGTTCCGCAGACCGCCCTCAATCAAACTCTCCCACGGGCTCAGGGCACCAGTAAGGGACGGTCTCACGCCAGTGCCCGACTCACACTATTTTCATCCCTCTTTAGGTGCCGCGCTAGCGGCATGAAGAACTCTCCCAGCCTCCCCCCCGTCCGCCGGGAGAGAAGGGGAATGAAGAAGCAAAACCGAAGAAAAAACCAGGGAAGGGCTGGCTGTTCTCCCTCTTCTCCCGGCGGACGGGGGGGAGGCTGGGAGAAGAGGGTCGGGGTGATGAGGGCCGGCGGGCGCCAGCCCGCCCCCCTACCGCCGCCGTTCCCGGTAAGGCGCCTTCGGCCGCTCGGGCCGGTCGCCATACGGCCGGCGTGCCCGCTCCGGCCGCGGCGCGTTCTCCTCGGTCGCCACGCGGATCTCCACCGGCCGGCCGCGGATGGTGGCGCGCGACATCCTGTCCAGCACCTGGTCCCGGTACTGCGACGGCAGCTCGACGAACGTGAAGCCGTCGTAGATGTCGATCGAGCCGATCGACTTGCCGGGCACTCCGGCCTCGTTGGCGATGGCGCCCACGATGTCGCCCGGCCGCACGCCGGCCCGGCTGCCGGCGGCGATGAACAGCCGCACCATGCCGTCCTCGGCCTGCGGCACCTCGCGCGCCTGGGGCTCCACCTCCACCGTCAGCGGCTTGTCGCCGCGGGCCAGCTTGGCGGCGCCGGCGGCGATCTCGGCGAGGTCCAGACCCTCCTCCACCAGCTCCTCGACCAGGGTGAGATAGAGGTCGAGGTCCCCCTCCTCGATCGTCTGGCGGATGCTGTCCTTGAACATGCCGATGCGCCGCGCGGCCACGTCGGCCTGGCTGGGCATCTTCATCGACGTCAGGCGAGCTCCGGTGTAGCGCTCGATCTCCGTCATCATCCGCCGCTCGCGGGGCGAGACGAACAGCACGGCGACCCCCGAGCGCCCGGCCCGGCCCGTGCGGCCGATGCGGTGGACGTAGGCCTCGACGTCGTTCGGGATGTCGTAGTTGATGACGTGGCTGATGCGCTCGACGTCCAGGCCGCGGGCCGCGACGTCGGTCGCCACCACGATCTCCACCTGGCCGGCCTTGAGGCGGCGGATGACGCTCTCGCGCTGCGGCTGACCCATGTCGCCGTGCATGGCCTCGGCGGCGTAGCCCCGTCCCTGGAGCCGCTCGGAGAGCTCGGCCGCGCCGTTCTTGGTGCGGGTGAAGATGAGCACGGCGTCCGTGGGCTCGGTCTCCAGGATGCGGGCGAGGGCGTCGAGCTTCTGCTGCGGCGAGACGTTGAGGTAGCGCTGCTCGGTGGCGGGCACCGTCATCGTCCGCCGCTCGATCTCGATCGACACCGGATTCTTGAGATACCGCTCGGAGATCCGGCGCACCTCGCGCGGCAGGGTGGCCGAGAACAGGGCGGTCTGCCGGCCGGCGGGCGCCTGGGAGAGGATCCATTCCACGTCCTCCAGGAAGCCCATGCGGAGCATCTCGTCCGCCTCGTCCAGGATCACGATGCGCACGCTGTCGAGGCGGAGAGTGCCCCGGCGCAGGTGGTCCATGACCCGTCCCGGCGTGCCGACGACCACGTGGACGCCGCGGTCGAGCCGTTTCAACTGGAGCTGGATGGGCTGACCGCCGTAGATCGGCAGCACCTGCACGCGTCCGACGTATTTCGAATAGCTGTGGATCGCCTCCGCCACCTGGATGGCCAGCTCCCGGGTGGGCGCGAGCACCAGCGCCTGCACGTCGGACGTGGTCAGGTCGATCTTCTCCAGGATGGGGATGGCGAAGGCCGCCGTCTTGCCCGTGCCGGTCTGCGCCTGACCCAGCAGGTCGCGTCCGGCGAGCATCGGCGGGATGGTCTTCTCCTGGATCGGCGTCGGCGCCTCATATCCCAGCTCCGCGATGGCTTTCAGGATGGGCTCCGAGAGCCCCAGACCCGCAAAAGTCGCCGCGGCTTCCTCTTCTTCTTGATGGTCTTGTTCCATGTCTCCTCCAACTTGCCACTCTATACGGAAAGCAAGAAGCTCGCCGTCGCCGCCGCGCTCTTCCTGGCGTCCTGGGAAGCCTGCGGGAAGGGCGCCGAAGGCCGCCGGCTCTCCCCGCGAGCCTCACGGACGATTCGCCGCGCCTCGCGCCTCATTCGCCAGGGCTGGCGGACGACTCGCCAAGGCTGGCGAACGACCCGCCAAGGTTGGCGGACGATCCGCCAGGGCTGGCGAATGACTCGCCAGGGCTGGCGAATGATGCGCCAGGGCTGGCGAATGACTCGCCAGAGCTGGCGAATGATGCGCCAGAGCTGGCGAACGTTGCGCCGAGCCTGGCTAATGCACGGAGACGCCTGGCGAATGCACGGCAATGCCTGGCGAATGGTGCTGCAACGCTAGCTAGTGATGCAACGCGGTAGGCGGATGCCCCGCGCCGCCTTCCGAAGGTCCCGCCACGGCTGGCCGACGATCCGCCAAGGTTGGCGAAGGATCGGCGACGGCTGGCGGATATCCTGCCGCCCTTGGCGAGCCACCTGCCAAGGCTGGCGGACGATGCATCAAGGCTGGCGGATGGCTCGCCACCCGTGGCGGACAATCGCTGACTCAGGGCAGCGCACACGGGAATCGGCGAGCCCGGAGGGCGTCAGACTCCTCGCCCAGGGCGTCAGCCCTAGGGACGAGCACCCCCACCTCTCCGGAGCCCCGCAGGGGCGGCAGACTCTGCTTTCACCGTCAGCGAATCCTCGGCTGCCGAAGAGGCACGGGATCGAATTCGATCCGGGGAATCCGTTCGGCTGAGGGCGAAAAGTCTGCCGCCCCCTGGCGGGGCTCCTGGCAGGTGAGGGTGCTCGTCCCCAGGGCTGACGCCCTGGGCTACGGGTCTGCCGCCCTCCGGGCTCGCGATCAGGGACTCCATGAGCTCCCGCCAGGGATGTGTATAAGAGACGTCCCGAAGGGACGCAGGCAGGTACGGCCCTGCGGCTTGGCGAGACACGGCCGCCGATGATATGTTCCGTCCCGGCGATATTCAGCAAAACCGGGTCCGATGGACGGTCGTGTTACCA
>DATFPH010000542.1:0-1981 GCA_035264905.1 Thermoanaerobaculia bacterium
AGCCGCGACAGCGCATAGCCGGCGAGCACGCCGCAGACGAGCGAGATCGCCGTCGAGGCGAGCGCGATCAGCATCGTGTTCCACATCCACGTGCCGAAGATGGTCTCCTCGAACAGGTACTCGACATGCGCCCAGGTCGGGTTTGTGGTCCAGAACGGCGTGTAGTTCGTCGCATTCCAAGGCCGGTAGAGCTCGCCGTCCGGGCGCACCGCGGTGATCAGCATCCAGTAGAACGGGAACAGCAGCCACAGCACCAGGAACCCGAGCGGCAGGCGGAAATAGACCCAGCGCCGCCATGCCGCTCCCTCGATCATCAGCGGGTCTCCACGCGGCGGATGTAGAGCAGCTGCACGATCACGACCAGGAACAGGATCGGGAACATCGCGAGCGAGATCGCGGCGCCCTGGCTGAGCAGCCCGGTGCCGACGCCGATCTGGTAGGCGTAGGTCGCAAACAGATGGGTCGCGTTGGCGGGCCCGCCGCCGGTCATGACGTAGACGATCTGGAAATCGGCGAAGGTCTGGATGATCGAGAACAGCACCACGACCATCGTGACCGGCAAGAGCAGCGGCCAGGTGATGTGCCAGAAGCGCTGCCACGGTCGCGCGCCGTCGATCGCCGCCGCCTCGTTGAGCTCCGGGCTGATGGTCTGCAGGCCGGCGAGGAGGCTGATGGCGAAGAACGGCACCCCGCGCCAGACGTTGACGACCATGATCGAGAACATCGCGAGGTCCGGGTCGCCGAGCCAGTTGATCGAGCGCTTGATCAGCCCGAGCTGGAACAGCCCCCAATTGATGACGCTGAAGGTCGGGTCGAACATCCATTTCCAGGCGAAGGTCGAGAGCACCGTCGGGATGATGAAGGGCAGGAGGATGAAGGCGCGCACGAACGCCTTGCCCTTGAAGTGGCGGTTGAGGAGGAGCGCCAGCCACAGACCGATCCCGAGCTTGAAGACCGTCGTCACGCCCGTATAGAGGAAGGTGTTGTAGACCGCCTGGCGGAAGATGCCGTCGTTCCAGATGCGCTCGAAATTCGCCGCCCCGACGAAGGCGCCCGGCACCCCGACCCGCGAATCCGTCACCGACAGGATGATGCCGCGCGCGAACGGATAGGCGATGAAGAGGCAGAGCAGCACCATCGTCGGCACGAGCAGCACGAAGGCGAGCCAGCGCTCGTCCTCGAGCAGGCGGCGCCGCGGCACGCTCCGCGGAGCCTGCGGCGCCGCCCTGATCGTGCCGGCGGTGCTGACCGTCATGGGACCGGTTCCGGCTAGAGCCTCCCGCCGGTCATCGCCGGACGGGAGGCTTCATCCCTGCTTGAGGCTCAGACGTAGACCTTCTTCAGCTCGCTCTCGGCCCAGGCGACCGCCTCCTCGGCGGTGCCGCCCTGGATCGCCTTGGCGTACATGTCGGTGACGACGTATTTCGACAGCACCTCGGCGGCCTTCGGGTTGGGCAGCCCCTTGCGGCCGGGCAGCTCGCCGAGCCTGCCGGCGACCTTGAACGGCAGCATGACGGGGTTCTCCTCCCACATCTTGCTCTTCTCCCACTCGGCCGTCGGGCCGGTGGCGAAGCCCTTCTGCGAGTTGAACCACTTCTCGTAGTTCGCCGGCGTGTGCAGCCAGCGCAGGAAGTCCTTCGCCGCCTTCTGGTTCTTCGAGTAGCTCGGCATCAGGTGCGACTCGAAGGTGTGCATCCCGAACTGCCCGGCCGGCCCCTGGGGCAGCGGCGCGTGAAGGATGTCGGTGTGGAGGGCCGCGCCCTTCTCGGTCTTGTACTGGTCGGGCTTGCGCGTCGACTCGATGTAGATCGAGGCGCCGTTAAGCGTCGAGGAGATCGTTCCCGACAGGAAGGCGCGGTTGTTGCTCGAATCGTCCCAGGCGAGGCCGCCCTCGTCGAAAGCCTCTTTCCACATCGCGGTCATGAACTTGACCGACTCGATCGTCTCCTTGGAGTTGATCGTGACCTTGCCGCTCTCGTCG
>DATFPH010000543.1:0-2477 GCA_035264905.1 Thermoanaerobaculia bacterium
GGGCGTCATCCTGCTGCTGTTTGCTACCAGTCTGCTGCTAATATCTCCCATGGCCAGTCTCCTTTCTGGGCCTCGAGCCCGTTATCCCTTGCAGCCATCATAGGACTGCGCAGGGAGGCTGGCCTTCTCATCCAATCTCACTCCCGCCCGGGAGAGGGGGAACTTGCCTTTGATGTCCCTTGGGTCCTTTTTGTCCTTCAGGTCCCTTTCGGCTCAGAGGTCTCAGGCAACGCCAACCGGCGCGCCGCCCGCAGAATGCGATCGGACAGTGCCTCATCGGGAACGGCCCGGGCGAGCATCAGCGCGCCCGCGAGAAGCGCCGCCGTGGCGAGCACCCGGTCCTCCGGGTCGAGCCCGGGCGCCGCCGGAGTCCGGGGCGCGAGCTCGGCGACGATCTGCTGTAGATAGGATTGAAGAGCCAGGCGCGGCCCCTCTCCCTCGCGGGCGATCTCACTCCCCAGCGTCGGCAGCGGACACCCCGCGCCCGGCTGATCGCGATGCGACCGGCTGAGATAGCGCCGGACCACCGCCTGCAGCCACTCGACGCCCTCGAGCTCCTCGAGACCGCCCAGAAGCCGCGAGCGCACCTCCTCCAGCGACAGCCCCAGTGTCTCGGCCAGCAGCGCCTCCTTCGAGGAGAAATGAGCGTAGAAGCCGCCGGCCGTCAGCCCCGCATCCTTCATCACCTGATCCACCCCGGCCGCCCGATACCCGCTCTCCCGAAACCGCCGCGCCCCGGCCTCCACAATCCGCCGCCGCGTCCGCTGCTTGTGCTCTGCCCCGTACCGCATGACGCGATTGTATGACGGTCGTCATGCTATAGCAAGAAGGACCCTCACCCGTGGCTGCCACGGTTTTTGCGCTCAGTGACGTGGAATCAGATTTTCGGCGCGCTGCCCCGGCTCGTATGCCAAAGCGCCAGAATCTCAACGACCTCTGTATCGGGCGAGACGGAGTAATACAGGTGATATCGGATGCGTCCCAGGAGAATCCGGCGCACTTCGATCTGGGGGTGGCGTACGGCTTCACCGGAGGCAGGCCAAGCACGCGCCAGGTCAAAGCCCTTTTCGAGCTCGTCAGCGAAGGCCAAGGGAGCCTTCGGGCGATTCGCACGCCACCAGCTCGCAACGGCTCGAATCTGAGCTGCCGCCTGGGGGGAAATCCGGATCCGGTAGCTCAACCTGGCTGGCCAGAGCGGAGCTCGTTCAAGAGAGCGTCTCCGTCGACGTATTCACCCCGTCGGATCTGCTCCATGGCTTCCATGAGCTCCCTCTCCTGGGTCGCAGAAAGGTAAGCCGGCTGACCCGATTCAGGAGCCAAGACCATTACCTGAGCCCCCTCGGCCACGAAGTCGGAGGGAAGCTCAACCTTGCCACCCACGACAGTGCCCACAAGAACCTTCATTCCGATATCGTAGGTGCTCTCCTCTTCCAACGGCAAGGGCACCGACGCAGAGAGCGCTTTTCGTCTTTCCGGCATGGTCCGCCTCCTCAGGGCTTGTTCGGGGCAATATGATAGCAGATTGTGGGCACTCCCGCTGCGGGATGACACCCTTGAACGTGAGGCAAGACCCGATCATCCAGGTCCGCCCCACCGCCACAAGCCACCGCGCCTCCCGTAGAGACGCCCCAGTCCGCTACCACGAACCGACCGGGCCCACCGCCGCCGGGGCGTCTCTCCGCCCCAGTTCCCACGATGACCGTCATCAGCCGCAGAAATCCAGATCCCGCATCGCCCACGCAGGCCACGACAGCCGGCGCCGGCCGCAGCAATCCAAATCCGCATTTTCACGTCCAAATCCACGCAGTGCGGCACCCGAGGTGGCGACCAGTCCGCCGTGGGGAGAGACGCCCCGACGGGCGTGCACCCGGTCAGCGCGGTGGTTGAGGACTGGGGACGTCTCTACGGAATCAGCGTGGGTTCATCGCCACGCAAACCGCAGCCCCGGCTCCGTCCGCGCCTCCCGCAGATAGGCCGCGACCTCCAACGCCTTCTCGATCGTCAGCTCTTGGTGGTGTGCCGCCTCCTGGAACAGACGCAGGGCCGCCAGGGCTTCGCGGTGAACGTCCTGGGCCTGGAAGATCGGCAGCATCTCCTCGGCCACGCGTTGGACGTCGGCCATCCGCCCTTCCTTTAGATAGAGGATCGCCAGATCGAGCGAGACCATGGCCGCGTCGTAGCCGATCCCCTGGCCGATGCACAGGCGCCGGACGTCCAGGTAGGCCTGCTCCGCTCCGGCGAAGTCCCCGTTTGCCACGGCGATGTCGCCCCGGAGCCAGGTCAGCCGGAGCTCGAGCCAGATCTCCTGGACCTGTTCATAGAGCGCCTGGTCCGCCGCGAAAAGCTCGGCCGCCTCCTCGCAACGCCCGGCTTTCATGAGATAGACGGTCAGGTTGTAGTGCCCGCCTACATGAAGAAGGAGGTCAGACTCCGGCCCCAGGAGCTCCAGGGCCGAGCGGACCGTGACGATTCCCTGG